>JAEZBO010000226.1 GCA_023427085.1 Pseudomonadota bacterium
GCCCGCGCGCGTGGCCGCCATCGCCAGCGCGCTCGATCAGTTGCTGGCCGGCTCGGTCGCCGCGCATGCCGAACTGGCGCGCGAGGTCGGCGTGGCCGATCTGGTGCGCCGCAACGGCCAGCTGCACGTCTATCCCGATGCGCGCGCGCTGGCCAAGGACGACTCGTCGTGGGCGCTCAAACAGCAGCACGGGCTGCGCAGCCAGCGGCTGGAGGGCGCCGCGCTGCGCGAGATCGAGCCGGCGCTCGACCCGCGCTATACGGTGGGCGTGCTGCTGCCCGACGAAGGCTGGCTCGCCAATCCCGGCCGCTATGCGCAGGCGATCGCCGCGCATCTGGCGCAGCACGGCGTCGAGCGGGTCGCCGCGCGGGTCGAGCAGATCACACCCGAGGCGGGCGGCTGGCGCCTGTCGGCCGGCGGGTCGGCGTGGCAGGCCGATCAGGTGGTGGTCTGCGCAGGCGCCTGGTCGCGGCCGCTGCTGGCCGCGCTCGGCCACGACGTGCCGATGGAAAGCCAGCGGGGTTATCACCTGCAGCTGGCCGATCCCGGCGTGGCGCTGGCGCGCGTCACGGTGCTGGCCGACCGCAAGGTCTTCATGATGCCGGGCGAAGCCGGCCTGCGCATCGCCGGCACCGTCGAGTTCGGCGGCCTGCAGCGCGCGCCCAACCAGCGCCGCGCGCTACTGCTGGCCGACCACGCACGGGCCGGCCTGAGCGGGCTGCGCGTCGAGCAGCCGCAGGTCTGGATGGGTCACCGCCCCTGCCTGCCCGATTCGCTGCCGGTGATCGGCGCGGTACCGGGTCAGAACGGCCTGTGGTGCGCCTTCGGCCACGGCCATCTGGGGCTGACCGGCTCGGTCAACACCGGCGCGCTGCTGGCGCGGGCGATGGCGGGACAGGCGGCCCAGGCCGAACTGGCCCCGTTTTCGATCACGCGCTTCTGAGCGGGACCGCTCCAGGAGCCAGTGCTCAAATACAACGCCGGCGCCGCGCCAGATCGCCGTGGTGGCAGGCCCGGACAGCCCCGCACGCTAAAATGGCGGGTTATCTGTCCGCGGCGTTGCCCGCAAGGTTCTTTTCTCATGTCTAGCCCCAAAGTCGGGTTCGTGAGCCTGGGCTGTCCCAAGGCGCTGGTCGACTCCGAACGCATCCTCACCCAGTTACGCACCGACGGCTACCAGGTCGTGGCCGACTACGACAACGCCGACGTGGTGGTGGTCAACACCTGTGGCTTCATCGACAGCGCCAAGGCCGAGTCGCTCGATGCGATCGGCGAGGCGATCGCCGAGAACGGCCGCGTGATCGTCACCGGCTGTATGGGCGTGGACGAAGCGGTGATCCGCGACGTCCACCCCAGCGTGCTGGCGGTCACCGGCCCGCAGCAATACGAGCAGGTGGTGCGCGCGGTGCACGACGCCGCGCCCAAGCCGCTGGTGCACGATCCCTACGTCGACCTGGTGCCGCCGCAGGGCGTCAAGCTGACGCCGCGCCACTACGCCTACCTGAAGATCTCCGAAGGCTGCAACCATCGCTGCAGCTTCTGCATCATCCCGTCGCTGCGCGGCGATCTGGTCAGCCGCCCGATCGGCGACGTGCTCGACGAGGCGCAGCGCCTGGTCAAGGCCGGCGTCAAGGAACTGCTGGTGATCTCGCAGGACACCAGCGCCTACGGCGTGGACGTCAAGTTCCGCACCGGCTTCTGGAACGGCCGGCCGGTGCGCACGCGCATGACCGAGCTGTGCGTGGCGCTGGCCGAGATGGGCGTGTGGGTGCGCCTGCATTACGTCTATCCCTACCCGCACGTCGACGAGGTGATCCCGCTGATGGCCGAGGGCAAGCTGCTGCCCTATCTGGACATTCCGTTCCAGCACGCCAGCCCGCGCATCCTCAAGGCGATGAAGCGCCCGGCCTTCGAAGACCGCACGCTGGCGCGCATCAAGAAATGGCGCGAGATCTGTCCCGAGCTGACCTTGCGCTCGACCTTCATCGTCGGCTTCCCCGGCGAGACCGAAGAGGACTTCCAGTACCTGCTCGACTGGCTGACCGAGGCCCAGCTCGACCGGGTCGGCTGTTTCCAGTATTCGCCGGTGGACGGCGCGCCGGCCAACGCGATCGAAGGCGCGGTGCCCGATGACGTCAAGCAGGAGCGCTGGGACCGTTTCATGGCGCACCAGCAGGCCATTTCGGCCGCGCGGCTGCAGGCCAAGATCGGCCGCACGATCGACGTGCTGATCGACGAGGTCAACGACGAAGGCGCGATCGGCCGTTCGTTCGCCGATGCGCCCGAGATCGACGGCTGTGTCTACGTCGGCAGCGACGAGCCGCTGACGGCGGGCGAGATCGTGCGTGTCGAGATCACCGATGCCGACGAGTACGACCTGTGGGGCGACGCGGTCGACCGCTGAACGACGCCGACGTCGACAAACTACCGCCGGAATCGGCGGTGGTCGATGAAGTCGGCGGCGTCCTGCCGCCGGCCATCGACCTGGTGCCAAGACAAGACGGGCTGCGCGCGGATAATCCGCGGCAGCCCGTTTTTTTGTCAGCAGCACCCAGCCCTGACGAGCCGTGTGCCGCGACCCCGCGAACTCAACCGCGGGCCAGGAAATCCGCCAGGTCGTCGGCGTGCTCCTCCTCGACGGCGAGGATCTGCTCGAGCATGCGGCGCGTGGTGTGATCCTTGTCGCCGATGTAGTCGACCATCTGACGATAGCTGTCGATGGCGATACGTTCGGCGATCAGGTCTTCCTTGATCATTTCCTGCAGCGTGCCGGCCTCGACGTATTGCGCGTGGCTGCGGCGCGTCAGCGTGTCGGGGTTCAGGTCGGGTTCCCCGCCCAGCTGCACGATACGCTCGGCCAGCTGGTCGGCGTGCTCCTGCTCCTGGGCAGCATGCTCGGCGAACTCGGCGGCGACCGGCTCGGCGTTCAGGCCCTGGGCCATGAAGTAGTGGCGCTTGTAGCGCAGCACACAGACCAGCTCGGTGGCCAGCGCGCCGTTGAGCATCTCGATGACGACGTCCTTGTCGGCGCGGTAGCCCTGCGTGACGGCGCCCGATTCGATGTCCTGACGAGCCTTCTCGCGGATGGCGTCGACGTCCAGCTTGAATTCGGTTTGCATGTTGGGGTTCTCCGCTAGTAGCGATTTCATCTTGGCTCTCCTGTAAAGGGACGGGCATCCTGCAGCCAGCGGCGGCCGGCTGCTGCGGCGAATGCCCATTCCAAAAAACGACCTGTCCAGTGTAGGAAGCCCAAGCAAGCCGCTTATGTCCCGCATGCATGCGCATGTGTCCAAACGTGAGGACACGGAGCACCCGTCGACCCTCGCCGCCCCGATTGCTTATAGTTGTTCCTTTTGGCCTTGCCCGCCGCGCAAACCGACCCTTGCGGCAGGCGCGGCACGGGCCGCGCCGACCTGCGGGCAGGCGAATCATTTCCTCACGACTCTCATGAAACGTAAATCGCTGTGCATCTATTGCGGCTCCAATCCGGGCCGCCAAGCCGCCTACCTCGACGCCGCGCGCGCGCTGGGCACCACCATGGCACGCCGCGGCATCGAGCTGGTCTATGGCGGCGCCAGCGTCGGGCTGATGGGCGCGGTGGCCGACGCGGCGCTGGCCGCCGGCGGCCGCGTGACCGGCATCATTCCCGAATCGCTGGTGCAGAAGGAACTGGCCCACAACGGCCTGACGCAATTGCACGTGACGCAGTCCATGCACGAACGCAAACGCATGATGGCCGACCTGTCCGACGGTTTCATCGCCATGCCCGGCGGCGCCGGCACGCTCGAGGAACTGTTCGAAGTGTGGACCTGGGCGCAGCTGGGCCATCACGAAAAACCTTGCGCGATCTACAACGCGGCGGGTTACTACGACCTGCTGGCGGGCTTCCTGGACCACACGGTGGCCGAGCAGTTCGTCAAGCCCGAGCATCGCCAGATGCTGGTGGTCGAGCAGGACCCGGCGGTGTTGCTGGACCGGCTGGAAGCCTACGAGGCACCGCGCGTGACCAAGTGGATCGGCCGCGGACAGACCTGAACGGCCCGCCAGACATGCCCCGCTACGACCTGGTCGCCTTCGATTTCGACGGCACGCTGGCCGACACGCTGCCGTGGTTCGACGGCATCGTCGACGAGATCTGCGAACGCCATGGCTTGCGCACGCCCGACGCGGCGGCGCGCCAGGCCATGCGGCACAGCGATGCCCGCGAGATCTTCCGCCAGCTGGCGCTGCCGCTGTGGAAGCTGCCGCGGGTCATGAGCGACGTGCGCACCCGCATGGCCGAGGCCGCGCCGCGGATCGGCCTGTTTCCGGGCATGGTCGAGGCCCTGTCGGCCCTGCATGCGCAGGGCGTGCGGCTGGCGCTGCTCAGTTCGAATTCGGCCGCCAATGTGCAGCGTGTGCTGGGGCCGCAGGTCTGGTCGCTGTTCGCGCACGAAGCCTGCGGCAGCGACGTGTTCGGCAAGGCCGGCAAGCTGCGCCGGCTGATGCGCCAGCAAGGCCTGGCGCCGGCGCGCGTGCTGCTGGTCGGCGACGAGATCCGCGACATCGAGGCCGCGCGCCAGGCCGGCGTGCAGGCCGGCGCTGTCGCATGGGGCTACAACCTGCCCGAGGCGCTGGCGGCGCAGCGGCCCGACCAGTTGTTCGCGTCCGCCGACCAGATCGCCGCTTACGTTCTGCAACCCGCGCCCTGACGTCAACTGCTATCGTTCGCGCATCGTTTTGCCACCGACGCCACGATGCTTTTCGATACCGCTACCGATCACTACCGCACGCTCGCCACCTTCGACAGCGTGTTGCAGGCCCACGTGGCCGCCGGCCGGCTGCAGGCCGAAGGCCTGGACGCGGTGATCGCCGATGCCAATCACGCCGCGGCC
Organism: Pseudomonadota bacterium; assembly: GCA_023427085.1. Lineage (GTDB taxonomy): Bacteria > Pseudomonadota > Gammaproteobacteria > Burkholderiales > Burkholderiaceae_B > Orrella. The sequence goes on from JAEZBO010000226.1 coordinate 4,875, forward strand.
GACTGGCTGGTGATGCAGGCGCTGGGCGGCGTCAAGATCCGCATTCCGGCCGAACAATACGACGCCGCGCGCGCCGTGCTGGCGCGGGTCGAGGCGGGTGACTTCGCGCTGCAGCCGGCCGATACCGACGGCGCCGCGCCGAAGGCGGACGACGCTGCCTTCGCGCCCGAAGGCCCGGTCGCACCGGCGCCGCTGAAGGATCCCAGTTGCCCGGTCTGCCACGGACCCGGCCAGCCCTGGCATTCGTGGCGCTGGCGCCTGTCGATGCTGCTGGTCCATACCTTGGCGTTGCCGCTGCCGGTCAAGGACCGCGACAGCTGGCGCTGCACCGAATGCGACAAGCGCTGGCGCAGCGATTCGCGCGGTTGATCGCGCCGCCGGGCCGCGCAACGCTCAGCCCTGCTGCCAGCCGCGCACGAACACGTCGACCGGCTGGCGCTTGCCGCCGGCCTTCTGCAGCTCGAGCAGGCGCAGCACGCCCAGGCCGGTGGCCAGGTCGATGCCGTCGGCGCTCGACTGGATCACGCTGCCGGGCGCGGCATGCGCGGCGCGCGACACCACCTGGGCCCGCCACACCTTGACCGGATCGTCGATGCCCGGCAGCCGCACGCTGGCGCCCGGCACCGGATTGAAGGCGCGCACGCGCCGAGCCAGCAGCTCGGCCGGCTGGCTCAGGTCGAGCGCGGCCTCGGCCTTGTCGAGCTTGGCGGCGTAGGTCACGCCCTGCTCGGGCTGCCTGCGCGCGGTCAGCCGGCCCGCCTGCAGCGCCTCGAGCGCCGCGACGATGGCCTGGCCCCCCAGATCGGCCAGCGCATCGTGCAACTGCGCGGCGGTCTGTTCGGCGCCGATGTTGACGGCGCGTTCGAGCAGCATTTCGCCGGTGTCCAGGCCCTCGTCCATCTGCATGATGGTGACGCCGGTCTGCGGATCGCCCGCTTCGATGGCACGCTGGATCGGTGCGGCGCCACGCCAGCGCGGCAGCAGGCTGGCATGGATGTTCAGGCAGCCGTGGGTCGGCAGCGTCAAGGTCCAGGATGGCAGGATCAAGCCGTAAGCCGCCACGATCATGACCTCGGGCCGGGCTTGCTGCAATGCCTGTTGCGCGGCCTGCGCCTCGTCCGGATAACGGCCGTCGAGCTTGAGGCTGCGCGGCTGGATCACCGGGATGCCGGCCGCTTGCGCTTCCTGTTTGACCGGGCTGGCGGTGAGCTTGAGGCCACGGCCGGCCGGCCGGTCCGGCTGCGTCATGACCAGCACCACCTCGTGGCCGGCGGCGCGTAGCGCCTGCAGGGCGACGCGGGCGAATTCGGGGGTGCCGGCAAAAACGATGCGCATGGGGATAGCCTGGAATAAAGACGACGCCCGGCTGCGATGCCGGGCGCGAGCAAGGAAGGCGGCAGCCGCGAAGCATGCCGCGTGGCGGAATCAGGCGCGGGCGGCTTCGCGCTCGGCTTTCTTGATGCGCGTCTTGATGCGCGACTGCTTGAGCGAGGACAGGTACTGCACGAAGACCTTGCCATCGAGGTGATCGATCTCGTGCTGCACGCAGACCGCCAGCAGGCCGTCGGCGTCGAACTCGTAGGGCTGGCCGTTTTCATCGAGCGCGCGCACGCGGATCTCGGCGGGACGCTCGACCTCGTCATAGACACCCGGCACCGACAGGCAGCCTTCTTCGTAGACCTTGCAGTCCTGGCTGCGCGACAGGATCTCGGGATTGATCAGCACCAGCAGGCCGCTGCGGTCGTCGCTGACGTCGATGACCACGACACGCTCGTGCACGTCGACCTGGGTCGCGGCCAGGCCGACGCCGGGCGCGTCGTACATGGTCTCGGCCATGTCGCGCACCAGTTGGCGGATACGGTCATCCACCACCTGCACCGGCTGGGCCTTTTTGTGCAGGCGCGGATCGGGATAGTGAAGGATGGGTAGCAATGCCATTGCCGTGCAAAACCTGTAGAACGATGATCCCCCGATATTAATTCAATAGTTAATTGATATCTAATAGTTTTGTGCTATTGAACGGGTGCTTGGCAGATCGGCGCAGGGCACCGGTAAGCCTCGCTCGGGGTTGAAACGGCATCGCAGGCTCGCGCCCCCGTGGCTGGACCGGTGGCCGGGCTGGGGCGGGCGCCGGCGGGGCATGCGGACAAAACCGTCCTGCCGCGGCTGGGCGACGGCGACGCCGGCTGGCAAAGTCTGCGCATGCCCGCCCATTCGCCCGATTCTGCGCTGCCCGCTTCCTCCGTCGCCAGCGACGCCACCACGCCCGTTACTGCATGGCCGCTTGCTGCCCCGCCGGTCGCGGCATCGGCTCTTGCCCCTGCCCCACCAGACGATGACGCCGCACCGCTGTGCACCGCCGTCAACGGTCCCGCACCCGACTGGCCGGGCTGGCTGCGGCTGGCGCAAGAGCCTGGCCTGGGGCCGGCCCGCGCGGCGGCGCTGGTGGCCGCCATCGGCCCGCCCGACATGCTCTACGGCCAGCCCGAAGCGCACCTGCGTCTTCATGTGGCAGCCGAGCTGGCCGCGCGCCTGGCTGCCCCGCCACCCGCCAGCCTGAAGCACGAAGTCGAGCGGATCCAGGCCTGGCTGGCCGGCGCGCCCGACCGGCATCTGCTGACGCTGCACGACGCACGCTATCCGGCTGCCCTGCTGACCTTGCCCGACCCGCCGCTGCTGCTGTACGTGCGCGGCCAGCCCGACTGGCTGCAGCGTCCCGCGCTGGCGGTGGTTGGCGCCCGCAACGCCAGCGCCGCGGGTCTGGACAACGCCCACGCGTTCGCGGCCCACATGGCGCTGCAAGGCTGGTGCGTGGTCAGCGGACTGGCGCGCGGCATCGACGCGGCAGCGCACCAGGGCGCGCTGGCCGCCGGGCCGGGCTGCGGCACGGTGGCGGTGCTGGGCACCGGCATCGACCGGGTCTATCCGTCCGCGCATGCCGCGCTGGCCGATTGCATCGCCGCGCGCGGCGCGCTGATCTCCGAATTCGCGCTGGGCGCGCTGCCGCTCAAGCCGCATTTCCCGCGCCGCAACCGGCTGGTGGCCGGCCTGTCGCATGGCGTGCTGGTGGTCGAGGCCGCGCGCGAATCGGGTTCGCTGGGCACCGCGCGGCTGGCGGCTGAATTCGGCCGCGAGGTCTTCGCGCTGCCTGGATCGATCCATTCGCCGCTGTCGCGCGGCTGCCATGCGCTGATCCGCGAGGGCGCCAAGCTGGTCGAGACCTATGCCGACATCCGCGACGAACTCGGCGAGCCGGTGGCGCTGCGGCCGTTCGCGGTGGCCGGGCCATGCACGGCGCCGGCCACCGACGACGCAAGTGCGCTTGATCGGTCCGACAACGCGGCGCTGTCCGGTGACCCCGCCGTGCTGCTGCGGGTGCTGGGCCCCGATCCCGAACACGCCGACACGCTGGCGCGCCGCAGTGCGCTGCCGGCGGCGCGGGTACAGGCCGGCCTGCTGGCGCTCGAACTCGACGGTACCATCGTCCGGCTGGCCGACGGCCGCTACCAGTCGCGCCGGATGCGGTGACCGTCATGTCACGCGGCATCGCTATACTCGCCCGCGTCGCCCCCACCCGGATCCCTGTTCATGCCCTTCGCCGTCACCGAAGCCTGCATCCAGTGCAAATACACCGATTGTGTGGAGGTCTGCCCGATGGACTGCTTCGTCGAAGGGCCGAACTTCCTGGCGATCGATCCGGACGGCTGCATCGATTGTTCGATCTGCGTCGCCGAGTGCCCAGTTGGCGCGATCATCAACGCCGCCGAAGCCACGCCCGCGCAGCAGGTGTTCGTCGAGCTCAATGCCCGCCTCGCCAAGGACCCGCGCTGGACGCCGATCACGCGCGCCCGGGCGCCGCTGCCCGATCACCAGGCCTGGCGCGACGTGCCGGACAAGCTAGCGTTGCTGCGCCTGCCAGCCGGCTAGCGCGCCGGCGCGGCGCCGGCGGTCGACTCGCGCTCGACGATCCGAAAGCCCACGTCGACCACGCGCGGCTCGACCGCCAGGCCCTCGCAGCGGCGCAGCAGCATCTGCGCCGCCAGCCGGCCGATCTCGGCGCCATCGACGTGCACGGTGGTCAGCGCCGGCAGCAGATGGGCCGCGAAGTCGGCGTCGCCGAAGCCGCACACCGCCAGGTCTTGCGGCACCCGGATGCCTTGCGCGCGGGCTTCGGTCAACACCCCTTCGGCCAGCGCATCGGCGCTGCAAAAGATGGCCCGCAGCCCGGGATCCTGCTCGAGCAGCCGCGCGCAGGCCAGCCGTCCCGACGCCACGCTGCTGGGCGCCGGCACCACGGCGGTCGGCACGTCGCGGCCAATCGCCGACAGGAAACCTTCGCGGCGGATCGCCGCGCGCCGGTCGTTGCCGATCGCCAGGCCGACGCGCTGCCAGCCGCGCGACAGGAAGAACCCGGCCACCGCGCTGCCGACCTTCAGGTGCGAGAAGCCGACCGCCATGTCCAGCGGCCGTTCGCTGAGCTCCCAGGTCTCGACGATGGGGATGCCCAGGCCACGCACCTGCTCGGCCGCCGCGCCGGGCTCGAGCAGGCCGGCCGCGACGATGCCGTCGACGCGCCGGCTGGCCATGGCCTGCAGCAGCGCCGATTCGCGCGCCCGGTCGTAACCGGTCTGCCCCAGCAGCAATTGATAGCCGGCCTTGTCGAGTTCTTGGGTCAGTGCCTGAACCGTGGGCAGGAACTGCTGCACCGACAGGCCCGGCACCAACGCCGCGATGGTGCGGCTGCGGCGCGATTTCAGGCCGCCGGCCAGCAGATTGGGCACGTAGCCGACCGCCTGCGCGGCGGCCTGCACCCGCTCGCGCGTGGCGGCGGCGACCCGCGCGGGATTGTTCAGCGCGCGTGACGCGGTGATCAGCGAGACGCCGGCCGCCTGGGCGACGTCGTGCAAGGTGGGCTGGCGCGTGGACGCCGGTCGGAGAGGCTCGGGCATGGCACGCAGGATACGCCAATTCGATCTTGTGGACCGAAAAGGACAACGTTATCATCTGCAAAAACGCGGTTGCCGGCTATCTAGGCTTGCCTGATCCCGACCCTATAAAGCCATTGTTCATGCTGCGTCACAACAAATTCTCCCGATCAGTTCACACCAAAATGACAACGATATCCAAACCCTCCGAGACATCCGCCGCAGCCCTGTCAGCCGCCGCCGGCCACGCCGACCGCATCGCCTGGCTCCGCGTATCGACCGTGACGCTGCCGCTGGCCCAGCCCATCAGCGACGCCAAGGTGCTGACCGGCCGGCAAAAGCCGATGACCGAAGTGGCGATGCTGTTCGCCGAGATCCAGACCGAGTCCGGCCATCACGGCCTGGGCCTGTCGTATTCGAAGCGGGCCGGCGGGCCCGGGCAGTATGCGCATGCCAAGGAGATCGCGCCGGTGCTGCTGGGCGAGGATCCCAGCGACATCGGCAAGCTGTGGAACAAGCTGTGCTGGGCCGGCGCCTCGGTCGGCCGCAGCGGCCTGGCGATCCAGGCCATCGCGGCGTTCGACGTGGCGCTGTACGACCTGAAGGCGCGCCGCGCCGGCCTGCCGCTGGCCAAGCTGCTGGGCAGCTATCGCGACTCGGTGCCCTGCTACAACACCTCGGGCGGTTTCCTGCACACGCCCTTGCCGCAACTGCTCGAAAACGCGGCGGCCTCGCGCGCGCGCGGCATCGGCGGCATCAAGCTCAAGGTCGGCCAGCCCGATCACCGGCTCGATCTGGAGCGGGTGGCGGCGGTGCGCCAGCACCTGGGCGACGACGCGCCGCTGATGATCGACGCCAATCAGCAGTGGGACCGCGCCAAGGCGCAGCGCATGTGCTGCAACTTTGAAAGCTATGGGCTGGTGTGGATCGAGGAGCCGCTCGACGCCTATGACCACGAGGGCCACGCGGCGCTGGCCGCCGCCTTCGACACGCCGATCGCGACCGGCGAGATGCTGACCAGCGTGGCCGAGCACGGCGAGCTGATCCGCCATCGCGCCGCCGATACCTTGATGCCGGACGCCCCGCGCGTGGGCGGCATCACGCCGTTCCTGAAGATCGCCGCGCAGGCCGAGCAGGCCGGCGTGATGCTGGCGCCGCACTTCGCGATGGAGCTGCACGTGCACCTGGCCGCGGCCTATGCGGGCGCCGACCCGTGGGTCGAACACTTCGACTGGCTCGAGCCGCTGTTCAACGAACGCCTGCAGATCGCCGACGGCCGCATGCGGGTGCCCGACCGCCCCGGCCTGGGCCTGAGCCTGAGCGAGCAGGCGCGCGCGTGGACCGCCGCCAGCGCCGAATTCGGCCAGCGGCCCTGAGCGGCGCGCCGACGCATCGATCACAACAAGCTGTGCCCAAGCAAGCAGCCATCGATAACCACGCAGTACCCGAGGAGACAACCATGAAAAAAAGCATCGTCGCGATGCTGGGCCTGGCGTTCGGCGCCGCGGCCCTGAGCCCGGCCCACGGCCAGGCGCAAAGCCCGTCGCAGAATGCCGCAACGGCCTGGCCGAACAAGCCGGTGACACTGCTGGTGCCGTTCCCGCCGGGCGGCTCGACCGACCTGATCGCCCGCACCGTCGGCGCCAAGCTGCAACAGAAGTTCGGCCAGACCTTCGTGACCGAGAACCGCGCCGGCGCGGGCGGCGTGGTGGGCGCGCAGGCGGCCCGCCGCGCGGCGCCCGATGGCTACACGGTGTTCGTGTCCTCGCTGGGCCCGTTCGTGATCGGCCCGCATCTGGTCAAGGACCCCGGCTACGATCCGCTCAAGGACTTCGACTACATCACCGTGGCGGTGCAGGCGCCCAACCTGCTGGTGGTGCCGGCCGGCTCGCCGTACAAGGATTTCGCCGGCCTGCTGGCGGCGCTCAAGGCCAATCCGGGCAAGCTGACCTTTGCGTCGGCCGGCGCCGGCACCTCGGATCACCTGACCGCCGAACTGTTCTGGCAGCAGACCGGCACGCAGGCGGTCCACGTGCCCTACAAGGGCGGCGCGCCGGCCATGGTCGACCTGCTCGGCGGCCAGGTCGACGCCAGCTTCTCCAACATCAACACGGTGCTGTCGAACGTGAAGTCGGGCAAGCTGCGCGCGCTGGCGGTGACCAGCGCCAAGCGCTCGCCGCTGCTGCCCGACGTGCCGACGATGGCCGAGCTGGGCCACGACAAGGTGACCGTGACCTCGTGGCAGGCCTTCGCCGCGCCGCGCGGGTTTCCGGAAGACGTCAAACAGAAGCTCCATGCGGCGATCCGCGAGGCGCTCGAGGCGCCCGACGTCAAGCCCAAGCTGCTCGAACTGGGTTTCGAGATCGTCGCCAACACGCCCGAAGCCTTCACGCGTTTCCAGGCGCAGGAATTCGCGCGCTGGCGCGACGTCATCAAGACCGGCAATATTTCGGTGCAATGACCGCGCGAGGGCAAGGGCGTTGCGGCGGCTGCCATAAAATGGCGCAAAACCCATTGCCGCCACGGCAGCCATTACAGGAAGCGAGACATGCCCTTACCCTCACGCGTCAAAATCGTCGAAGTGTCGCCGCGCGACGGCCTGCAGAATGAAAAGAACTTCGTCGACACCGCCGTCAAGATCGAACTGATCGAACGGCTGTCGGCGGCGGGCTTTCCGAACATCGAGGCGGTGTCGTTCGTGTCGCCCAAGTGGGTGCCGCAGATGGCCGACGGCACCGCGGTGATGCAGGGCGTCACGCGCCGGCCCGGCGTGATCTATTCGGCGCTGACGCCCAACCTGAAGGGCTTCGAGGCCGCGCTGGCGGCCGGCATGGACGAAGTGGTGATCTTCGGCGCCGCCAGCGAAGCGTTCTCGCAAAAGAACATCAACTGCTCGATCGCCGAGTCGATCGCGCGTTTCGAACCGGTGGCGCAGGCGGCCCACGATGCCGGCATCCGGCTGCGCGGCAGCATCAGCTGCGCGCTGGGCTGCCCCTATCAAGGCGAAGTGCCGGCTGCCGCGGTGGTCGACGTGGCCGAGCGTTATCTGGCGCTGGGCTGCGTCGAGATCGACGTGGCCGACACGATCGGCGTGGGCACGCCCGGCCTGGTCAAGACGGTGATGGGCGCGGTGTCCGAGCGAGTCGATCCGGCGCGGCTGTCGGCGCATTTCCACGACACCTACGGCCAAGCGCTGGCCAATATCCTGGCCGCGCTCGAGTCCGGCATCGGCATCGTGCACACCTCGGTGGCCGGACTGGGCGGCTGCCCCTACGCCAAGGGCGCGACCGGCAACGTCGCGACCGAGGACGTGGTCTACATGCTGCACGGCCTGGGCATCGAGACCGGCGTCGACCTGGATGCGGTGGTCGACATCGGTGCTTGGATGTCGTCGCAGCTGGACCGCGGCAACGGCAGCCGGGCCGGCAAGGCGCTGGCGGCCAAGCGGGCGGCCTGACGACTGCCGCCTGGCGGCGCGTGCCCGCGGGCGCAGCTTGCCGGCACGCGCAGCGTGCCCGGCGGGCGTCGCCGTGCCGGACCGCCCCGGCACGGGGCCGCATGACAGCGGCGTGACCACCCTGCCTTGATTGACGATATCGACAAGATCGACGGCGTTGTCACAAAAATGACCGCACGCGTTCCTTACAGTGGCGCTGCGGTACGCAAACCACCGGGTTAACCCGCAGTCCTCCTTCTTTCTACCCGGCGCGTATCGTTGGCAACACCGATCATGCTCCACACTCCGCAAGACCCGCCACGCGGCGGCATCGCTGCCGCCGGCGCGGACATCCAGCCCGACCTGAACGATATCGCGCTGTTCGTCGAGGTCGCACGCCGCCACAACATCTCGCGCGCCGCCGAAAGCACCGGCGTGCCAGCCACCACGGTGTCGCGCCGGCTGCGCGAGCTCGAAGCCACGCTGGGCGTGACGCTGCTGGTGCGCACCACGCGCCGGATCACGCTGACCGAGGCCGGCCGGCTGTATTACGAACGCTGCCGCGAGCTGGTCGAACAGGTGCGCGACGCCCACTCGGTGCTGCACGGCCTGGGCGTGCGTCCGGGCGGCACGCTCAAGGTGCTGCTGCCCGAACCGCTCGACGCGCTGGACTTCACGCGGCTGGTGCGCGAGTTCGCCGAGCACTGGCCCGAGCTCGACTACCGCTTCGATTACAGCCACGAGCCGGTGCTCGATCCGGCGCACGAATTCGACGTGGCGTTGCGCTGGGGCAAGCAGGCCGACTCGGACCTGATCGCCCGCAAGCTGGCCGACATCCCGCACCAGCTGCACGCCGCGCCGCGGTATCTGCAGGCGCACGGCGCACCGGTGTCGCCAGCCGAACTGGTGCGCCACGAATGCCTGCGTTCGGACCTGTGCGGCGAACTGGCGGCCTGGACGCTCGAGCGCGGCGATAACCGCGTGGCGGTGCCGATCAGCGGCAAGCTCAGTTCGAACAACCTCGAACTGCTGCGCAAGTTCGCGGCGTCGGGCGCCGGCATCGTCGCCCTGCCCAAGCTGGGCCCCGGCAGCGCCGCGATGGTGCCGGTGCTGCCCGACTGGCAGCTCGCGCCGATCCCGCTGTATGCGATGTTCGCCAGCCGCAAGCCGCCGGCGCGCACGCGGGTGTTCCTGGATTTTCTGCAACGCAAGATCCAGGACATGATGCGGCAGGCCTGCCCCGCTGTTGCCGGCTGACAACGCCGAACCGACGCCACGATTCGATCGTGGCGTTTTTTTTCGCCCGTCGCGGTCAGCCAGTTCCGTTTTCCGGAAGTGGCCAGCCCAGCCGCGGTTACATCGCGCAGCGCGCTGCAATGCCTTGTCGCATCAGCATGACAAGGGTTACGAGCCTTCCGCGCGGCTGTCGGCATGCCGCCGCATATGGCAATCGTCTGACCGGATTGCGCCATCCACGGCAAGACCCTCGCCAGTTGCGGCCTTAATCGCCCCCGGGGCCAAACCCATACTGCGATGGCTTTCTAGCTCGCCGTGGTCGATGTCACTCCCTCCACACATTGCATCGGCGTTGTTCATTTTCGGAGAACGATACTCATGAAGTTCAAGCTTTGTGCCGCCGCCGCCCTGATCGGCGCCGCCCTGGTCCCCACCGCCCAAGCCGCCAACTCGGTCACCCTGTACGGTCTGGTCGACCTGGGCCTGGGCTACGAAAAAGTCGAAGGCCCCGCCGGCTTCGAACAAAGCAACATCGGCATGCGCGACGGCGTCAACAGCAGCTCGCGCTGGGGCCTGAAGGGCAATGAAGACCTGGGTGGCGGCCTGCAGGCCGTGTTCGTGCTCGAAGGCGGCTTCAATGCCCGCACCGGCCGCAACAGCGGCCTGTTCGACCGCCAGGCCACGCTGGCGCTCAAGAGCGACGCCTGGGGCCAGCTGCAAGCCGGCCGTGACAAGAACTTCGCGACCGGCTGGGTCGTCGAGTCGATCAACCCGTTCGGCACCTCGTACGAATCGGCCTCGCTGGGTTCGACCTTCGGCAGCGGCTCGAGCATCCGCTACGACAACCTGCTGAGCTACGTGACCCCGAATATCGGCGGCTTCTCGCTGGGCCTGGGCTACTCGTTCGAAACCGGCGCCCGCAGCGGCGACACGCCTGCCTTCGCGACCAACGCCAAGGACCGCGCGTTCACCGCCGGCGCCCGCTACAAGGCCGGCCCGCTGTACCTGGCCGCCGCCTACGACCTGTACAAGACCAACAGCTCGCAAGCCAACGACACCGACCTGAAGGCCTACATGGTCGGCGCGTCGTACGACTTCGAAGTCGCCAAGGTCGGCGTGATGTTCGGCCAGCAGCGTGATGGCTGGTTCAAGTCCAAGAACATGGGCACCACGCCCCCGGTCGAAGCCGGCGCCGCGTCGTTCAGCAGCTTCCGCGTGCGTGACGGCTTCAAGGCCAACTCGTACATGGTCTCGGTCACCGTGCCGCTGGGCGCCGCCGACGTGTTCGCCGCCTGGCAAGCCGCCGATCCCAACAACGACAGCCTGACCGGCGGCGACGAGACGATGAACGTGTTCAGCATCGGCGCCACCTACGACCTGTCCAAGCGCACCAACCTGTACGCCTACGGCAGCTACGGCGACAACTGGGCCTTCCACAAGGACGCCAGCAACCAGGCAGTCGCCGTCGGCATCCGCCACCGTTTTTAAGCTGATCTCCCATCCGCCGCAGCTTGCCGAATTCGCAAGGAACTCCGAACCGGGCAAAGTGGCAGCTGACTCCGCGAAAGTAAGTGGCGGATGGGTGTGAAGTTTGGAAGGGTCGGGGGGGGGCGGGGGGGGGGGCGCGCGGGGGTTGT
>JAEZBO010000220.1 GCA_023427085.1 Pseudomonadota bacterium
GTCGGCCGGTCCATCGTGCTGGACGCCACCGACACCCCCGCGCTGGCGGCGGCGCTGCGCGAGGTCGACGCGGTGGTCAACTGCGTGGCCGGCTCGGAACAGGCCATGGTCGACGGCGCGCGCGCGCTGGCGCAGGCCGCCAGCGGCCTGCCGGCGCTGCGGGTGGTGCATTTCAGTTCGATGGCGGCCTATGGCTGGGTCGAGGGCGAGGTCGGCGAAGCCACCCCGCTCAAGGGCGACCTGGGGCCGTATTCGCATGCCAAGGCGCAGACCGAGACCATCCTGGCCGCGCTGCCCGATCTGCTGACGCTGCGCCCGGGCTGCATCTACGGACCGGGCAGCCCGCAATGGACCGAACGCATCGCGCAGCTGCTGCGCGCGCGCCGCATCGGCGACCTGGGCGATGCCGGCGATGCCTGCAGCAACCTGGTGCACGTCGACGACGTCATCGCCGCGGTCGAGCAGGCGCTGGCCCGCCCGGCGCTGCGCGGCGCCTACAACCTGGCGATGCGCGACGCGCCGAGCTGGAACGATTATTTCGTGCTGTACGGCAAGCTGTTGGGCGCGGTGCCGATCAAACGGATCGGCCGCCGTCAGCTCAAGCTCGATGCCTATGCGCTGGGCACCGCGATCAAGGCGCTGGAGATCGCCGCCGGCAAGCTCGGCCGCGATCCGCGACACGTGCCGGCGCGCCTGCCGGCCTCGCTGCTGCGGCTGTGGGACCAGGACATCCGGCTGTCGCCGGATCGTGCCGAGACCGAACTGGGCCTGCGCTGGCGGCCGCTCGAGCCGGCGCTGCGCGAACTGGCCAACGCCGGTCGTTGACGCCGGCGGCCGCTGGCGGGCCGGCCACCCGGCGGAAGGCGATCCGGCGATGCGAGATCCGAGATCCGAGATCCGAGATCCGGTGATGCGGCGATCCCGCGATCCGGAGATCCGGAGATGCGGAGTTGCGGAGTTGCGGTGATGCAATGATCCGGTTCAGCGGCCGACGCCGCAGCGCGGCGGCGCGCGCATCAGGGATCGTTGCGGCGGGTCTTGACCCAGGTCTTGTTGCCGCGGTTGCGCAGCAAGGCGTATAGCTTCCACGCCACGAAGAACGGCGCCTGCACCAGCGCCAACAGGCCGCGCAGGCCCAGCGGGCACAGTTGCCAGCCGCGCAATACGTGCAGCAGCAGCACCGCGAACATCGCCAGCGCCAGCCACAGCCATGGCAAGGCGCTGGCGAACCAGAACGACGCCAGCGCGGCCAGCACCCCGGCCGCCACCACCTGCATCGCGATATACCCGAGCGGCAGCGTCAACAGGTCGCAGGCGAGCTCGAGGCAGACCGCGCTGCGCTTGCGCGCGGCCTGCGCCAGCAGCTTGCCGATGTAGGCGCGCGCGACCGCCATGCGGCCGCCCTCCCAGCGCTGGCGCTGCGAATCGGCGCCGGCGCCGCCGACCAGCAGCTCGGCATCGGCGGCGGCCTCGTCGACGTAATGGATGCGCACGCCGGCCAGCCCCAGCACGATGCCATACTCGAGATCCTCGGTCATCGAGAAGATCCGGAACGGGTGGCGCTCGAGCAGCTCGCGCGTGAAGCCCATGCCGTTGCCACGCAGCCCGCACGACACGCCCATGCGCTCGCGCGAGCGCGAACGCACCGCATGGAAGGCGCCGTAGGCGATCGTGATGATGCGGGTGCGCCACGAGTCGTCGGGATTGAGCACGCCGTAGTTGGCCTGCATCGCCTGGGCGCCCTGCTCGATGCGCGCGGCGAAGGCCTCGAGCAGATTGGGCGAGACGCCGGTGTCGGCATCGACGACCACCACCGCATCGGCGTAACCATCGGCGGCGCTGCGCGCCATGCCGAACTGCAGCGCGTAGCCCTTGCCGCGCAAGCTGGCATCGTGGCGCGTCAGCACCGTCGCGCCGGCGGCCGCGGCGCGCGCGCCGGTGTCATCGCTGCAGTTGTCGGCCACCACCAGGATACGGAACTGCTCGCGTGGCCAGTCCAGCCGCGACAGGCTGGCCACCACGCGCTCGATCACCGCGGCCTCGTCGTGGGCCGGAACGATGATGTCGAAACGCAGCGTGCGTTGCGCCGGCCGGGGCCGCGGCAGGCGCGCCGACGGCAAGGTCAGCAGCAGGATGTACAGGCAGGCCAGCGCCGGCGGCAGCGCCACCAGGGCCAGCAACAGATGCACGAGGGTTTCCATGGCGGCTCAGCGGACGGGAAAATCGGAAGTCATCAGACGATCGGCGTGTCGACCGGCGCCAGTGGCTCGAAGCGCGTGGTCATGTGATACACCGGCTGCGCGGGATCGGCATGGTGGATCGCCAGCGAGGCCTCGTTGAAATGCAGCGCAAAATCGGCCGGCACGCGCGAACGGCGGCCCTCCTGGATCGCCAGCGACATCTCGCGCGGCCCGCGGGCGAAATCCATCGCCGCCGAGCCGCGCCGCTTGACCTGCGGGCCGGTGGGGGGCTGCGCCAGGCGATGGCGGATCGGCGAGACCATGAAACGATTGCGCACGCGCAGGTATTTGCGGTAGTAGGTCGGCGTGCGATAGAACCAGCAATCGTCGGCGTAGGCCACGCCCTGGTCGCCGATGATGCGGAAGCTGTGATCCTTGGGCGCGACGATCGAGCAGGTCAGCCGCGCGACCATGCCGCTTTCGAACTCGAGCGCGGCCATCGAAAAATCGGCCGCCTCGTGGCCGTGCGCGACCGGCTTGCCCGGATATTGCAAGGACTGGAACGACACGATGCGCCTGATCGGCCCGAAGAACAGCAGCAGCCACGTCAGGTTGTAGCCGGCGTGTTCGAGCGTGCAGCCGATCTCGAACTCGTCTTCGTAGGGCCACTGCGCGCCCGAGACGCTGCGCCAGTTTCGGTACGGCGCCAGCGCGAGGAAATTGTCGTCCATCTCGCAGTAGGTCAGCCGTGGCGTGCCGATGCAGCCAGCGGCCAGCCCGCGCGCGATCGCCTGCGCCGCCTCGCCCAGGTGATTGCACGGCGCCGACGTGAAATACAGGCCCAGGCGCTCGGCCAGCTCGACCAGTTCGCGCGCGTGATCGAGCCGCATCGCCATCGGCTTCTCGGAATACACGTGCTTGCCAGCCAGCAGGAAATGGCGCGACACCTCGTAGTGCGAATCCGGGTTGGTCAGGTTCAGCACCATGTCGAACTGCGCGCCGTCGAGCAGGCCCTGCGCGGTCGGGAACACCGGCACCGACCAGTGGTTCTGGAAACGCGCCGACGGCGCCGGCGCGATGTCGTGCGCGGCCACCACCTGCAGGCCGGGATGGTCCTGCAGCGTGGCCATGTAGAAGTCCGCGACGAAACCGCAACCGACGATGGCAATTTTCATGGCGTGTGGTCCCTCAAAGATGTGCGGCCGGCCGGGCGCCGCCCAGCCAGCGCCGTGCCGGCACTTCAACCCAATAGTACGTCAGCGTCGACAGGCCGATGATGATCGCCGTCAGCACCGCGCCGCCGGCCAGCGCCTGCCAGGCGCCACCGGCCATCCAGACCGGATCGACCAGCCGGTAGGCCAGCGAGACGAAGAAAAAATGCCCCAGGTACAGCGAGTACGAGATCTCGCCCAGGAAGTGCAGCGGCCGCGAGCCCAGCACGCGGCTGGCGGCGTTGTCGCCGCACAGGCTCAGCAGCAGCGGCGCGCAGGCCAGCGCGATGATGATGTTGGTGTCGGCCACCACCGCGTAGCCGGCCGCCATGATCGCCAGCGCCACCAGTGCGCCGCGCTCGCCGGCCAGCCAGCGGGCCGCCGCGCCGTGCATCAGCAGCGCGGTGGCGCAGCCCAGGCTGAACTCGGTCAGCCCGCGCGCGATCGCCCCCATGCCCCAGATGTCCCACTGCCACACCAGATTGGCGGCCACGCCGGCGGCGGCGGTCAGCGCCACGCCCAGCCACGGGTTGCGGCGCGCCAGCCGCAACAGCGCCCACAGCAGGAACGGAAACACCAGGTACGCCAGCATCTCGATGCTGATCGACCACGAGGGCGGATTCCACGCGCCCGGCTCGCTCATGCCCAGCCCCCACGCGTGAATCAGCAGGAAGTGCTGCGGCAGCGTGTCGTAGGTGAAGCGGTCGGCGCCCATGCGCATCTGCACGCCGACATAGGGCGCCACCACCACCGCGCCCAACACCAGCAGCAGCACGAACACGTGCAGCGGATAGATGCGCGCCAGCCGCCGCCGGATGAAGGTCTGGTAGCCGCCACGCGTGACGCCCTGCACGAACCAGTTGTGATAGACCAGCGTCATCACGAAGCCGCTCAGCACGAAGAACACGTCGACCTGGCGGCCGCCGCTGAAGAACAGCCGTTCGAACAGCCAGTGCGGTTCGAAGGCGCCGTCGATCATCGCCAGCCGTTCCTTGACGTGCGACCAGAACACCATCAGCGCGGCGATGCCGCGCAGGCCGGTCAGGCCGCGGTATTCGTTCATGGCGCGGCCTGTTCGCGCAGGTGGTCGGCCAGCCGCAACGCCAGCGCGACGATGGTCAGGGTCGGATTGGCCTGGCTGGAGGTCGGAAACACCGCCGAGCCGGTCACGTACAGATTGTCGGTGTCATGCAGGCGGCCATCGGCATCGACCACGCTGGTGGCCGGATCGTCGCCCATGCGCACGGTGCCGATATGGTGGCCGCCATAGGCGCCGTAACGCGTCATCTCGGCCTCGACCTGGCCGGGTTCGTATTCGAAATGGCCCACGCCCGCGGCGCGCAGGGCGTTCGCCAGCTCGGCCAGCGCGACTTGAACCGTCTCCAGGTCCTTGGCGGTGTAGCGCCAGTCGACGTGCAGCTGCGGCACGCCCAGCGCATCGCGGCCGCTGCCCAGCGTCACGCGGCTGTCGGGGTTGGGTTCCTGCTCGGCATGGAAATCCAGGCTGAAACGCAGATTGCGCGGCCGCGCGATGATGGACGGAAACTTGCGCTGCGCCAGCGTGCGCTGCCTGAGCCAGTGCCACAGGAACGCGGCGGTGCCGGGCGCGTCGCGCAGCACGTTGGCCAGATGCGCCAGCCGCGAGCCGCCGGGCGCGGCGCCCTCTTCTTCGTAGAGCCGCTTGGCATACTCGTAGGGGATGGCCGGCCGCACCAGATACAGGAAGGACAGGATGCCGATGCCGTGGCCGGGGTCGGGGATGCGCGGATGGTGCAGCCGCGCGACGAAGTTGCCGATGCGCAGGCTGCGCTGGGCCGTCTCGCGCAGCGCGATGCGGCGGCGGCAGTAGATGCCCTCGTCCGACACGTCGTAGCCATGCCAGACCCGGCCGGCCGCGCGCAGGTCGACGGTGCCGATGGTGCCGGCCAGGTGGCACATGTAATAGCGGCCGACCACGTCGTGGCCGTTGCCCAGGCCGGTGCCTTGCGGGCCGGGCGTGGCCAGCAGCAGCCGGGCGTTCTCGAGGCCGCCGGCGGCCAGCACGTAGCGGCGCGCCCGCACCGTGAAGGCATTGCCTTCGAGGCTGCGCACCTGCGCGGCACCGACCCGCCGCGGCGAGTCGCCGGCCGCGAAGCCCACCAGGTTGGCGCCTTCGATGATCCGTACCGGCCCGCGGCCGAGCCGCGCGCGCTAGCGCCGGCCGCAATTGGTCGGGATCGAAAACCGTTCGAGCGTATCGGTCGAGAATTCGGCGCTGTCGAAGCCCTCGATCATCGGCCGGGCGTCGGGCCGCAGCGCCGAGCCGGCGCGGTAGTCGAACTCGCCGGCTTCGCACAGCCGGTTGGCGCGCGGGTAATAGTCCCGCAGGGCCTCGGGGCCGAACGGCCAGCCGCTGTGGGCGATGTAGTCGCGCGGCGCGAAGTCGATGGGATCGAAGGGCATGCAGCGCCCGCCCCACAGCGTGGTCGAGCCGCCGAAGCGGCGCACGCGGTATTTGTCCGGCGTGCTGTGCATGCGTTCGTCGGCGACGGTGCCGGCGTACAACGCCTGGGTACGCGGGTCTTCCTTTTCGCGGCCGCTCTCGAGCAGCACCACGTCCAGGCCGCTGCGCTCGAGCGCCAGTGCCAGCGAGATGCCCGCCGCGCCGGCGCCGACGATGCACAGGTCGGCCTGCAGTTCGGTGTCACGGGCTATCGTGTTGGCGTCGACGATCATGGCTACCTCGTTGGCGTACGAAAGACTCGGCAGGCGCGGACTGCGCCGGGGGTCGCTGCGCCGGGCGCCACGATGGCGGGCGCGGCGTTGGCGGCCTCAGCGGCCACGGGCTGGCGACAGGCTGCGTTGGACAAAATCCGCCAGGTCGACATAGCCGGCGCGGGACGGATGGACGCCATCGGCGAACTTGCCGGGCGCCAGTTTCAGGTAATCGCCGGTGCCGCCGCTGGACCAGTCCAGGTAGTCGATCACCGTGACGTTGGCATGGCGGCGCGCCAGATCCTCGCGCAGCCAGAGATTGAAGGCATCGGCCTGGCGCGCCAGTTCGGGGGTCATGCCCAGATAGGCGCCGACGTTGTCGACGATCAGCGGGATGCGCGCCTGCGCGGTCGACTGCGCGAAGTAGTCGAAGTTGGCCTGCATCTGCGCCAGGCTCAAGCCGTGGATCAGGTCGTTGATGCCGACGTGCAGGAACACCGTGACCGGCAAGGTGCCGGCCGGCAAGGTGCGCGCCGGCCGGCCGTCGCCGACCTCGAACTGCTGCGCCAGCACGTCGCGCGGCCAGCGCGTGCGCACCTGCGTCGAGGTCTGGCCGCCCATGCCGTGGTTGAAATGGAACACGCCAAAGCGCGACGCCAGCTCGTAGGACAGCTGGCCGGGCGAAGACGGCAGGTCGGCCTTGAACTGGCCGTAGTAGTTCAGCCGGCCCTTGAGCTCGGGCTCGCCTTCGGCGATCGAGTCGCCGACCACCACGGCGTACGACGAGACCGGCGCGGCGGCCGATGCCGCCGGCGGCGTGGCCGGCGGCGTGGCCGGCGCCGGTGACGCCAACGCCGTCGGGGTCGTAATCGACGTCGGGGCCGACGCGATCGCGGCCGGGGCCGGCGCGGCATGCGACACCGCCATCAGCAGGCCCGCCACGCAGCCCGCCAGCCAGCGCGCCAAGCTGGGCGTCGTCATCGACCTGCTGCGGCCCGCGGCGACGTTCACGGTCTAGAAGATGCGTTCGTCGACGTAGATCACGTCGCCGGGCCGCACCAGGTCGGTCAGCGCGGCGCTCTGCTTCTGGACCTCGCCGCCTGGCCCGTTGCGGCTGATCGAGATGCGCCGTGACGAGGCCCGCTCGGTCAGGCCGCCGGCCAGCGCCAGCGCGCGCATCACGTTGATCTCGGGTTCGATCGGATAGGCACCGGATCGATTGACCTCGCCATAGACAAAAAAGCGCGGCGCCTGGGCCAGGCTGATCATGTCGCCGGCCATCAGCTCCATGTTCTCGACCGGCTTGCCGGGCTGCTGGCGGTTGCCGATGAACAGTTCATAACGCAGGTCGGTCTGGGCGCCGTCCGGGCGCATCAGCACGACGGTGTCGGCCGCGCCGTCCTTGACGCCGCCGGCCATCGCCAGCAGCTCGAGCAAGGTCAGGCGCCCTTCGATCGCGTAGCGGCCCGGCCGGTACACCTCGCCCAGCAAGGACACCACGCGGCTGCGCACGCGCAGCACTTCGACGCCGACCTGCGGCTGGCGCACGTAACCGCCATCGCGCAGGCCCTTGGTGATCAGCTGGCCGATGGCCGACGGCGACATGCCGCTGACCTCGCGTTGTCCCAGCAGCGGCAGCGTGATGCGGCCGTCGGCATCGACGGTGGCCTGGCCGGACAGGTCGGCCTGGCCGAACACCGTGATCATCAAGGTGTCGCCGGGCCCGACCGCGGAAATCGCGCCGCCGTCGCCGATGACGTTACCGCCCTGCACGATGGTGGCCGGCATCTCGCCGGCATTGGCCGGCTGCAGCGGCTGCCAGGCCGGCTGGCCGGCGCCGCCCGGCGGATTTTGCGCCTGCACCGGCGCCAGCACGAGCAGGCAGGCCAGCAGCAGCATGAACGGCAGAAGGCGGGACCCAAGGCTGGAAAGAGGCAAGACGATTCTCCGGGCAGTGGCTGGGCCGCCCCGCTTCGGGGCGCCCCGCGAGGGGGCCACGGGCCTGAAACGCCCGGCGACAGCCTATCTGCGACATTATAGGTACAGACTGGTCTTAGTTTTCTACTTACAATGCAAAGGCTCAAGTCCGAGCCAGACCTCATCGCGTCCCACGCCATGCCCTCGCCGCCCGCCTACCGCAACCAGCGCCTGTTCGGCCTGGACATCCTGGCCACCACCTTCGAGCAGGCGGTCGATCTGCTGTGCGCAGCGGCCCGGCGCCGCGACGGCCGCGCCGCGGTCGTGGTCACGCCCAACGTCGACCATATCGTCAGGCTCGACAAGGACCCGGCCTTCAAGGCGGCCTACCAGCAGGCCGACTTCATCTTCGCCGACGGCATGCCGGTGGTCTGGGCCAGCCGGCTGCTGGGCCGCCCGCTGCCCGAGCGCGTGACCGGCGCCGACCTGTTCGTGGCGCTGTGCCAGCGCGCGGCGCAGCAGCAGTTGCGCGTCGCGCTGCTGGGCGGCATGCCGGGCCAGGAAGAGATGCTGCGCGAGCGCTTCGCCAGGTACTACCCCGGCATCCAGGTCGACATCAGTTGCCCGTCGATGCGCTTCGACCCGATGGGCGCCGAAGGCCTGGCGGCCGTCGAGCGCATCCGTGCGCAGCAGGCCGACATCGTGTTCGTCTGCCTGGGCATGCCCAAGCAGGAGAACTGGTCGCTGCAGCACGCCGGCAAGTTCGACGGCGGCATCGTGCTGTGCGTCGGCGCGGCGATGGAATTCGCGCTGGGTCTGCAGAAACGCGCGCCGCTGTGGGTGCAGCGCAACGGCCTCGAATGGCTCTGGCGGCTGCTGTCGAACCCGCGCCGGATGTGGCGACGCTATCTCGTGCAGGATCCGCGTTTTGCCGTGCTGTGCTGGCAGGAATGGCGGGCGCGGCGCCAGGACCCGGCCAGGGATCGTTGAGCATGCCGGCCTTGCGGTCCCTCGTTGCCGCCTTGGCAAGCCTGGGCGCCAGCCATGCCTGGGCGCAGGGCGCGCCGTTTCCGAAAGCCATCGACCATGTCCTGCAGTTGCGCACCATGCCGCAACACCAGAGCAACCCGGGCCGGCTGTCGGACGACGACGACCGCCGCCGCGGCAGCCACATCCTGGTCAACTCGATCGGCGGCGCGATCACGATCCCGCTGCTGTCCAACGAGACCCGGCTCGAGCTGGCCGGCAACCTGGCCGATGCGCGCTACAGCGGCAACAGCCAGCTCAGCCACCAGCCCAAGACCTTCAATGCCGGCCTGCCGTGGCGCGCCGGCCGCCTGTTCACCGGCCGCATCGACTACAGCTATTCGGATCGCCTGTACGACTATCTCGACCGGGTCTGGCCCGAGCGCGACATGGTGCAGCGCCAGCGCCTGCAGGCGCAGTTCGGCGTGCGCGCCACCGAGAACCTGACCTTGCCGCTGGTGTCGGTGTTCCAGGGCCGCGAGCGCTACGACGTCGACATCAACCGCACGCTGTACAACAGCAACGAGACCGGCTGGCAGGCCGGCTTCGCCTACCGCGGCATCCGCGAATCCTATTATTTCGGCGGCTTCAGGCAGTCGCGAGTCGAGTACATCGATCGCACCGACGCGTGGCGCGTGCAGATCGACGATGCCTACCGCGACAACGAGATCTTCCTGGGCGGCCAGTGGGACATCACCGCCAAGACCGCCTTCGAGGCGCGCGTCGGCGTGCTGCGCCGCAGCTACGCCACGCTGGGCGAACGCGATACCACGCTGTATTCGATCGACACCCGTTCGACCTGGAACTATTCGCCCAAGACGCGCTTCGACGTCTATCTGTATCGCCGTCCGTACGCCAACAACGACGACCCGGACATCCTCTACTCGACGCTGACCGGCGCGCGCTTCGCGGTGCGCTGGAAGGCCTCGCCCAAGACCGCGCTATGGCTCAACGTCGCGCGCGAGGAACAGGACGACACCCGTATCTCGGGCCTGCAGGGCGACAAGTCGATCTGGCGCTTCGGCTCGCGGCTCGAGTGGATCGCCAGCAGCAACGTGCGGGTGATGCTCGATGGCTACCGCCAGCGCGAACAGGGCCTGAACGCGGCCGACTCGTTCTCGCAGAACGTCGTCAGGCTGGGGCTGGAGTTCTCGACCGACAGCGGCTCGCGCGCGCCGTATTCCCTGCTCGACAGCTCGGAGTGTTTCTACCGCTCGGTGGAATACCTGTTGTGCGACGTGCAGAACGCCAGATAGCAGGCAGGCGGCCGTGACCGCCCGCGTCGCTCAATAGGCGTTGCGATCCCAGACCACCAGCAAGGCGGTGCGGAACAGGATCTTGATATCGAGCCAGATCGACCAGTTGGTGATGTAGTAGCGGTCGTAGGCGACCCGCCGTTCCATCTTCTCGGGCGTCTCGGTCTCGCCGCGCAGGCCGTTGACCTGGGCCCAGCCGGTGATGCCGGGCTTGACCGTGTGGCGCAGCATGTAGCCGCGGATCTGCTTGCGGTACAGCTCGTTGTGTTCGGCCGCGTGCGGACGCGGGCCGACCAGGCTCATCGTGCCCTGCATGACGTTGAGCAGCTGCGGCAGTTCGTCGATCGAGGTCTTGCGCAGGATCCGGCCGACCCGCGTGACGCGGTCATCCTTCTGCTGGGCCTGGCGCAACACGCCGCCCTGCTCGGGCGCCTGCTGCACGCGCATCGAACGGAACTTGTAGACCGTGATCGGTAGGCCGCCCTCGCCGTAGCGGCGCTGGCGGAAGATGATCGGGCCGGGCGAATCGAGCCGCACCGCCAGCGCGGCCGCCAGCATGACCGGCGAGATCAGCACCAGCGCCAACCCGCCGATCAGCAGGTCCATGGTGCGCTTGACGTTCTTGGACAGCCCCAGCATCTTGGTTTCGTGCAGCGCCAGCAGCGGCACGCCGGCGATGTCGGCGCTGTTGACGGTGAACTCGCCCAGCAGCGGCGATTCGGGCATGAAGTAGATCGACGCGGTCGAATCGTAGACACGGTTCATCAACGCCTGCGCGTCGGGCCCGCTCTGCTCGATGCCCAGGCCGACGAACAGGATGTCGAAGCGGTCGTCGGCCATGGCCAGCAGCGCCTCGCGATACGCGCCACGATACGGTGGCACGTAGATGTCGTCCGGCACCTCGGTCAGCGGCTGCTCGGCGTAATAGCCATGCACGCGGATGCCCAGGATCGGCGAGCGGTTGATGCGCATCGCCAGCTTCAGCGCCTCGGGCCCCAGCCCCAGGAACACCGCGTGGCGCACGTTGCCCGAGGTGTTGTTGACCAGGTGGATCCAGCGGCGCATCAGCGCCAGCGTCAGCAGCACCGCCGGCAGCACGATGGCCGCCCACTGCGCCAGCACCAGCCGCAGCAGGCTGGGATCGACCGTGCTGTCGGGCAGGAAGAACAGCACCGCCATGGTCAGGAACAGGATGCGCAGCCAGCGCAAGGCGGCGCGGCTCATCATCCAGACCACGCTGCGCGCGCTGATCAGCAACGTGAAGCTGAAAAAGACCAGGAAGGTGCCGGCCGCCACCACCAAGGGCGCCAGGTCCAGGTAGGTATCGCCGGTGATCTGGTGCTCGACCATCAACCAGCGCAGCACGGCACCGGACACGATGGCGGTCGCCGCGCCGCTGATGGTCAGGAACAGGCTCTGGTTGTGGCTGGGCTTTTCGTTCAAGAACATGGGATGAAAGCGGGAGCGGCCGGCTGGAGGCCATCATGCGGGTCAGGCCAAGACATCGAGTTTATCTTGCAAACTGACGGACACGTCAAAATTTGACGCAATGTTTTGAATATTTGCGCACGCTGCCGGGCGTTTCTGCCGTCAAGACGCGTCAACGTCCATAAACATCCTCGAAACGCACGATGTCGTCTTCGCCGAGATACGAACCGGACTGCACTTCGATCAATTCGAGCGCGATCGCACCGGGATTCTCGAGCCGATGCTGCACGCCCAGCGGGATGTAGGTCGACTGGTTCTCGGTCAGCAGAAAGCTCTCGTCGCCGCGCGTGACCCGCGCAGTGCCCTTGACGACGATCCAGTGTTCGGCGCGATGATGGTGCATCTGCAGCGACAGCCGCGCGCCGGGATGCACGACGATGCGCTTGACCTGAAAGCGCGTGCCGTCGTCGATGCCGTCGTAGTAGCCCCAGGGGCGATAGACCTTGCGGTGGGTGGTGGCCTCGCTGCGCTTGGCCGCGCGCAGCCGGTCGACCAGCTTGCGCACTTCCTGCACGCGGTCGCGCGCCGCGACCAGCACCGCGTCGGGGGTCTCGACCACCACCAGATCGTGCACGCCCAGCGCCGCCACCAGCCGCCTGCTGCTGTAAGCGTAGAGGTTGCTGCAATCCTCGGCGATCACGTCGCCGGACAAGGCGTTGCCCCGCTCGTCGCGCTCGCCGATCTGCCACAGCGCCGCCCACGAGCCGATGTCGCTCCAGCCGGCCTGCATCGGCACCACCGAGGTCTGGTCGGAGCGCTCCATCACCGCGTAGTCGATCGAATCGGCCGGGCAGGCCTCGAAGGCCGCCGCGTCGACGCGCAGGAAGTCGCCATCGCGGCGCGGCGTGGCCATGGCCTTGCGGCAGGCCTCGAGGATGTCCGGACGATGCTCGGCCAGCGCCTGCAGGTAGCGGCTGGCGCGCATCAGGAACATGCCGCTGTTCCAGTAGTACTCGCCACTGTCGACATACGACTGCGCGGTCGGCGCATCGGGCTTTTCGACGAAGGCCTGGATCGGCAGCACGCGCTGGCCCGCCACGCCCTGCACCGCGCGGATGTAGCCGTAGCCGGTCTCGGCATAGGCCGGCACCACGCCGAAGGTGACCAGCCTGCCCTGCTCGGCGGCCGGGCGGGCGGCGGCCACCGCCGCGCGGAATGCCTCTTCGTCGGCCACCGCGTGGTCGGACGGCAGCACCAGCATCAGCGCATCGTCGTGTTGGGCGGTCAGCTCGAGCGCGGCCAGCGCGATCGCCGGCGCGGTGTTGCGACCGGCAGGCTCGAGGATGATCAGGGGGTCGGCCATGCCGGCCAGCCGGCCCTGCTCGGCGACGATGAAACGATATTGCTCGTTGGACACCAGCACGGCCGGCGCCTGCGCCAGCGGCGCGACCCGGCGCCAAGTCGCCTGCAGCGGCGTCTGGCCACCGTCGAGCACCGGCAGGAACTGCTTGGGATAGGTTTCGCGCGACAAGGGCCAGAGCCGGGTCCCCGCCCCGCCCGTCAGCAGCACAGGCACGAGTTTGGGCGCTTGGTCGGTCATGGAGACTTCCTCGAGGCAGGAGCCCGTGGACGGGCAGACGATGGCGGGATCGCCAAGACGACGGAATCGTTGCAGCAAATTTGCTACAGCTTACCAGCGCCAATCCTTATGAGCATAGACCGTTGGCCGTGTCGCGCCGACGGTCGCGTCGACCGCCCGGCCCCCCTCGCGTGGCCTGCTATAGGTGGAAAAGCATCAAACTGTCCTTTAGTTAAAGGACAATTCGCGAAAAATCATCTGCAAATATGCAAGCAAACATAAAAAATGTCATTCTTCGGTATAGAATTCGCTGGTTGTGCTGGCTGACACGCCGCTGAGATGCGTGCACCCGCCCGGCCCCAGACGCAAGGTCATGCTTCAAGAATGCGATCGGAAAGTCGCAGCTCCGCCTTGCCAAATGGCAACCAATCGCCATGCCAGTTCTGTCGACCCAACGGTGGCTTGCCCATCCCGCGCACGGTAGCACCCCGCCCGCGATGCGCCCGGGCCCGACTCGGCATTGGCCTGCGCCACGCCCGCTGCCTGTGCGCGGCACCCGGCGCGCTCCTGTCCCCTCTTCATTCGATTGCCGGCCGCGCACGCGGCCCTCGCGCGTGCTGCGCGGCGCAGTCGACGTCGCATCTTCTGAATCGAGGTAAACCGTGGAACAAGCCATCCTCAAGCACCTGAGCGAACAGCAGAGCTCGCGCCAGTGGAAGACCTTCCTGACCTTGCTAGCCGACGAACTCAGCGAACAGCTGGCTCCGCGCAATCTGCACGGCATCATGCGGCGCACCGGCGCGCGCTTCGCCCAGCAGCACCACCTGCCCGCCGCACAGACCATCGGCGAGATCCAGGACGCGATGAACGGCGTCTGGCGCGAATTG
This sequence comes from Pseudomonadota bacterium, assembly GCA_023427085.1. GTDB lineage: Bacteria > Pseudomonadota > Gammaproteobacteria > Burkholderiales > Burkholderiaceae_B > Orrella. The sequence goes on from JAEZBO010000220.1 coordinate 14,179, forward strand.
AACTGGGGCTGGCTCGAGATCGCCGAAGCCGGCGACAGCCTGCTGCTCAAGCATTTCTGCTCGCCGCTGCGCGCCAACTTCGGCGACAAGCACCAGGAGTGGACGCCGGCGTTTCTGGAAGGCGTCTATGAACAATGGCTGCGCCAGTCGGGCGCGGACGACCAGTTGCGCGTGAGCCGCTCCAACGCCCCGGACAACTGGGGCACGATCGAATATCGATTCGGCAAGTAAGCCAGTCATTCATCTTTCTGTGCCTGCCGGGGTGCGACTGCGCACCGGGCGGGCGCGGGCTCCAGGAGCAGGCGCCATGAGCACCCAGCACTCTGACGATATCTCCAATCTGTATCAGCGCTTCGGCGGTTCTCCCGAGCAGTACCAGGAGATCGGCCGCAGCAACGAGGCGCGTGCCTCGCGCGAACGCTGGCCCTTGCTGGCGGCGATCGACCCCGAGCAGGCGTCGCTGCCGCCGGCGGTCGAGGTGATCGCCGAAGAAAACCCGGTGCCCGCGCCGCTGGCGGCCTTCG
>JAEZBO010000242.1 GCA_023427085.1 Pseudomonadota bacterium
GCTGGCGCCGCTGGTGGCGTGCGCGCGCCGCGCTGGCGTCGGCCGCGGTCCAGGGCCGGCCGGCCGGCAGCATCACAATGCAATCGACCGGACAGACCGGCACGCACAGGTCGCAACCGGTGCACCAGTCGTCCAGCACCGTGTGCATGCGCTTGTTGGCGCCGACGATCGCATCGACCGGACAGGCCTGGATGCACAGCGTGCAGCCGATGCAGTGTTTCTCTTCGATGCTGGCCACCCGCAGCGGACCGGGCGCGCCGCAATCGGGGTCCAGCGGCAGCACCGGCGTGTCCAGCAGCGCGGCCAGCGCCCGGACGCCGGCCTGGTCGCCGGGCGGGCAGCGGTTGATCGGCGCCTGGCCGTCGGCGATCGCCTGCGCATACGGCCGGCAGCCGGCGTAGCCGCATTGCGTGCATTGGGTCTGGGGCAGCAGGGCGTCGATGCGTTCGACGAGTGCGAGGTTGGCGGACATGGGCAATGCGTGGGCCGCCGCGGCCGGGATGGCGGGCGCGGCGGCGCTGGAATCGTCAGGCTTGCTCGCGCACGAATGCCGCGATTTTAGGACAGATGGTCTCGCGCCAGCGGCGGCCCGAGAAGATGCCGTAGTGGCCGCAGCCCTTGGCCAGGTAATGCTGCTTGCGAGCGGCCGGGATGCCGCGGCACAGCGTCTGGGCGGCGCGGGTCTGGCCCAGCCCCGAGATGTCGTCGAGTTCGCCCTCGATGGTCAGCAGCGCCACCTTGCGGATGTCCTCGGGCGCCACGCGCTGGCCGTCGATTTCCCAGGTGCCTTGCGGCAGCCGGAATTCCTGGAACACCACGCGGATGGTGTCCAGGTAATACTCGGCCGGCATGTCGAGCACGGCGTTGTATTCGTCGTAGAAACGGCGGTGCGATTCGGCGTCGCTGTCGTCGCCGCGCAGCAGGTCCAGATAGAAGTCGTAGTGCGACTTCAGGTGGCGGCTGGGATTCATCGCGACGAAGCCGGCGTGCTGCAGAAAGCCCGGATACACCTGGCGGCCGGCACCTGGGTAGCCGGCCGGCACGGTATGGATCAGCTGGCTTTCGAACCACGCGTGCGAATGCTGCGTGGCCAGTTCGTTGACCTGCGTGGGCGCCTGGCGCGGATCGATCGGGCCGCCCATCATCACCATGCTGCGCGGCTGGCACGGATCGTTGGCGCTGGCCATCAGCGAGATCGCCGCCAGCACCGGCACGGTGGGCTGGCAGACCGACAGCACGTGCACGTCCGGCCCGAGCTCGCGCAGGAAGGCCTGCACGTAGCGCACGTAGTCGTTCAGGTGGAAGGCGCCGTCGGCGGCCGGCACCATGCGGGCGTCGAGCCAGTCGGTGACGTAGACCTGGTGCGAGGGCAGCAGCGCGCGCACGGTATCGCGCAGCAGTGTGGCATGGTGGCCCGACAGCGGCGCGACCACCAGGATCTTCGGGTCGCGCGCCGCGCGGGCCGCCGGGATGTCGCGCTCGAACTGCAGCAGCGTACAGAAGGGCTTGCGCGCCACCGCGCGGATCGACACCGCCACCGGCTTGCCGTCGACCTCGGTCTGCGGCAGCTGCCACTGCGGCTTTTCGTAGTCCTTGCCGAGCCGGTGCAGCAGTTCGTAGCCGGCCGACAGCTGGCGGCCCAGCGGCGTCTGCGCCAGCGGATTGGCGGGATGGGCCAGCAGTTGCGCGCCCGCGCCGCTCAGCGCGACGAAGGGTTGCAGAAACGCGCGTTGCATCTCATGGAGCTGATACAGCATGGTCCATCCTCATGTTTCGATCGGTAACGGCCAGGCCGCGTCGCCGATTATGCGCCCGCGCGGGCGTCGCGGCGTCAAATAGACAGACTGGGCACGAGTTCTGTTGCCAAAACGCGACCGGCGCGGACCGGATCTACCAATAGTTCTCGACCGCGAGATTGCCGGGCACGCCGCGGCGTCCGGGGGCGAAGCCGCGTGTCTTGAGCAGCGCGCGCGCGTCGCTCAGCAGGCCGGGATTGCCGCACAGCATGATGCGCGAGCGGTCCGGATCCAGCGTCAGGCCGGCGGCGGCCTCGAGCCGGCCGTCCTCGAGCAGCGGCGTGAGCCGCGATTGGGGGGCGCCGGGCAAGGTCTCGCGCGACGCGATCGGCAGGTAGACCAGCCGCTGGCGGCCTGCGGCGTCCAGGCCGGCGGCCTGCTGCCAGGCCAGGATCTGCTCGCGGTAGGCGAGTTCGTCGGCGCCGCGCACGCCGTGCACCAGCACCACGCGCTCGAAGCGGCGCCACGGCTCGCCGTCGTTGAACATCGAGAGATAGGCCGACAGGCCGGTGCCCGATGCGATCAGCCAGAGGTCCTGGCCATCGGCAAACCGTTCGAGCGTCAGGAAGCCGAACGGCGTGTTGTCGACGTACAGCGCATCGCCGACCTGCAACTGCGCCAGCAAGGGGCTGAATTCGCCGTCGGGCACGACCACCGAATAGAACTCGAGCCAGTCGTCGCCCGCGCCCGAGACCATCGAATAGGCGCGCCAGACGGTGGGCTCGGCGTCGTCCGCGCCGGCGGCCGGCAGCCCCAGCCGGGCGAACTGGCCGGCGGTGAAGTCATAGCCAGCCGGGCGCGTGACACGCAGCGAGAACAGCTTGCCCGGCACCCATTTGTTGCGGGCGAGGACGGTCTGGCGGGTGTACTTGGCGTCGGCCATCGATGAAAGCGGCAAGCTGCGTTCAGCGCTCGAGGTGCTCGAGCTTGCCTTCCTTGCCGTTCCATTCGTCGGCATCGGGCAGCGGCTTCTTGGCGCGGCTGATGCTGGCGAAACCGGCCGACAGCTCGGCGTTCAGCGCGATGAATTGCAGCTGGTCCTGCGGCACGTCTTCTTCGGCAAAGATCGCGTTGGCCGGGCATTCGGGGATGCAGACGGCGCAATCGATGCACTCGTCAGGGTCGATCACCAGGAAATTCGGGCCTTCGCGGAAACAGTCTACCGGGCACACGTCGACGCAGTCGGTGTACTTGCACTTGATACAGTTTTCGGTGACAACGTGGGTCATGCTAGCGGCGCTCCGGGCGCGGTGTTTTCGTGATTTGCAACCTGGCATTTTACCGAATGCGCGGGCAGGGCGGCCGGATAACCCTCTGGCAAGGAGTGCCGGGGCAGCCGACCGGGGCTGGGGGTTATAAGCAAAGTCGCTGTGGCTATGTGGCGGGCAGGCAGCAACCGGCCCCGAGCCCGCGCCAGCGCTGCGATCCGGTGATGCCGCGGGGCGCCGCGAATGCCGGCCGCGCCGGCCCGCGGATGATGCGGCATCGCAACGATCCGGCCAGGCCGGACCCCTCGGGGCGCTGTGCTATGGTTGCGAAAATCTCCTGCCCGATCATGATAATCAATTCGCTGCTCGATACCGACCTGTATAAATTCAGCATGATGCAAGTGGTGCTGCACCACTTTCCGGCTGCCCAGGTCGAGTACCGCTACAAATGCCGTAACCCGGGCGTCAACCTCGAACCCTACCTGGACGAGATCCGCACCGAGATCCAGGCGCTGTGCCGGCTGCGGTTTTCCGACGAAGAACTGCAGTACCTCGGCAGCCTGCGGTTCATCAAAAGCGATTTCATCGATTTCCTGGGCCTGTTCCATCTGCCCGAAAAATGCATCTTCGTCGGCAAGGGCGAAGCCCCCGGCGAGATCTCGATCACGGTCAAGGGCCCGTGGCTGCACACCATCCTGTTCGAGATCCCGGTGCTGGCGATCGTCAACGAGGTCTACTTCCGCAACACGCGGCAGTTTCCCGACTGGGACGAGGGCCGCAAGCGCCTGCAGCACAAGATGAAGCAGGTCATCGAGGCGCCCGACATGGCCGAGTTCCGCGTCGCCGAGTACGGCACGCGGCGGCGCTTTTCGCGCACCTGGCACGAAGAGGTGGTGCGCGAACTCAAGACCAACATGGGTGACCTGTTCGCCGGCACCAGCAACGTGCTGCTGGCCAAGGAACACGGCGTCACGCCGCTGGGCACCATGGGCCACGAGTACCTGCAGGCCTGCCAGGCGCTCGGTCCGCGGCTGCGCGATTCACAGGTGTTCGCGCTCGAGGTGTGGGCCAAGGAATACCGCGGCGACCTGGGCATCGCACTGTCGGACGTCTACGGCACCGACGCCTTCCTGCGCGACTTCGACATGTATTTCTGCAAGCTGTTCGACGGCGCGCGCCATGACTCGGGCGATCCCTTCGTGTGGGGCGAGCGCATGCTGGCACACTACCAGGCCAACCGTACCGATCCGCGCACCAAGCTGCTGGTCTTCTCGGACGCGCTGACCTTCCCGCTGGCGATGGAGCTGACGCGCCGCTTCGCCGGCCGCTGCAAGGTCTCGTTCGGCATCGGCACCAACCTGACCAACGACCTGGGCCACGAGCCGCTGCAGATCGTCATGAAGATGGTCCGCTGCAACGGCCAGCCGGTCGCCAAGGTCTCGGACGCGCCCGAAAAGACCATGTGCGACGACCCGGCTTACCTGGCCTACCTGCGCCAGGTCTTCCAGCTGCCGCCGGCCAAGTAGGCGCGCCGGGCCGGCCGCCTTTTCCTTATTCCCCACAACCGTGATCAGGAGTCTTGCATGAGCAACATCCAGCGTTTCAATGTCGAGAAGCGACTGTCGGACATGGCCGTCTACAACGGCGTGGCCTATCTGGCCGGACAGGTGCCCGACGATCCCAAGCTGGACATCACCGGCCAGACCGAACAGGTGCTGGCCACCATCGACCGCCTGCTGGCCGAAGCCGGCACCGACAAGACGCGCCTGCTGATGGTGCAGATCTTCGTGGCCAACATCAAGGAATTCGACGGCATGAACAAGGCCTGGGACGCCTGGGTCCCGGCCGGCAACGCGCCGCCCCGCGCCACCATCGAGGCGCGCCTGGCCAATCCCGACTACAAGGTCGAGATCGTCGTCACCGCCGCGGTCGGCTGATCCGCCAGCGGGTCCTGGCCGTAATAGGCGGCCAGCAGCCCGTACCAGCGCGGCAGGGCCCGGGCCAACGGCGCCGGGTCGACAAAGAAGCTCTCTGAACTGACCGCGAAGAACTCCGCCTCGTCGGTCGCCGCGTACGGGTCCAGCGGCAGCTGGCTGTACCAGGGATCGGCATCGGGGCCGTCCGGATCGACGTCCGGCGGGATCTGCGCCTCGATGGCTTCGAGCGCGTCGGTGAAATCGTCCAGGCTCTGCTCCAGCACCTCGCGCCACACGCGCGGCGTCAGCCCGGCGCGCCGTGGCAGCGCCGGCATGCCGTCGGCCTCGCCGGTCTGCAGATCGAGCTTGTGCGCGAATTCGTGGATCACCACATTGAAGGCATGCAGCCCGCTGGCGTCGTTGTCGTCGCCAGCCGGATCGGCGTCGTCCCACGACAGGATCACCGGCCCGCCATCCCAGGCTTCGCCGGCCGCTTCCTGCACGTACTCGTGGACCACGCCGGCCTCGTCCTGATGGCTGCGCGGAATCAGGAAACCGCCCGGGTAGACGATGATCTCGTCCCAGCCCGCATACAGCGCCGGATCGAGCTTGAGGATCGGCAGGCTGGCCTGTACCGCGATCGCCAGCATCATCGCGTCGGTCGGCTGCAGGCCCTGCGCGCCGTTGATGTGTTTGCTGGCCAGCAGCCAGGCGCTGCGGGCGCGCAGGTCGGCGCGTTCCTGCGGCGACAGCCGGGCCAGGAAGGGGGTGGCCGCCAGCACGGTTTCCCACAGGGCATCGGAAATGCGGGCGTGCATGCGCTCGACCTGCGCGCGGTCGGCGCCACTGCCTTTGAGCCAGCGCAACATAAGCAAATATCCTTTGTATCGATTGCGGCGCGAGGCGCTCCGGTCAGGGCCCCGCACTGGTGTAGAGTGTAGGAAAAATTTTCCGCTGGCGCCGCAGGCCGCCGGCATAGCTGCCCGCCGCGCCGCATGGCCCGGGCCTGTCGCCATGGTTACCGTCTTGCCCCACGCCCTGCCAGCGCCTTTTGATCCGACCTGGTGCGAACATGCCTGCGCCGGGCTGGACGAGGCCGGCCGCGCGCAACTGCTGCAGGTCTGCGACTGGGTGGTGCCACAGCTGGCCGGCCAGTCCTCGCCGACCGGCGAGGCCTCGGCCGATCATGCCGCCGGCGTGGTGCGCATCCTGGCCGAGCTGCGCACCGACGCCTCGACCCGTGCCGCGGCGCTGCTGGCGGCCCTGCCGGTCGATCTGGCGGCGCCGACGCCGGCCTTGCGCGACGATCCGGTGGCCAAGACCTTCGGCGTCGAGCTGGCGCGCCTGATGCAGGGCAGCCGCGCCTTGTTGCGGCTGGGCATGGTGGCGCGCCAGGCGCGCGACAGCGAGGCCGACACTGGCGCCCAAAAGGAAATGCTACGCAAGATGCTGCTGGCGATGGCGGCCGACCTGCGCATCGTGCTGATGCGGCTGGCGTCGCGGCTGCAGACCTTGCGCTGGTATGCGCTGTCCAAGACACCCTGCGACGAATGGTTCGCGCGCGAGACGCTCGACCTGTACGCGCCGCTGGCCAACCGGCTGGGCATCTGGCAGGTCAAGTGGGAGATGGAAGACCTGGCCTTCCGTTTCCTGTACCCGGACGAATACCGGCAGATCGCCCGCTCGCTCGAGGAAAAACGCGCCGAGCGCGAATCCTTCATCGCCCGCACCATCGAGACGCTGCAGCAGGCGCTGGCGCGCGCCGGCATCCAGGCCGAGGTCAGCGGCCGGCCCAAGCACATCTACAGCATCTGGAACAAGATGCGCCACAAGGCGCTCGTCTTCTCGCAGCTCTACGACCTGCGCGCGCTGCGCGTGATCGTGCCGGACGAGCGTTCGTGCTTCGCCGCGCTGGGGCTGGTGCACGAGATGTGGACGCCGGTGGCCGACGAGTTCGACGACTACATCTCGCGGCCCAAGCCCAATGGCTACCGCTCGCTGCACACGGTGGTGGCCGACGAGGACGGCAAGCCCTTCGAGGTGCAGTTGCGCACCGAGGCCATGCACCAGCATGCCGAATACGGCATGGCCGCGCACTGGCACTACAAAGAGGCCGGCAAGCAGGGCGGCCAGGCCCGCGCCACCGGCGACTACGACCGCCAGCTGTCATGGCTGCGGCAATTGCTGGCCTGGAACACCGAGCTCGACGCTCAGCACACCTCGGTGCCGCTGGCCGCCGGCCATGGCGGCGAGCAGCGCATCTACGTGCTGACGCCGCAGGCGCGCGTGATCGAGCTGCCGGCCGGCGCCACGCCGGTCGACTTCGCCTACTACCTGCATACCGACCTGGGCCATCGCTGCCGCGGCGCGCGCGTCGACGGCCAGATGGTGTCGCTGCACACGCCGCTGGCCACCGGCCAGACCGTCGAGATCATCGCCGCCAAGGCCGGTGGCCCGTCGCGCGACTGGCTCAATCCGCAATTGGGCTTTCTGGCCAGTCCGCGCTCGCGCGCCAAGGTGCGCGCGTGGTTCAACGCCATCGAGTTGCAGCAGCGCATCAACCAGGGCCAGGCGCTGGTCGAAAAAGAGCTGCAGCGGCTGGGCAAGACCGCGGTCAAGCTCGAGCAACTGGCCCAGGACCTCGGCTTCGCGCGGGCCGACGACCTGTACGTGGCGGTCGCCAAGGACGAGTTCAGCCTGCGCAACATCGACACGCTGTTCCAGCAGCCCGGCGGGTCGCAGCCGGCCGCCGAGGCCATGCTGCCGCATGCCAGCCGTGCCGAGACCGGTGCGCCGGGCAAGAGCGGGGTGCTGGTGGTCGGCGTCGGCTCGCTGATGACGCAGCTGGCGCGCTGCTGCCGGCCGGCGCCCCCCGATGCGATCGCCGGCTTCGTCACGCGCGGGCGCGGCGTGTCGATCCACCGCGCCGATTGCCACAGCTACGCGGCACTGGCGCAGCGCCATCCCGAACGCATCATCGACGTGACGTGGGGCCAGACCGAGGGCTCGGTCTATCCGGTCGACATCAGCGTGCGGGCGCACGATCGCGGCGGCCTGCTGCGCGATCTGTCCGAGGTGTTCGCGCGCCTGCGGCTCAACGTGGTGGGCGTCAACACCCAGAGCCGGCAGTCGCTGGCGCACATGATCTTCACGGTCGAGGTGGGCGACGGCACGCAGTTGGGCCGGGCGATCGCGGCGCTCGGCGAGGTCCAGGGCGTGGTCGCGGCGACCCGCTCGTGACGCCGGGCGCGGCAAAGCCGCCGCGCTGCTAAAATGGCCTGTTGCAGCCTGGTTGAAACATTGGAGAGAGTCCGCTTGAAACCCTACGATTTTCCCGATGCGCGCGGCCATTTCGGCCCTTATGGCGGTGTGTTCGTGGCCGAGACGCTGATGCACGCGCTCGACGAACTGCGCCAGGCCTACGCCCGCTACCAGAACGATCCCGAATTCATCCGCGAGTTCCAGCACGAACTGGCGCATTTCGTCGGCCGTCCGACGCCGGTCTATCACGCACGGCGCTGGTCCGAGCAGCTCGGCGGTGCGCAGATCTGGCTCAAGCGCGAAGACCTCAACCATACCGGCGCGCACAAGGTCAACAACTGCATCGGCCAGGCGCTGCTGGCCCGCCGCATGGGCAAGCCGCGCGTGATCGCCGAGACCGGCGCCGGCCAGCACGGCGTGGCCACCGCCACGGTGGCGGCGCGCTACGGCATGGAATGCGTGGTCTACATGGGCAGCGAGGACGTCCGCCGCCAGGCCTCCAACGTCTACCGCATGAAGCTGCTGGGCGCCAAGGTCGTGCCGGTCGAGTCGGGCTCGCGCACGCTCAAGGACGCGCTCAACGAGGCCATGCGCGACTGGGTCACCCACATCGAGAACACCTTCTACATCATCGGCACCGTCGCCGGCCCGCATCCCTATCCGATGATGGTGCGCGACTTCCAGTCGGTGATCGGCGAAGAGTGCCGCGTGCAGATGCCCGAGTTCGCCGGCCGCCAGCCCGACGTGGTGGTGGCGGCGGTGGGCGGCGGCTCCAATGCGATGGGCATCTTCCATCCCTATCTCGACCTGCCCGAGGTCCAGCTGGTCGGGGTCGAGGCGGGCGGCGAAGGCCTGCATACCGGCATGCACGCGGCGTCGATCTCGTCCGGCCAGGTCGGCGTGCTGCACGGCAACCGCACCTACGTGATGCAGGACGACAACGGCCAGGTCATCGAGACTCATTCGGTCTCGGCCGGCCTCGACTACCCCGGCGTCGGCCCCGAGCACGCGTGGCTCAAGGACAGCGGCCGCGCCAGCTACGTCAACGTGACCGACGACGAGGCGCTGCAGACCTTCCACGATTGCTGCCGCATCGAGGGCATCATGCCGGCGCTCGAGTCCTCGCATGCGATCGCGCATGCGGTGCGGCTGGCGCCGACGCTGCCGCGCGACAAGATCATCCTCGTGAACCTGTCCGGCCGCGGCGACAAGGACATGCACACCGTCGCCGAGCGCGCGGGTATCCAACTCTGATTGCCGACATGAGCCAAGCAAGCGACCGCATCGCCCGCAGCTTCGAGCAGGCCCGCCAGCAGGGCCGCGCCGCGCTGATTCCGTACATCGCCGCCGGCGACCCCAGCCCGGGCGCCACCGTCGGCATCATGCACGCGCTGGTGCAGGCCGGCGCCGACATCATCGAGCTGGGCGTGCCGTTTTCCGACCCGATGGCCGATGGCCCGGTGATCCAGCGCGCCGCCGAGCGTGCGATCGCGCAGGGCGTGGGCCTCAAGAACGTACTGCAGATGGTGGCCGAGTTCCGCCAGCAGGACAGCCAGACCCCGGTGGTGCTGATGGGCTACGCCAATCCGGTCGAACGCATGGGCCAGGCCGCCTTCGTGCAGGCCGCCAGCCAGGCCGGCGTCGACGGCGTACTGTCGGTCGACTACCCGCCCGAAGAAATCGACGAGTTCGCCGCGCTGCTCGACCAGGGCGGCATCGCGCCGATCTTCCTGCTGGCGCCGACCTCCACCGAGGCCCGCATCCAGGCCATGGCCAAGGTCGCGCGCGGTTATGTCTACTACGTGTCGCTCAAGGGCGTGACCGGCACCGGCACGGTCGACACCGACGAGGTCGCCGCCCGCCTGGCCGGCATCCGCCGCCACATCAGCCTGCCGCTGGGCGTGGGCTTCGGCATCCGCGATGCGCAGACCGCCCGCCGCATCGGCCAGGTCGCCGATGCCGTGGTGATCGGCAGCAAACTGATCGAAACCATGGAGCAGGCCGTCGCGGGCGTGCCCGCCGACGCGCAGGCCGCGACCGCGGCACGGGCCGCCAGCGACTGGCTCAAGACCATCCACGTGGCACTGCAGCCGGCCGAGCCGCCCGCCGTGCCGGCCTGAGCGCGCCGCCCGCGCGCGGCGTGCAGGCCCGTTTCCCTACTCCACACCCGGGATCTTCCGGAACCAGAACAACACGAGTCAACACCATGAGCTGGATCGAAAAACTCCTGCCCCCGCGGATCAACAAGACCAACAACGAACCGGTGCCGCGCCGCGTGCCCGAGGGCCTGTGGGTCAAGTGTCCGTCCTGCGAGACGGTGCTCTACAACGAAGACCTGGCCGCCAACCTGCACGTCTGCCCCAAGTGCGACCATCACATGCGCATCGGCGCGCGGGCGCGCATCGATTCGCTGCTCGACATCGAAGGCCGTATCGAGATCGGCGATAGCGCACGGTCGGTCGACACGCTCAAGTTCAAGGACTCGCGCAAATACCCCGAGCGCCTGGCCGAAGCCGCCAAGCAGACCGGCGAGACCGACGCGCTGATCGTCACCAGCGGCAGCATCCGCGGCATCGCCACGACGCTGGCCTGCTTCGAGTTCGAATTCATGGGCGGCTCGATGGGGTCGGTGGTCGGCGAGCGCTTTGCGCGCGGCGTGCAGGCCTCGCTCGACAACAGGACGCCGTTCATCTGCGTGGCCGCCTCGGGCGGCGCGCGCATGCAGGAAAGCCTGCTGTCGCTGATGCAGATGGCCAAGACCAACGCCATGCTCACGCAACTGTCGGCGGCCGGGTTGCCGTTCATCAGCGTGCTGACCGATCCCACCATGGGCGGCGTGTCGGCCAGCTTCGCGTTCATGGGCGACGTGGTGATCGCCGAACCCAAGGCGCTGATCGGTTTTGCCGGCCCGCGCGTGATCGAGCAGACGGTGCGCGAAAAACTGCCCGAGGGCTTCCAGCGTTCTGAATTCCTGCTGCAGAAGGGCGCCATCGACATGGTGGTGGATCGCCGCCAGTTGCGCGAAGAAATCGCCCGTTTGCTGGCTTTGCTCAGCAGCCAGCCGATCGAGGCCGTGTCGGCCTAGCCCTGGTCCCTGACAGACAGTTACGCCGTTTACCGCCCTTCGGGGCGGTATTTCGTTTTTTCTGATATTTTGCCGGACATAACCGTGTGGCGCCGTGACGGCGCCTTCTGCCGTGGGCCCGCCGGGCCGGGCAGGATGGTCAATCTGTTGGAGATTTCGTCGATCATGCGCAACAACGATAACAACCGGGTCGGCGGCCGCGCGGCCGTCGCTCGTTCCGGCGGCAAACTGGCCGTCACCGCCGCGGCCGTGCTGGCCGCCAGCCTGTTCTCGGCCGGCGTCCACGCGCAGGCTTCGCAGGGCACGCAGGGCGGCGTCAGCGTGCATGCCGGCGCCGGTGACCACTACCAGCGCCTGGGCATCAACTACGAAACGCCGTCGTTCTGGACCCATCGTTTCGGCAGCGACTGGGGCCGCCTCGACCTGGTCGGCGAACTGGGCGTGGCCTACTGGCAGGCCGACGGCTCGCGCCATGCCGGCCACGTCTGGCAGCTCAACGCGATCCCGATGCTGCGCTGGTGGCTGGGTGCCAGCGAGCGCATGTACCTCGAGGCCGGCGTCGGCCCGACGCTGTTCAGCACCACGCGTTTCGCCGACGAAAACATCAGCACTGCGTTCCAGTTCGGCGATCACTTCGGCGCCGGCTTCCTGATCAACGACGCCAATCGCATCGGCATCCGCTACTCGCATTTTTCCAATGCCAGCATCAAGCGGCCCAATCCCGGCCTGGACGTCATCCAGCTGACCTACACGTACCAGTTCTAAGCGACTGGCAAGGTCAAAGACAAAGGGCCTGGCAGCGCAAGCTGCCAGGCCCTTTGTCTTTTTACCTGACGCCCGAGCGTCGCGACGCTCGGGCGCGGGCGGGGTCTACTCGCCGGTTTCGACCTGCTGCAGCGGTGCGCTGGACACCGCGCTGACGGCCTTGCGGGCGCGGCCCAGCTTCGGTGCGGGCACCTGCGCCTGGCTGTCCTGCGAGGCCTGGGCGCGGCCGGGGGCGGTTTCGACCCACTGCAGGCCGGCCGAGGCGATCACCTCGTGCAGACGCTCGGCGCTCGGCGCGGCAGGCTGGGCAGCGGCAGGCGCGGGGGCGGGGGCGGCTGCCGGCTGAATCGGGCTGCTGGCCGGGGCTTGCGGCTCGACCTGCGCCGGGCGGCTGACGGCGTCGGTCGGGGCCGCCGGGGC
>JAEZBO010000247.1 GCA_023427085.1 Pseudomonadota bacterium
CCGCCGCCTATCGTGGCGGTGGCGGCTCGCGCGGCGGGGGCCGCGGCCGCCTGCGCGGCCTGCTGTTGCTGGCGAGCTTCGGCCTGCAGCAAGGCCTCGGACAGGTCGGCCACCGAGCTGGCGTAGAAATAACTGCGGTTGTAGTGGGTCAGCGCAAAGAAGTTGGGCGTGCCGGTGCGGTATTGCACGGTGCCGGCGGCTTCTTCCGCCAGATCGACCACGCCCAGCGGCGCATCCTGCCACGGCTGTTTGCCGGCACTGCGGGCACGGGCCCCGGCGGCCGCCAGGCCGGCCCAGTCGCGCGCCGGCGTGATGCCGCCGTCGACCAGTCCGGCCGCGTCGGCCGGCAGCTGCACCGGCGCAAATACCGGCAGGCCGCGCTGCCAGCCGTGCTCGACGAGGAAATTGGCGACCGACATCACCGCATCGGCGGTGCTGCCGACCAGATCGATGCGGCCATCGCCGTCGCCATCGACGGCGTAGCGCTTGATGCTGCCCGGCATGAATTGCGGCAGGCCGATGGCGCCGGCGAACGAACCGCGCACTTGCGCATCGACCTGGTTGTTGAGCGAGAGCTCGACCAGATCGCCCAACTGGTCGCGGAACAGCTTGATGCGGTCTTCGCGCGAGGGATCAGGGTAATCGAAGGCCAGCGAGGCCAGCGCATCGAGCGAACGGAAGTTGCCCATGTGCCGGCCATACAGCGTCTCGACGCCGATGATGGCGGTGACGATGGCGGCCGGCACGCCGTACTGGCGTTCGGCGCGCGCCAGCAGCGCCGCGTTGTCCTGCATGAAGCGCAGGCCGCCACGGATGCGGATCGGCTCGACGAAACGCTGCCGGTAGCCCTGCCAGCTGCGTTGCGGCTTGCTGCCGTCGGCGGCGGGGGCGGGCGGCGCCATCAGCCGCACCGCCGAGGCGTTGTAGCGCGCCGTATCGAGCAGCGCCTGCACGCGTCGGGCCTCGAGCCCGCGCTGGCGCGCGAGTTCGTCGGCGTAGGCGCGGATGCGCATCTCGGTGTCGGCCGCGCCGGCCGGCTGCACGGCCTGGCTGTTGCGGTGTTCGGCGACCTTGGGGGCCGCCGTGCCCCCCTGCGGCGGGACCGTGGTCGCCGGAGCGGCGCTGCCTGGCGCCGTGGATGTGCCGGCTGAGGGGCCGGCAGAGGGGCCGGATGGCGAAGTCGACGCAAAGGCCTGACCACCCCCGGAAGACGGGCCGGTGCCCGCGCAGCCGGCCAGCAGCATGGTGAGCCCGGCCATTTGCAGGAAACGCGTACTGATGAACATAATCATCCTTATGGAGACCCTTTATCTTACCCATCCGGCCTGCCGCCTGCATGAAATGGGCGAGTGGCATCCCGAAAGCCCCCAGAGGCTGGACGCCATTTCGGACCAGTTGCTGGCCAGCGGCCTGCTGCCGCTGCTGGCCGAGCACGAAGCCCCGGCCGCGACCGACACGCAGATCCTGCGGGTGCACGACTCGGCCTATCTGCAGGCCTTGCGCGGCTCGTCGCCGGCTCAAGGCTACCATCCGATCGACCCCGACACGCTGATGAACGCCCATACGCTCGACGCCGCGCTGCATGCGGCCGGCGCTGGCGTGGCCGCGGTCGATGCGGTGCTGGGCGGCAAGGCGGTCACGGCGTTCTGCGCGGTCCGCCCGCCCGGCCACCATGCGCTGGCCGACCGCGCCATGGGTTTCTGCTTCCTGAACAACATCGCCATCGCCGCCCGCCATGCGCTCGAGGCGCACGGACTGTCGCGCGTGGCGATCGTCGATTTCGACGTGCACCATGGCAACGGCACCGAAGCCATGCTGGCCGACGACCCGCGCGTGCTGATGTGCGGACTGTTCCAGCACCCGCTGTTTCCGAATTCGGGCGATCCGCCGCTCGGCCCCAATATGGTCAACGTGCCGGTGCCGGCCTACGCCGACGGCAAGGCCGTGCGGCAGCTGGTCACGCAGCAATGGTTGCCCCGGCTGCACGCCCACCGGCCCGAGCTGCTGCTGATCTCGGCCGGTTTCGATGCGCACCGCGAAGACGACATGGCCCAGCTGGGCCTGGTCGAGGCCGATTACGCATGGATGTCCGAGCGCCTGGTCGAGGTCGCCGACCAGCATGCGCAGGGCCGCGTGGTCAGCCTGCTCGAGGGCGGTTACAGCCTGTCGGCGCTGGGCCGCAGCGTGGTCGCCCATGTGAGGGCGCTCTCCAAGTTGTAGAATCGAGCGGATAGTCCCGTGCCCGACCCCCAGGCGCCGTCGCGCGCCGGCCGTGCAGGGATGCCGCGCCTCGACGCGGCACCGATATTTTTCATCGCAAGAAATAACTAGGAGATTGCTGGATGAAGGTGCTTGTGCCCGTCAAGCGAGTCGTCGACTACAACGTCAAGGTACGTGTGAAGTCCGATCAGTCCGGGATGGACATCGCCAATGTGAAGATGTCCATGAATCCTTTCGACGAAATCGCCGTCGAAGAAGCCACCCGCCTGAAAGAAAAAGGCACGGCCACCGAGGTCATCGCCGTGTCGTGCGGCGTGCAGCAGTCGCAAGAGACGCTGCGCACCGCGATGGCGATCGGCGCCGACCGCGCCATCCTGGTGCAGACCGATGCCGAGCTGCAGCCGCTGGCGGTCGCCAAGCTGCTCAAGGCCGTGGTCGAGAAAGAGCAGCCCGAGCTGGTCATCCTGGGCAAGCAGGCCATCGACGACGATGCCAACCAGACCGGCCAGATGCTGGCCGCGCTGCTGGGCTGGCCGCAGGCCACCTTCGCCAGCAAGGTCGAGGTCGCCGACGGCCGCGCCGTCGTCACGCGCGAGGTCGATGGCGGCCTCGAGACGCTGTCGATCAAGCTGCCGGCCATCGTCACGACCGACCTGCGCCTGAACGAGCCGCGCTACGTCACGCTGCCCAACATCATGAAGGCCAAGAAAAAGCCGCTCGACACGCTGGCGCCCGATGCGCTGGGTGTCGACGTCGCGCCGCGCCTGAAGACGCTCAAGGTCGCCGAGCCGGCTGGCCGCAAGGCCGGTGTGATGGTCGCCGACGTCGCCGAACTGGTGGCCAAACTCAAGAACGAAGCGAAGGTGGTCTGATGACGACTCTGGTTATTGCTGAACACGACAACGCCGAACTCAAGAGCGCGACGCTCAACACCATCGCGGCTGCCAGCGCCATCGGCGGCGACGTGCACGTGCTGGTCGCCGGCAACGACGCGCAGGCCGTGGCCGACGCCGCGGCCAAGGTGGCCGGTGTCGCCAAGGTGCTGCTGGCGCAGGCCCCGCATCTGGCCGACGGCCTGGCCGAGAACCTGGCCGAACAGGTGCTGGCGGCGGCCTCCGCCTACAGCCACATCCTGTTCCCGGCAACCGCCTGGGGCAAGAACATCGCGCCGCGCGTGGCCGCCAAGCTCGACGTCGCGCAGGTGTCCGACATCATCGCGGTC
This sequence comes from Pseudomonadota bacterium, assembly GCA_023427085.1. GTDB lineage: Bacteria > Pseudomonadota > Gammaproteobacteria > Burkholderiales > Burkholderiaceae_B > Orrella. Next base: position 3,443 of record JAEZBO010000247.1, read on the forward strand.
GAGTCGCCCGATACCTTCCAGCGTCCGATCTACGCCGGCAACGCGATCGCGACGGTGCAGTCGGCCGACGCGGTCAAGGTCATCACGGTGCGCGGCACCGCTTTCGATCCGGCCGCCACCGAAGGCGGTTCGGCCTCGGTCGAGACCGTGAGCGCCGCCGCCGACGCCGGCATCTCCAGCTTCGTCAGCCGGGAAGTCGCCAAGAGCGACCGTCCCGAACTGACCGCGGCACGCGTGGTGATCTCGGGCGGCCGTGGCCTGGGCAGCGCCGAGAACTTCAAGATCCTCGACGAGCTGGCCGACAAACTGGGCGCCGCGGTGGGCGCCTCGCGCGCCGCCGTCGACGCCGGCTACGCGCCCAACGACTGGCAGGTCGGCCAGACCGGCAAGATCGTCGCGCCGCAGCTGTACATCGCGGTCGGTGTGTCGGGTGCGATCCAGCATCTGGCCGGCATGAAGGACTCCAAGGTGATCGTGGCGATCAACA
>JAEZBO010000250.1 GCA_023427085.1 Pseudomonadota bacterium
ATCGGCCGGATTGCCCGCCGCGCGCCAGCGCGCCGCCAGCTCGTCGCCCGCCCCGGCATGCAGCCACAGCAGATCGTGACGCGCCAGCGGCGTGGCCTGCATCATGGTCGTTCAGGCCTGCCCGCGCACGCGCTCGGCCACGCCGCGCGCCAGCTTGCGCCCGCCGCGTGCCTCGCCCAGCGCGGCGCGCGGGTCGCGCGGGTCGGCACGCTCGGTGGCGTCGTCCAGCGCCTGGCCGATGTCGCCGTCCCACAAGCCGTCGATCGCCCCCATGCTGACGTAGTTGATCGCGCCGGGCGCGAACACCGGCGAGCTGACGCTGAGTTCGCGCAGCCGTGCCTCGTCCTGGCGCGTCACGCGCGCCATCGCCGGCAGGTTCATGACGCGGATCTCGGCCTCGGGCAAGGCGGCGCACAGGTCGGCCGCCATGCCGCTGGGCAGAAAACCGCCCGACAGCGCCTGGCTGTAGACCAGCCCCAGCACGCGGTGGCCGTGCTGGCGCGCGGCCTCGACCGACTTGGCCAGATGCGACATGTAGCGGTTCAGGCCGAGCAGCTCGTCGCGATGCCGCAGCCGCTGGCCTTGCGTGTCGACCAGGAACAGGATCGGCCGGCCCGGAAACGACTGCACCGTGCGCAGCACGGCGCCGGCCATCGCCAGCGCCAGTTCGACGCCGACCTCGGCATGGTTGGCGGTGCCGATCACCGCATAGTCGCGGCCCGGGCGCTGGCCGGTGCCGCACAGGAAGTCACCTTCCTGGACGATGTCATGGCCAAGCGGAAACAGCCGTTCGGCGACGTCTTGCCATTGCATGGTGGGCTCCTAGTCTTGCACGGCGCGGCGCGTGGCGGCGTCGCGCACGAAGGTGTCGGTATCGAGCATCGGCACGGCTTCGGGCTCGGGCCATTGCAGGTCCTGCCAGATCCGCAGCGCATCGTCGGCCTGGCCGAAACGCCGCAGCCGCTCCTGCAGCAGCTGGTGCTCGTCGAGCACGGCCTGCAGCGAAAAGCCCGGGCCGCCGTCGAGCAGTCCGGCCAGTGCCGCGCGAAACTGCGCGACGTCGTCGTCGACCAGTTGCTGGCAGTCGCCCATCAGATAACGATGCTTGCCGCCGACGGTGCGCCAGACCCGCGCGCGGTCGCGCGAATCGAATTCCTCGACGCCGCGCGAGGTCTCGATGACCTCGGGTCCGGACAGGCCCAGCCGGCCCTCTTCGCTCATGACGATGGCATCGACGCCGCTGACGGCGATGCCCATGCCGCCGAAGCAGCCGTAGCGCCCGCCGATCGCCGCCAGCACCCGCACGCCGGCGGCGCGCGCGGCCAGGATCGCACGCATGATCTCGGACACCGCGATCAGGCCGGCATTGGCCTCCTGCAAGCGCACGCCGCCGGTCTCGAGCAACAGCAGCACCGCCTGCGGCGCGCCTTGCTCGGCCAGCCGCTGGGCGCGTTGCAGCAGCCCGGTGATCTTGGCGCCATGCACCTCGCCGACCGCGCCGCCCATGAATTCGCCCTCTTGCGCGGCGACCAGCACCGGCCGTCCGGCCAGCCGGCCTTCGCCGATGACCACGCCGTCGTCGAAGGCGGTCGGCAGGTCGAGGATCTGCAGGTGCGGGCTGACGACGCGCTCGGCCGGCCCCAAGGTTTCGCAAAAGCTGCCGGCGTCGAGCAAGGCGGCGATGCGCTCGCGCGCACTGGCTTCGTAATAGCTGGTCTTCATGCTGGCCTGCCCTGCCGGTAGGCGCCGACCGCCTGATCCAGCCGCAAGTTGACGATCGCCGGCGTGGCGCCGTTGTCGTTGATCGAAATGCGCACGTCGGCCAGCGCGTGGCGCGCGAAGAAATCGTTCATCACGGCCTGCCAGATCTGGCCGAAGCCGCGGGCCGCGGTGTCGATGCCGATCTCGCAGGCGCCGCCCAGTTCGGCGGGCTCGATGAGGATCTCGAGATTGCCCGACGCGACCACGCCGACCAGTTGGGCATGGCTGGCGGCCACCGGCTGGCCGCCTTCGTAGCGATAGTGCAGATGTTCCATGTGCGGCTCCTACCAGTTGCGAAAGCGCTTGGGCGGCTGGTACAGCCCGCCCGAGGCCCTGACCAGATCCTTGACCGAACGCGCGGCCAGCAGGTCGCGCGTGGCCAGCCGGGGATCGATGCCCAGGTCGGCCGGGCGGCGGATCACGCCGCGATCGCGCAGATTCTCGACCATGGCGCGGTCACGCGCCAGTCCCACCGGGGTGTAGCCGGCGACACCACGGATGGCCTGCTCGCGTTCTTGTGCATTGCGGCACAGCAGCAGGTTGGCGATGCCTTCCTCGGTCAGGATGTGCGTGACGTCGTCGCCGTAGATCATCACTGGCGGCAAGGCCATGCCCATGTCCTCGGCCAGTTGCCAGGCGTCCAGCGATTCGACGAAGGCGGGCGCCATGTGCTCGCGGAAGGTCTCGACCATCTGCACCACCAGCTTCTGGCCGCGCGGCATGGTGCCGCCGCGCGCCTGGCGCGCCTGCTCGCCGGCCTTGAGCCAGGCCGGGCTGGCGTGACGGCGGCCGCGCGCGTCGGCGCCCATGTTCGAGGCGCCGCCAAAGCCGGTGATGCGCCCGCGCGTGGCGGTCGAGCTGTTGCCATCCAGGTCGACCTGCAGGGTCGAGCCGATAAACATGTCGCAGGCGTAATGACCGGCCGCCTGGCACAACGCACGGTTGCTACGCATGCTGCCGTCGGCGCCGGTGAAGAACACGTCGGGCCGCGCGGCGATGTAGCCTTCCATGCCAAGCTCGGAGCCGAACGAATGCACCGACTCGACGAAGCCGGCTTCGATCGCCGGGATCAGCGCCGGATGCGGATTGAGCGCCCAGTGCCGGCAGATCTTGCCTTTCAGGCCCAGCGATTCGGCGTAGGTGGGCAGCAGCAGCTCGATCGCGGCGGTGTCGAAACCGATGCCGTGATTGAGCCGCTGCACGCCGTACTCGGCATAGATGCCCTTGATCGCCATCATGGCCATCAGCACCTGGATCTCCGAGATCAGCGCCGGATCGCGCGTGAACAGCGGCTCGATGAAGTGCGGCCGCGGGCTCTGCACCACGAAGTCGACCTGCCCGCCCGGAATGTCCACGCGCGGCACGCTGTCGACGATCTGGTTGACCTGTGCGATGACGATGCCGCGCCGGAACGCGGTGGCCTCGACGATGACCGGCGTGTCCTCGGTATTGGGCCCGGTGTAGAGATTGCCCTGCGCGTCGGCGGCCTGCGCGGCGACCAGGCTCACGCGCGGCGTGAGGTCGATGAAATAACGGGCGAACAGTTCGAGATAGGTGTGGATCGCGCCGATCTGGATGCGGCGCTGGTCGACCAGCCGCGCCAGCCGCTGCGCCTGCGGGCCGGAAAAGGAAAAATCCAGCCGCGCGGCGATGCCGCGCTCGAACACGTCCAGGTGCTCGGGCAGCGCCAGCACCGACTGCACCATGTGCAGGCCGTGCACCCGTGCCGGATCGAGGCCGGCCAGTGCCTGCGCCAGGAAGTCCGCCTGCTTCTGGTTGTTGCCTTCGAGACAGACCCGGTCACCCGGCTCGATCACCGCGGCCAGCAGCTCGGGCAGTTGCGGCGCGCCGACCACCTTGCTGTCCGAACCCAGCAGCGCCGCCGCGCGCTGCAGGCGGGCCTGGCGGTTTTGCACCGACAGATCCCATTGCTTGTGCCCTTCGGCCGCCATGATCGCTCCTTGCCATGTGTACGTTCAAGCATTTCTTGTATACACGGTAGCCTTAATTTTATACAAAGACAAGGGTTTGCTTTAAGATGGCTGCTTCGTTCCGTGAACAGAAAACAAGAGCCTGACTTGACCAAACGCCGCTCGGAATCGCTGCGCGAAAACCTCGAAGAACTGATCGCCATTGGCGACCTGGCGCCCGGCCAGCACCTGGACGAAACCGAACTGGCCGAGCGTTTCGGCGTGTCGCGCACACCGATCCGCGAGGCGCTGATCCAGTTGGCGGCCGAAGGCATCATCGAGATCCGCCCGCGCCGCGGCGCGGTGGTGGCGCAGGCCAGCCCCGCCCGGCTGGTCGAGATGTTCGAGGTCATGGCCGAGCTCGAGGCGATGTGCGCGCGGCTGGCGGCCCGCCGCATGACGGCGCAGGATCACCTGGCGCTGGACGCCGCGCACCGCGACTGCCAGGCCTCGCGCGACGCCCGCGATCCGGATGCCTATTACTATCGCAACGAGGCTTTTCACCGGGCCATCTATGCCGGCAGCCGCAACCAGTTCCTGATCGAAGAGGCCGAGCGCCTGCATCGGCGCCTGCGGCCGTATCGGCGCCTGCAATTGCGCGTGCGTGACCGCGTGGCGACTTCGTACGACGAGCACGAGGCCATCGTGCTGGCGCTGCGCGCCGGCGACGCCGAACAAAGCGCGCAACTGGCGCGCTCGCACGTGCTGGTCCAGGGCCAGCGTTTCGCCGACCTGATCGCGTCGCTGCCGCAAAGCTGACGGCCGCATCCACGTGTAACCGGCCGCCCGCGCACGAACTCGCGTCGCGGCGCCGTTCGCGATACATGGTGGAACGCTCGGCTACACCCCGCCCCACTTCGTGCGCCGTTCCCATGCCAAGGTAAGGGCAAGGCGCTCTTGCGCAGGACCGGCCAACGGGACCGGCTGCCTGGTTTCCGAGAGCGACGCCCCAACTCTAAGCAAGGAGCACACCATGAGCATCCTGGACACCGTCAAGTCCGCAATGGGCATCAATCCCATCCATCACGCCGATGTCGACATGAAGCGCGTGCTGGATGCCTTGGCCGACCTCGACGGCAAGCCGATCGAGAAGCTCGAGCCGCAAGAGGCCCGCCAGCAGCCGACCCCGGCCGACGCCGTCAAGCGGGTGATGGCCGAGGACAAGATCGCGCCGCCGGCCGATACGCTGCAGGTCAGCGACATCACGATCCCGGATGCCCAGGGCGGCAGCAACCCGGCCCGGGTCTACAAGCCCGCCGGCGCGGGCACCCTGCCGGTCATCCTGTACTTCCATGGCGGCGGCTTCGTCATCGCCGACCTGGACACCTACGATGCCACGCCGCGCTCGCTGGCCGCCCAGACCGGTGCGATCGTGATCTCGGCCCATTACCGCCAGGCGCCCGAGCACAAGCTGCCGGCCGCGCACGACGACGCCAACGCCGCCTACGAATGGCTGCTGGCCAATGCCCCGCAACTGGGTGCCGATCCGCGCCGTGTCGCGCTGGTCGGCGAAAGCGCCGGCGGCAACCTGGCGCTCAACGTGGCGATCCATGCGCGTGATCGCGGCCTGACCGCGCCGCTGTATCAGGTGCTGGTCTACCCGGTGGTCGATACCGATACCGACACCGAGTCCTATGGCGACAGCTCGAATGCCAAGCCGTTGAACAAGGACATGATGCTGTGGTTCGTCAAGCACGTGATCCGCTCGGACGACGACAAGAACAGCGCGCTGCTGCGCGTGCTGCACACGCCGCTGGAAGGCCTGCCGCCCACCACGGTCATCACTGCCGGCATCGACCCGCTGCGCACCGAGGGCGAAAAGCTGGCGCGCGCGCTGACCGATGCCGGCGTGCCGGTGACGCACCAGGGCTACCCGGGCGCCACGCACGAGTTCTTCGGCATGGCGCCGGTGGTCGAGGCCGCCCGCGACGCGCAGGC
>JAEZBO010000281.1 GCA_023427085.1 Pseudomonadota bacterium
GCGGCTGTCCCGTGCCAAGCGGGACAGCCGCGCCGGGCGCTCAGCTCGCGTCGGCGGCCTGCTTGGCGGCCGGTTTGGCGGCGCGCTTGCGCGAGGACGTCTTGCGCGCGGCTGGCTGCGTCGCGGCAGACTCGTCGGCGGCCGGTTTCGCCGCGGCGGACGTCGTTGCGGCGGACTTCGAAGCAGCGGACTTCGATGCAACGGACTTCGAAGCAGCGGACTTCGAAGCGGCCGATTTCGATGCAGCAGACTTCGACGCAGCAGACTTCGACGCAGCCGATTTCGTCGCCGCGCTCTGCGCCGTCCTGGCCGCGGTCTTGCGCGGTGTCCGCTTGCTGGCGCGCCGTTGCGCGGGCAACGGCGCCTCGACGCCCGGCACCGGCGCCAGCGTCTGGGCCGGCGCCCCGGTCACGGCCTGGCGCGTGGCCGACGCATCGGCGGGCCGGCGCGAGCGCGGGCCCTCGGCATGCTCGGCGGCCTGCGTGAAGATGGCCCGCATGGTCTCCAGCCGCTGCGTCGCGGTGTCGGTCAGCGGCAGGCCGGCCTTGACCACCTGCGTCATGTCCTCGAGGCCGGCGAGGATATCGGCCGGCGCGGCGCGCGCCAGCAACGTCGGCATCGCTTCGATGGCGCTGGCGGCGTCCAGCATCATCATCATCGCCTGGTCGCGCACCACGTCCTTGAAGTCCTGCAAGGCCATGATGTTGTCCTTGTCGGCGCGCATGTCGCGGATCAGCTTGAAGCTGCGTTCGTCCAGCCCGCCCTGCGCGTCGCTGACGTAGATCAGCATGCGCACGCAGGCCTCGCGCAGGCCGCCGCTCTTCATCAGGCCGCGCAGTTCGTCGGCGCGGTGCGCCATGAATTCACGGTGCTCGGGCGAGATGCCGGGGTGCTTGCGCACCGGATCGCTGCTGGCGCCCAAGCCGGCCAGGTCCTGCACCAGCGGCGAGCCGTAGACGCTCATGAAGACGTTCTCGACCATGTCGTCGCGCAGCTTGGTCCAGATCTCCAGGCTCGATTCGATGGTGTGCGCGGCGATCTTCTCGGCGACCTGGAAAGGATTGTCCGGGCTGGCCGGCTTGCGTTGCGCGCGCACTTCCTGAGCCAGTGGCTCGAGGGTCGCGGCCAGCGGGCTGCGGTCCGAGAACATCTCGTAGGACAGGCGCAGCGGATGCACGCGCTGCATGAACTCGGCGACCGGTGGCGTGAAGACCTGGCGCACCCACGGTTGCATGAAACTGCGGTACAGCCCCATGTTGATCTTGCCGATGCGCTTGACCGCGGCGAAGCGGCGGTCGTCCTCGGGAATCTGCTGCACGATCTCGCGCACGTCGTCGAGATCGCGCCGGCCGAAGTGCAGCACGTAGTCGCCGTAGGCCAGATCGGCGTTGGGGGTGTCCGGCGTCTTGTCGGTGATCTCGGCTTCGTAGATGCCGGGGGGCAGCACGTCGATCATGTCGATGTTGCCGGTGAACTCCTGGTGCTCCTTGCGCGCCACGCTGCCGGACACGAAGATGCCCAGGTGGCCGATGCTTTCGTGCACCGCGTAGACGATGGTCTGGCCATGCGCGCGCACTTCGTCGTCGTTCTGGTAGACGTCGGTGATCCAGCCCAGCGCCTGCGGCGGCGGCGTGATGTTGTCGCCCTTCGAGCAAAACACGATGATCGGCGACTTGACGTTGCGAAGATCGAGCCGGATGCCGTCGCTGGTGACCAGTTCGCCGCTCGAGAGCTTGTTGCCGACGAACAGGTTGTCGACGATGTACTGGATCTCGTCGCGGTTCAGGAACACATGCCCGCCCCACCATTTCTCGAAGCCCAGGTAGCGTTCGGCCTCGGTGTCGACGTGGCTGTACAGGTTGTACTGCTTGCTCCACAGCGTGTTGGCGGGGTTGAGGTTCTCGAAGTTCTGCACCAGCCAGGCGCCATCGAACTTGCCGCCGTCCAGGTCGCTGGTCAGCGCGGTCAGCCACGAGCCGCCGACCAGGCCGCCGAAATAGCGCATCGGATTCATGCCGCGCCAGCCGGCCCAGTACGACAGCGGCGCACCGGCCAGGATGATCGGCCCGAACAGCTCGGGGCGCATCGCGGCGGTCATCATCAACTGCCAGCCGGCCTGGCAGTTGCCGATCACGACCGGCTTGCCTTCGGCGTCGGGGTGCAGGCCGATCACGGTCTCGAGGAAATGCGCTTCGGCGCGCATCACGTCCTCGACCGTCTGGCCCGGTACCGGTTGCGGCAGGAAGCCGATGAAATAACATGGGTGGCCCGCGCGCACGGCCACGCCGATCTCGCTTTCGGGCTTGAAGCCGCCGATGCCCGGGCCGTGTCCGGCGCGCGGGTCGACGATCACGAAGGGGCGCTTGCGCGGATCGATCTCGACGCCGTCAGGCGGCAGGATGCGGGTCAGGCCATAGTTGACCGGACGCTCGAGCTTGCGGCCGTCTTCGACGAACTCGAAGCGCATCGACAGCACGTTGGGCGCCTTCTTGGCCATGTGGGCCTGGTACTGGTTGCCGCGCTGGCGCATCACGTCGGCATACAGCACGCTGCGTTGCCAGGCGTCGACGGCGTAATCGAAGGCGGGGGTCCAGGGTCCGGTGGGAAGCTGATCCAGCGGGTTGGGGGTGCCGCTGCCGGTTTGGGAAGCCACTGCCGTTCTCCTTGTTTTGGCCGGGCGGCAGGAGGCCGACGGGCGTAATGCAGGGGTCGCGCAAAAAATGCGCTCCCGTCGATTACAGCAAAATCCATGTTGCAATGCAATATTCCATTAAATCAATGGGATAGAGATTGCTTCTAGCGGTATCGACCCGATTCGGCGCAGGTGGGCGCAAAAAAAGGCCGCGCCCGGGGGCGCGGCTTGTAGCGTGACGGTGGCGAGGGGCTGGCGCGAACGCAGGGCAAGCGCGCGCGATGCGGCGGCGCGGCCGGCAGCCGTCAGGCTGGCCTCTGGTTGTGGCCAGTCGGCGCCGTCCCCGCAGGCGGTCAGGACGAATGCGCCACCCGCCGCGGCCGCCGATCAGTAGGTCTTGTACGGCAGGAACTTGCCGCTCATGAGGATCTGCACCCGATCGCCGTTGGGATCGGCCTCGCGCTGCAGGTCCATGCGAAAGTCGATCGCGCTCATGATGCCGTCGCCGAACTCCTCGTGGATCAGCGCCTTGAAGGTGGTGCCGTAGACGCTGATCAATTCATAGAAGCGGTAGATCAGCGGATCGGTCGGCACGGCGGTCGGCAGCGAACCCTTGTACGGCACCACCTGCAGCTGCACCACCGCCTCTTGCGGCAGGTCCAGCAGCGCCGCCGCCGCCGTGGCCTGCGCCTCGCTCAGCGTCATCTGGCCCAGCAGCGCCGCGGTGGTCCATTCCTTGCTCTGGCCGACCGCGGCGGCGATCTCGCTCCAGCTCAGTTTTTTCTCGATCTTGCGGGTCACGATCAGTTCGGTGACTTCGGCGCGGGACATCATGCGTGTTGCTCCTTGCGGTGGGCGCGGTCGACCAGGAAGTCGACCAGGTGGTTGCGGATTTCGTAGTAGCGGTCCTCGTGATGCAGCGAGGCGCGGTTGCGGTCGCGCGGCAGGTCGATGGCGACCGACTCGGCGATGTGGGCGTAGGGGCCGGTGCTCATCAGCAGGATGCGGTCGGACAGCAGGATCGCCTCGTCGACGTCGTGCGTGATCATGAACACGGTCTGCTGCGTCGAGCGCACGATGCCGCGCAATTCGTCCTGGATGGTGCCGCGCGTGAGGGCGTCCAGCGCGCCGAAGGGCTCGTCCAGCAGCAGCATCTTGGGCTGGATCGCGAACGCGCGGGCGATGCCGACGCGCTGCTTCATGCCGCCCGACAGCTCGTGCGGCTTCTTGTCGATCGCGTGCGCCAGGCCGACCATCTCGAGGTAGCGCACGCTGTGTTCGCGCACCTGTTCGCGGCTGTGGCCAGGCCAGCGCGAACGCACGCCGAACTCGACGTTCTGCAGCGCGCTCAGCCACGGCAGCAGCGCATGGGCCTGGAACACCACGCCGCGCTCGAGCGACGGCCCGCCGATCTCGCGGCCGTCCATGATGACCACGCCGTCGCTGGGCTGGTCGATGCCGGCCAGGATGTTCAGGATGGTGGTCTTGCCGCAGCCCGAGTGGCCGATCACGCAGACGAACTCGCCGCGTTCGATGCCGAAGCTGACGTCCTCGAAGACCGGATCGGCCGGCTTGCCATCGCGGCCCGGGTAACGTTTGGCCAGCGCCTGGATGTCGACGAAAGGTTTGCTCATGATGTCATTCCCGATAGCTGACCAGCCGCGCGACACGCGCCAGCGCGGTGTCGAGCACCATGCCGATCAGGCCGATGAACAGGATCGCGCAGATGATGTTGGCGATCGACAGGTTGTTCCATTCGTTCCAGACGAAGTAGCCAATGCCGGTGCCGCCGATCAGCATCTCGGCCGCGACGATCACCAGCCACGCGATGCCGACCGAGATGCGCATGCCGGTCATGATGGTGGGCGCGGCGGCCGGCAGCACCACCTGCAAGGCCGTGCGCAGCCGCGAGACCTCGAGCGTGCGCGCCACGTTCAGCCAGTCCTGCCGCACCGCGCCGACGCCGAAGGCGGTGTTGACCAGCATCGGCCAGACCGAGCAGATGAAGATCACGAACACCGCCGAGGTATCGGCGTCCTTGATGGTGTAGAGCGCCAGCGGCATCCACGCCAGCGGCGAGATCGGCTTGAGCACCTGGATGAAGGGATCGAAGGCGCGGTACACGGTGCGCGACATGCCGATCAGGAAACCCAGCGGGATCGCCAGCGCGGCAGCCAGCAGGAAACCGCTCAGCACCCGCGCGATCGAGTAGCCCAGCTGCACGCCGATGCCCTTGTCGTTGGGGCCGCGGTCGTAGAACGGATCGCTCAGGTGCTGCCACATCTTTTCGCCGACCTCGAGCGGGCCCGGAAACGGTGTCTGGCCGCCGCTGGCCGCCGCGCTGCCGACCAGCGCGGCGTACTCGGGATCGACGGTGGCCTGGCCGGCCGGGTTGCTGGTGACCGCCTGCCAGATCAGCAGGAAGGCCGCCAGCAGCGCGACCGACAGCACCGGCGCGGCCCAGTTGTTCTGCTTGCGCATCGTTTCAGCCCCGGCGGATCTTGAAGCTTTGCAGATAGGCCTCGGGCTGGCTCGCGTCGAAGGGCTTGCCCATCACCGAGAAGGCCTTGGCGTCCGACTCGGGCGCGTCCAGGCCGGCCTCGCGCATCAACCGGCGCGCATCGGTGGCCAGGAACACCTCGCTGGCGATCTTCTGGTAATCGATGTCGCCCTTGACCTGGCCCCAGCGTTTCATCTGCGTCAGGATCCAGACCGCGAATGACTGCCACGGCATCGGATCGAAGTCGATGCGGTCGGGCGCCTTGATGACCTGGCCCAGGCCGTCGGCGAAGGTGCCGGTCAGCACCTGTTCGACCACGGTGACCGGCTGGTTCAGGTAGTTGGGCGTGGCGATCGCCGCGGCGATCTCCTTGCGGTGGGCCGGATCGCGGGCATAGGCGGTCGCCTCGATGATGGCCTTGAGCAGGGCCTGGTAGGTATTGGGCATGCGCGTGACGAACTCGCGGCTGGCGGCGAACGCGCAGCACGGGTGGCCGTCCCAGATCTCCTTGGACAACACGTGGATGAAACCGACCCCGTCGAACACCGCGCGCTGGTTGACCGGATCGGGCGCCAGGAAGCCGTCGATGTTGTCGGCACGCAGGTTGGCGACCATCTCGGGCGGCGGCACCGAGCGGATCTGCACGTCGGTATCCGGATCCAGGCCGTGCTCGGCCAGGTAGTAGCGCAGCAGGTAGTTGTGCATCGAGTAGTCGAACGGCACGGCGAACTTGAAGCCCTTCCAGTCCTTGGGATCGCGCCGATCCTTGTGCTTCATCGACAGCGTGATGGCCTGGCCATTGATGTTCTCGACGGCCGGCATGGTCCACGGCACCGCGCTGCTGGTGCCGGCGCCCAGCGTGATCGCCAGCGGCATCGGCGACAGCATGTGGGCCGCGTCGAATTCGCCCGACATCGCCTTGTCGCGGATCAGTGCCCAGCCGGCGGTCTTGACCACCTCGACGTCCAGGCCCTGCTTGGCGTAGAAGCCCATCGGGTGCGCCATGATGATCGGCGTGGCGCAGGTGATCGGGATGAAGCCGACCTTGAGCTTCTGTTTTTCGAGCGGGCCCTGGCCTTGCGCAAAGGCCTCCTTGGCCATCGCCAACGGAAACAGCGAGGACACCGCGGCCAGCGCGGTGCCGCTGCCGACCGCCTGCAGAAAGCGCCGCCGCAGGCCGTCGTGCGGAAACAGCGCGCGCATCACCGCGCCTTCGACGGCGCGCTCGTGCAGCGCGTCGGCCCGCATGGCCTGCTCGTGTTCGGCCTGGCTGGCGTGGCGGCCGCAGCCGCAGCGCAAACGGCTGCCGGCGTCGAAAGGGTTGCTGAACAGGGACATGGTCGGCTCCGTGGATGGGCGGTAAACAGCTGGGAAAAGGATCAGGCCGGCGCGTGGACGGCCGGCGCGGCGTATTCGATGTCTTCGCGATACAGCGCGTAGGCGCGCTGGTACTCCATGACCCGCACGACCTCGTCGATCAGGCTCTCGGCATGGCCGGCGCGGCGCAGCAGGTGCAGGCCCAGCTCGGTGCCGCTGGCGATGCCGCCGGCGGTGATGACGCGGCCGGCGTCGACCACCCGCGCGCGGCTGATGCGGCAGGCCGGCGCCAGGCCGGCGAGCCGGTCGATCGGCGTCAGCCCCAGGTGCGAGGCCTCGATCCGGTCGGGCTCCTTGCGGCTGGTGGCCGGCAGGCCGTCGAGCAGGCCCATGCGGGCGTAGATCCACGAGCCGGTGCAGACGCTGGTCAGCAGGCACTGCGGCGGCAGCTCGCGGATGTAGGCATGCAGGCGGGTGTTGTGCATCTCCTGGCGCGTGCCGAAGCCGCCCGGGATCAGGAAGGCGTCCAGCGCCGGCTGGTCCTGGAAGTCGTAGCTGGGCAGCACGGTCAGTCCGGCCTGCGTGGCGATTGGCCGGTGCGCGTCGGCCACCAGGAACACCTCGAGCTCGGGGTCGAAGCGGCGCGCCACCGAGAACACGCCGAAGGGCGCGGCGTAGTCGATGACCTCGGCATCCTTGAACAGGTAGATGCCCAGCCTGAAGCCCGCTTTTTTCACGCCCGTCTCCGCGCCGCGGCGCCGCGCGCACGATGCATCGCGGCCGCCATGACGACATGATCGGCGCGGCGCGGCCGGGCCGGTATCCCGGCTTCAGTGATTGCGTTGTAGTGTTCGCGCTACGTGGTGCGCGGCGTGCCCGCTGGCGGTGCGTGCGCGGTCAGCGCGCACCCAGTTGGTGCCGGTTGGCGTAGGCGATCAGTTCGACCAGCGTGCGCACGTCGAGCTTGTCGAAGATGCGGGCGCGGTAGGTCGAGATGGTGTTGGCCGACAGCGCCAGCTGCTCGGCGATGGCCGACACCGACTTGCCGGCCACCAGCAGCTGCAGCACCTGGAACTCACGGTTGGACAGCAGTTCGTGCGGCGCCTCGGCGCCGTCGCGCCGCACGTTGCGCGCCAGCAGTTCGGCGACCGCCGGCGTGACGTACATCTGGCCGGCCGCGGCCCGCCCCAGCGCATCGAGCAGCTCTTCGGGCTGGCAGCCCTTGTTCAGGTAGGCATGGGCGCCGGCGCGCAGCGCGCGCACCGCGAACTGCGATTCGGGGTAGACCGACAGCATCACCACGCCCAGCGCCGGAAACTCGGCGCGCACGGTCTTGAGCACATCCAGGCCGTCGCGTTCGCCCAGCGCCACGTCCAGCACCATCGCGTCGTAGCGCTCGCCGCGCAGCGCGCGCAGCGCGGCCGGGCCGTCCGGCGCCTCGTGCACGGTGCCGACGCGCGCGTCCAGCGCCAGCAGCTGCGCCAGCCCGCGGCGGATGATCAGGTGGTCGTCGACGATGAGCAGTTTGAGGGGCATGGCGTGGGTCGCAGGGTGATCAGAGCAGGCCGGGCAGGACCAGCCGGGCCCGGGTGCCGGCGCCGGGCTGGCTGTCCAGGCTCAGCACGCCGCCGATGGCATGGGCGCGCTCGCGCATGCCCAGCAGGCCGAAGCTGTGCGGCGGTTCGGCCAATACCATGCCGACGCCGTCGTCCTCGACGCTGAGCGCCAGCTGGCCGTCGCGCCATTGCACCAGCAGGCCGACGCTGCGGGCCTGGGCGTGGCGCAGCACGTTGGTCAACAGCTCCTGGACGATCCGGTAGACGGCGATCTCGGCGGCGCGGCCGAGCCGGCAGCGTTCGATGTCGGGCGGGCAGACGTAGCGGCAGTCCAGGCCGCTGCGCTGCTGCACGTCCTGCAGCAGCGATTCGAGCGCGGCCCACAGGCCCAGGTGGTCCAGCGCCACCGGCCGCAGGTCGTTGAGGATGCGGCGGGTCGCGCCCATCGCGGTGCGCGAGATCTCCTGCATGCGGTCGAGGTGGGCGTGCAGCGCGGGCTGGCCGCCGAGCTGGCCGCGCAGCCAGGCCAGGTCCAGCTGCAGCGCGGTGAACGATGCACCGAGCTCGTCGTGGATGTCGCGCGCGATGTGGGCGCGTTCTTCTTCGCGCAGCGTGCTCAGGTGGGCCGACAGCCGGCGCAGCGAATCGTGCGCGCCTTGCAGCTGCGCGGTCCGTTCATCGACGCGGCGCTCGAGCAGCGCGTGGCTGGCCTGCAAGGCCTGCTCGAGCCGCTTGCGTTCGGAGATGTCCGAGAACGTCACGACCGCGCCGACCACCCGCTCGCCGTCGCGGATCGGGTAGGACGCATACTGCGCGGCGAAACAGCTGCCGTCGCGGCGCCACAGCACCTCGTCATCGACCCGTTCGCCGCGGCCCTCGCGAAACGCCTTGAAGATGCGGCAGTCGTGCACCGGCATCAGGCGCTGGTCGGCGTGCGAGTGATGGATCAGGTAGTGCATGTTGCGCCCGACCATCTCGTCGGGCGTGTAGCCCAGCAAGGCGGCGCCGGCGCCGTTGATGAAGATGCAGCGGCCGCGCAGGTCGATGCCGTAGATGCCTTCGCCGGCCGACTCGAGCAGCATCTCGAGCTGGCGCCGCCACGCGGCATGATGCGACAGGTGCTTGAGATCGGCGAACATGCGGGAGCCGCGTCAGCCCAGCTTCTTCTGCCAGAACAACGCCGGGCCCGAGCGCGGGTCCAGCTCGTAGCCGGCGTAGCCGACCGAGCGGTACAAGGTCTGCGCCGGCGCATTGCCCTGCAGCACCTCGAGCGTGATCTTGCAACAGCCCAGCTCGCGTGCGTGCGCCTCGACCGCGTCGAGCAGCCGGCGTCCCACGCCCTGGCCGCGGAACGGCGCCGACACCATGAAGTCGTGGATGTTCAGCAGCGGCTGGCAGGCAAAGCTCGAGAAGCCCTCCATGCAGTTGGCCAGCCCGGCGGCGGCGCCGTCGACGTAGGCCAGGAACACCGACACGCCGGGCCGGGCCGCCAGCGCCTGCGGCAGGGCCTGCTTGATGGACTCGGGCAGCGGGCGGCCGCCGCCCATGGCGTCGCGGGCGTATTCGTCGAGCAAGGTGACGAAGTCACGCGCGTGGTCGGCGCGGTTCAGGTCGGCGAGCTGGATTTCGTACATTCGGGTCGGATCAGCGCGGGCGCTGTGCAGGGATGGGCCAGCCTCCAGTGTAGAGGCTGGCGCGGCGGCATCAGCGCAGCGTCACGCCGAGCTTGTGCAGCCAGGCCAGGCCGGCTTCGGTGTCGCCGCGCGGCTTGTACTCGCAGCCGACCCAGCCCGCGTAGCCGAGCGCGTCGAGCCGCTCGAACAGTGCCTCGATGCGCAGCTCGCCCTCGTCGGGCTCGGCGCGCGAGGGCACCGCCGCGAACTGCACGTGGGCGGTGTGCGGCAGATGGCGCTCGAGCCGCGTCAGCACGTCGCCCTCGGTCACGCCAACGTGATAGGCGTCGAACATCAGCCGCACGTTGTCGTGGCCGACCCGCTCGATGATGCGCTCGGCCTCGGCCAGCGTCGAATAGAAGTAGCCCGGCTTGTCGCGCTGGTTGATCGGCTCGAGCAGCAGCGTCAGGCCGTGCGCGGCGGCCAGCGGCGCTGCGTCGCGCAGATTGGCCACGAAGGTGTCGCTGGCCCGCGCGCGCTGGTCGGCCGGCAGCACGCCGGCCATCACGTGGATCGCGCTGGCGCCGCTGGCGTCGGCCCAGGCGATCGCGCGTTCGACCGCGGCGCGGCAGTCGGCCTCGCGGCCGGGCAGCGCGCCCAGGCCGAACTCGCCGCCCGCGACATGGCCCGGCTCGGTATTGATGCCCAGCAGCGTCAGGCCGAGCTCGGCGCACAGCGCGCGCACCTGTGCCGGGTCGGTGTCGTAGGGCCAGTGCAGCTCGATGGCCTGGAAGCCGGCCCGCGCGGCGGCGCGCATACGCTCGGGCAGCGGACGGTCGGGCCACAGAAAACCGAGGTTGGCGGAAAAGCGGGGCATGTCGTTTCCTTGTCGTGGAGGCGGGAGGGCGGTGGCGTCGGCGCAGCGGCGCGGCGAGCGGGCGCTTCATTTTGGCATGACGCCGACGCGGCGCCGCCGCAAGGCGCCGCGGCGTGGCCGAGCGTTGGCCCGGCTCGGCCGCCAGCGCCGGGCCGGCAGCGGGCCGGCGGGCGAAACCGTTATGATCCCTCGATACGCCAGACCAATCAGAACGAGGAGTGAACGTGGCAACCCAGCACAAGATCGCAGTCATCGCCGGCGACGGCATCGGCACCGAAGTCATGCCCGAGGGCCTGCGCGTGTTGCGCGCCGCGGCCGAGCGTTTCGGCATCGACTTCCAGTTCGACGAATTCGACTGGAGTTCGCAGCGCTACGCCAAGCTCGGCTCGATGATGCCGGCCGACTGGGAGCAGCAGATCGGCGGACACGAGGCGATCTTCTTCGGCGCGATCGGCTGGCCGGCGCTGGTGCCCGATCACGTCGCGCTGTGGGAGTCGCTGTTTCTGTTCCGCCGCAAGTTCGACCAGTACATCAACCTGCGCCCGGTCAAGCTGATGCCGGGCGTGCCGTCGCCGCTGGCCAACCGCAAGCCCGGCGACATCGATTTCTTCATCGTGCGCGAGAACACCGAAGGCGAATACTCGAACAGCGGCGGCATCCTGTACGGCGGCACCGAGCGCGAGATCGTCATCCAGGAAAGCGTGTTCAGCCGGGTCGGCGCCAACCGCGTGCTGAAGTTCGCGTTCGAGCTGGCGCAAAAGCGTGGCAAGCACCTGACCGCGGCGACCAAGTCCAATGGCATCTCGATCTCGATGCCGTGGTGGGACGAGCGCGTGGCCGACATCGCCACGCAGTATCCCGACGTGCGCTGGGACAAGTACCACATCGACATCCTGACCGCGCACTTCGTGCAGCATCCCGACTGGTTCGACGTGGTGGTGGCCTCCAACCTGTTCGGCGACATCCTGTCCGATCTGGGTCCGGCCTGCACCGGCACCATCGGCATCGCGCCGTCGGCCAACCTCAACCCCGAGCGCAAGTTCCCGTCGCTGTTCGAGCCGGTCCACGGGTCGGCGCCGGACATCGCCGGCAAGGGCGTCGCCAACCCGATCGGCCAGATCTGGAGCGGCGCGCTGATGCTGGATTTCCTCGGCTACCCGGAAGCCGAACAGGCCGTGATGCGGGCCATCGAGACCGTGCTGACCGACGGTCCGCGCACGCGCGACATGGGCGGCAGCGCCAATACCGCCGAGGTCGGCAAGGCGATCGCCGAGCTCGTCGCCGCGGGTAATTGAACATGGCCAGCTCCGCCTTGACGCGCCGCCATCCCGACGAACTGTTGATCGGCCTGGTCTCGGTGTCCGACCGCGCCTCGCGCGGCGACTACCAGGACCAGGGCCTGCCGGCGCTGCGCGAGTGGCTGGGTCAGGCGCTGGCCAGTCCGTGGCAGGCGGTCGAGCGCCTGATCCCGGACGAGCGCGCCGGCATCGCGGCGGCGCTGGTCGAGCTGGTCGACGAGCTGGGCTGCGACCTGGTGCTGACCACCGGCGGCACCGGCCCGGCGCGGCGCGACGTCACGCCCGAGGCCACGCTGGATGTCGCCACGCGCGAGATGCCCGGCTTCGGCGAGCAGATGCGCCAGGTCAGCCTGGCCTTCGTGCCGACCGCGATCCTGTCGCGCCAGGTGGCGGTGATCCGCGAGACCGCCGACCACGCCGCGCTGATCATCAACCTGCCGGGCCAGCCCAAGGCCATCCGCGAGACGCTCGAGGGTCTCAAGGACGAGCAGGGCAAGACCCGCGTGCCGGGCATCTTCGCGGCCGTGCCATATTGCCTGGACCTGATCGGTGCGCCGTACAGCGAAACCCACGACTCGGTGGTGGCGGCGTTCCGGCCCAAGTCGGCGCGCCGTCCGCCGGCCTGAGCGGCACCGGCCTGGGCATCACCGCCTTGAGCAGCACCGCCCGGGGCATCCCCGCCCTGGGCATCACCAGCCACCTCGGCGTTCAGCCGGCCAGGTTCTGCAGCCAGCGGCCCAGCGTCAGGTGTTCGTCGGCGTAGTCCTCGCGTTGGCCGCTGTCGGCGGCCTGGCGTTGCTGCTCGCGGCTCTCGCTGGGCGAGTGGCCGAAGCGGGCACGAAAGGCACGGCTCAGGTGCGCGCCGTCGCTGAAGCCATACAGGCGCGCGAGGTCGGCCAGCCGGCGGTGTTCACCCGGCCGCGTCAACTGTGCCCGCAGGTGATCGAGCCGGCGGCTCTGGATGTAGTGCACCACGCCGCCCAGCGGCTCGAACAGCCGGTAGAGCGCCGAGCGTGACACGCCCAGCTGGGCGCACAGCAGCGGCGCCGACAGCGCCGGGTCGAGCAGGCGCGCCTCGATCAGCCGCTTGGCGCGGCGCAGGTAGCCGGCCTCGATCTGCGGCACGACCCGCTCGCGGTTCTCGGCGGTCGGGCGCAGGCACATGATCACCATGTCGCGGGTGATGCGGGCGATGCCGCGGGCATCGCCGTTCTCGAGATGGGGCAGGGTGCGCAGCAGCGACGTCAGGTAGTCGGCCAGGAAGCGGCCGCGCTCGGGGTCGAGGATCAGCCCGTGCAGATCCGGCAGCCCGGTCATCGCTTCGCGCGGCAGCACCACGTTGACGATCTCGGACGCGCCGTTGCGTTCGCTGCGGACATGCCGGCCCAGGTCGATCACGCCGGTCTGGCCGGGCGACAGGTTGACCGGCTGGCCATCCATGAGGCTGCGATGGCCGCCTTGCAGATAGGTCTGCACCAGGATGTGGTCGGTGCGTTCGGGCGCGGTCGAGCTTTCGTAGTGCGTGCCGTTGTCGCGCACCGTGCCGACCAGGATGTCGCCCAGGTTGTAGGCCTGCATCGACGCATGGAAGGCCGAGCCCGGCAGGTCGGGCCGCTTGCTGACGTCGAGCGCGCCCGCGATGCAGGTGCGCCAGATGTCCAGGCGGTCCTGCTCGGGCACGAAGTGTGAATCGAAGGCGATGTAGGGCAGCGGCTGACGAGGCATGGACCTGGCGAGTGGCTGATAAACGCGCTGGGACGAATATACAAGCGTTGCGGTGAATAAGTGGACGAATATTCAAATCGACGCGTCCCACTCTGACCGGAAATTGCAACAATTTGACGACTGTCCCAAATTTCGCGGAGGGGCTTGCTCAGCAGGCCGCAAAGCATGCCCAAGCTCGAATCTTCATTCCTGTCTCTTGGCATCGTGGCGGATTCGCCGGACATCCCGGACTCGGTGTCGTCCTCGCATCGGCTGCCGACCCGGCCGGTCAACCCGCCGCTGGCCTGCGCCGCCGGCTGGTCCGGCGTGCTCGGGCAGGCCGGCACCCATGGCGTCGCCAGCGGCGCGACCGCCATCTACGGCGATGGCGATCCGCTGCCCGACCGCCTGCTGGTGCAGGGCGGCACCCTGCTGATCGGCGAGTCGGCCGACACCGGCACCAGCATCGTCGACGTGGTGGCCGGCCGCGCGCTGTTCATGCATCAGGCCGGCGCCGGCTGTTCGTTTCTGTATGTCGGCCCCAATGGCGGGCTGAGCTTCGAGAACGACACCGACGCGTCGGGGGCGCGGCTGCACCACGAAGGCACGCTGATGCTGATGCATCTGGACGAGCAGATGCTGTCGCTCGGTTCGCTGCGCGGGTCGGGCGCCGTGCATCTGGGCAAGGCGGTGCTCGAACTGGGCGCGCTGGGCGAACACGACGTCTTCAACGGCTCGATCGCCGACGGCTGCCAGGGCGGCGGCCTGCGCAAGATCGGGCCGGGTTCGCTGACGCTGGGCGGCGCCTGTCTGTACCGCGGCAACACCCGTGTCGAGGCCGGCAGCCTGCGCATCGACGGCTCGCTGCACGGCAGCACGGTGGTGGTGGCGCCCGGCGCCACGCTGGCGGGCGGCGGCAGCATCTTCAAGCGTTGCGTGATCCAGCCCGGCGGCCGGCTGGCGCCCGCCAGCGCCGGGCGCGCGCTGCAGCTCGGGCGCCTGTATGCGCAGCCCGACGCGCTGCTCGAGCTGCAGCTGGCGCGGCGCGGTTTTGGCGACCGCATCGATGCCGGCATCCTGTCGCTGGACGGCGCCCGGCTGGACCTGAGTGGCATGCCGGTGGCCGCCCGCACGCCGTTGCTGGGCTACGCGCGGCTCGAAAAGCGCGAGCTGCGCATCGGCCGGTTGCCGGACGGCCTGCGGCGCGACCAGTTGCGTATCGAGTTCGAGGATCATTGCGCCTATCTGGTGGTCGGGCAGGGCGGTCTGGCGGGCTGCCCGACGCCGCGTTGACGCCTCGCGGCGGCGTCCGGCATCCGCCGCCGCAGGCTTTAGAATGCCCGGCATGATCCTGTCCCGCTACCTCCTGCCGCGACGCCCACCGGGCGTTCCCCGCCGCGTCGCCGGCGCTGTCACCCCATCGGCCGGCCTGCCGC
This sequence comes from Pseudomonadota bacterium, assembly GCA_023427085.1. GTDB lineage: Bacteria > Pseudomonadota > Gammaproteobacteria > Burkholderiales > Burkholderiaceae_B > Orrella. The sequence goes on from JAEZBO010000281.1 coordinate 14,934, forward strand.
CGCCACGCGCCGCCGCCACCCCTGTCTCTTATACACATAAC
>JAEZBO010000015.1 GCA_023427085.1 Pseudomonadota bacterium
GCGCCTGCGCGAGCGGCGCGTCGAGCGCCAGCACGTCGGCGCGCCGGGCCTGCCAGGCCAGCGCCGGCAACAGCGCCAGCCAGCACAGCGCCATGGCGCGCACGTCGGACCAGCTGGCGCCGAACACGCTGCCGGTCAGCCAGACCTGCGCGCTCAAGGTGGTGGTGGCGGGACTGGCCAGCAGCGTGAACAGGGTCACGGCGCCCATCAGCGCCGACAGGCCGATGCCCACCAGCACCAGCCGCTGCGGACTGAGGCCGCGCCGCTGGGCCAGCAGGTAGGTCAGCAAGGCAGTCAGCCAGGCGCCCAGGATCGCCGCCAGCGGCAGGCCCAAGAGACTGTAGCGATCGGACAGCAGCGCCAGGAAGATCACCGCGGCGGCCGACGCGCCCTGGCTGATGCCGAGGATGTCGGGCGAGGCGAGCGGGTTGCGCACCAGCGTCTGCAGCAGCAGCCCCGACAACGCCAGCGCGCCGCCCACCAGGCAGGCCAGCAACAGCCGCGGCAGCCGCAGCATCTCGACCACGAAGCGATGGCCCAGTGGATCAGGGTCGAAGGGCAACGCGAGCAGTTGCAGGGGCGTGATCGAATAGCGGCCCAGGCACAACGAGATCACGCCGAGCATCAGCGCGGCGGCCGCCAGCGCGGCCAACCGGCTCAGGGCGTGGCGGCTCCAGCGGCGTGACAGCGAGGCGCTGCGCCAGACGCGGCAGTCAGTCATGGCGGTCCGGGCGCCTGAGCAGGCGGATGAACAGCGGCACGCCGATCAGCGCGGTCATGACACCGACCGGCACCTCGCGCGGGGCGATCAACAGGCGGGCCAGGATATCGGCGCCCAGCAGCAGCGCGGCGCCCAGCAAGGCGCAGCCCGGTATCAGCCAGCGATGCGCGCGCGGCATCAGGCGGCGCGCCATGTGCGGCACGATCAGGCCGATGAAGCCGATGCTGCCAGCGATCGAGACGGCGCTGGCGGCCAGCGCGACGATCACCAGCGCCACCAGCGCGCGGTTGCGCCCCACGTGCTGGCCCAGGCCGCGCGCCACGTCGTCGCTGGCGGCCATCAGGTCGACGCGCCGCGCCAGCAGCAGCGCGGCCGTCAGCGCCGCCGCGACGCACAGCAGCACCACAGGCAGGTCGGCCAGCCGATGGCCGGCGACCGAGCCGCCGAGCCAGAACAGCACGGTCTCCAGGCTTTCCTGCTCGATCACCAGCACCGCCTGCGTGAACGAGGCGAACAGCGCGGTGACCGCCGCGCCGGCCAGCACGATGCCCAGCCGCGCGTCGTGGCGGCTGGCCAGCGTGCCGAGGAAATAGCTGGCCGCGCCGGCCACGCCGGCGCCGGCGAAAGCCGCCCACAGATAGCCCGACAGCGGCGCGGCCGGCAGGGCCACCACCAGCAGCACGATGCAGAACACGGCGCCGCTGTTCACGCCCATCAGGCCCGGCGAGGCCAGCGGATTGCGGGTCAGCGCCTGCATCAACGCGCCGGCCACGGCCAGGCTGGCGCCCACCACCAGCGCGACCACGGTGCGTGGCAGGCGCTCGGTGACGACGATGATGTGGGCGATATCCAGCGGGTCGGGCCGCCACAGCGCCGCCATAGCGGTCGCCAGCGGCGTGGGATGCACGCCGACCGTCAGGCTGCCGAGCACCAGGGCGGCCAGCACCAGCAGGCTGGCCGCCAGCAGCACGAGCGCGCGCGGCGTCCCGGCGCGGCGCGGGCCGATCATGCGCGCCCCTCGATGCGGCCGGCCAGCGCGTCGAGCCGGTCGAGCATACGGTTGGCGCTGAGGATGCCGCCGCCCAGGCTCCAGTCGACATTGTCGACCGGATAGACCTGGTCATCGCGCACCGCGTCCAGCCGTTGCCACAAGGGATGGGCCGACCAGTCCTGGTAGTTCTGCCGCACCGCCTGGCGGTCCGAGCGCAACAGCAGGAACACCACGTCGGCGTTCAGCAGCGGAATGCCTTCCTTGCTGGTGAGCTTGCGGTAGATACCCGCGTCCGCCTGTCCGGCCGGCCAGACGAAGCCGGCGTCGGTCAGCACGGTGCCGGCAAAGCTGCCGGCCAGGTAGACCCGCACATGGTCCTCGCGAAACTCGAGCACCGAGACGGTGATCGGCGCGCGACGCGTGGCCGTGCCCGGCCCGGGCCGGGCGCCCTGCGGCGCCGGCTCGCCCGGCACCTGCGGCTCGCCCAGCGCGCCCGGCTGCCCCAGCACTGCACACAGCCGCGCGGTGCGGGCGGCCCAGTCGTCCAGCAAGGCACGTGCCCGCGGCTGGCGGCCCAGCGCCTGGCCGATCAGCGCGGTGTTCTGCTTGAAGGTATAGATCTCCTGCAAGGCCACGGTCGGCGCGATCTGGCCGAGCAGCGCATAGATGCGCTCGTTGCGAAAGCGCGAGGCGATGATCAGGTCGGGCCGCAGATGCACGATGTCCTCGAGACTGGGCTGGGTCTCCAGCCCGATCATCGCCACGCCCTGCATGGCTTCGCGCAGGTAGGGGTAGACCGGCTTGTGGGTCCACGACTCGACCGCGCCGATCGGTCGCGCGCCCAGCGCCAGCACGATGTCGGTGGCGCCCTGAAACAAGGTCACGATGCGGCGCGGTTCGCCCTCGACCACGGTCTGGCCGAGCGCGTGCGTGACGGTGCGCGCGGACGCCGAGGTCCGCGCGCAAGCGGGCGCGTGCAGCAAGGCCAGGCCGGACAGCCCGGCCAGCAAGGCCGCGCGCCGTCCGGCCACGCAGCTAGAACGCAAGCGAATAGCCCAGCGTCAGCGTGCGGCCCCGGCCGGCGAAGTAACGCATCGGCTCGATCAACGCGCTCTGCGAGTAGTACGAGATGTAGTCCTCGTTGAACACGTTGGCCATCGCCAGCGTGACCTTGCCCTGGTTCAGCCGGTACTCCATCGATGCGTCGACCAGCGTATAGCCCTTGAACTCCTTTTCGGGCTCGTCGAAGCTGCGATCGAAGGCGTGGTTGACCTGCACGAAGGTGCTGATGCGGTCGTTCCAGTTGGCCGACCACGACGCCACCATGCGATTGGGCGCGACGTTCAGGCCGTCCAGCCGCGCGTCCAGCGAACCGTTGTCGTTGCTGTCGTAGCGGCCCAGCGTGTGCGCGTACGACAGGCGCAGCCGGTGGGCCGGATCGAGCCGGTAGCCGACCGCCGCCTCGAAGCCCTGGATCCGTGTCTTCTCGCGCGCCATCAGGAACGCGCCATCCACCGCGATGACCCGCGTGCCGAACTTGGAGTCGGACTGGAAGTAGCTCAGGTCGACATCCACATCCTGGTGGCGCAGCCGCGTGCCGACCTCGATGTTCTTGGTCAGGATGGGCTCGAGCGTGTTCATCTGCGCCACGCTCAGGCCGGGCCGGTTGATCGCGCGCAGCACCCGGCCGACATCGGGCATGCCGAAGCCTTCGGCATAGCTGCCGAACAGCGTCACGCCCTGCCACGGCGTGTAGACCAGGCCGCCATTGAACAGCGTCTGGTCGAAGTTCAGCTTGCCGCCCTCGACGAACACGTTGTTGTAGCGCGCCAGCGTGCGGTAGCTGTCGATCTTGAGGTCGGCGGTCTCGTGGCGCACGCCGGCATGCAGCACCAGGTTGTCGAGCAGCTTGTATTCGGCCTGGCCGAACAGCGAGTAGTTGCTGAACTTCGACTCGGGCACATAGGTGCGGCCGGTGCCGTACAGATCCTGCTTGCCCTTGTCGAACAGCGTGTCGAAGCCGACCGTCAGCTTGACGCGGTCGTCGAACAGGCCGTCCTTGGTCAGGCTCAGCTTGCTGCCGTACTTGGACGCCACCGAGCGCGACTGGTCGTACAGCGTGCCGACCGGCGCGATGGCGGGATCCTGGAAGGTCGCCGAATTGTCGGCGCCGAACAGGCCTTCGAACTCCTGGTTGAATACCATCGCCGACAGCTGCATGCCAGCCAGGTTATGGTGGCTGTAGCTGATGCTGGAGGTCCAAACGTCGTTCCACGGCTCGGTGCCCTCGGGCGTGCCGCGCTCGGACGTGGTCGGGATGCCGGCCTGGCGGTCGCCGGCGATGCCGATGTAGTTGCCCTTGTTCTTGATGCGGTAGCGGTTCAGGCTCAGCTGCAGCAGCTGGTCGCCGTCGATCCAGTAACCCAGCTTGGCCAGCACGTCATAGGTGCGCGAGTCCATCAGGTCGCCCTGGGTGTTGTCGGCGCCGATGCTGCGCCCGCGCGCGTCCTTGTACAGGCCCTGGTCTTCGTAGCTGGCCGACAGCAGGTATTCCCAGTCGTCGGTACGGCCGTTCAGGCTGTACAGCGTCTTGTAGCTGGCGGTCTCACTGCGGATGCCCTCGGTCGGGATGGTGGCCTGCACCGACACGTTCTGGTTCAGCGTGCCGTTCTCGGGCCGCTTGGTCACCAGATTGATGATGCCGCCGGTCGCGCCCAGGCCGTTGTAGGCGTTGGCGCCCTGGATCACCTCGACGCGGTCGATCAGCGCGTAGTCGATGGTGTGCGCCTCGCGGCCGGTGGGCCGCAGCGGATTCGATTGCGGCACGCCGTCGATCATGATCAGCGGCGTGCGGCCCCGCAGCGTCTCGCCGCTGCCGTTCATCTTGTCGCGGCTGGGCGTGTACGAAGGCAGCAGGTTGCTCAGCACCGTCGACGAATTGCTGGTGATGGCCAGCTGGCGCTGCACTTCGTCGCGGCCGATCAGGATCATGGTCTGCGGCGCTTCGTCCGGCGTCATGCCCGAGCGCGACGCCGTCACCGACAGCGCATCGACCGCGTACAGGCCACGGCCGTCGCCAACCGCGTCCTGCGTGCCGGCTACCTCGGCCACCTGCATCTGCGAGACCTGGCTGCGCACCAGCGTGTAGACGCCGTTGGCGTTGCCGGCAATGCGCAGGCCGCTGTCCTGCACCAGCAGAGACAGCGCCTGATCGGGCGGATACAGCCCGGCCACCGCGCGCGAACGCAGGCCGCGCACGGTCGCTTCCGAGTACAGCACCTGTTGGCCGGACTGCGCCGCGAATGCGGTCAAGGCATCGCCCAGCGCCTGGCCGGGGATGTCGAAGCGCATGGCGCCCGATTGCGCCTGGGCCGCTGGCGCCGCCAGCACCGCGGCCAGCAGGCCGATGACGGCGGCCGCCGCCGGATCAAAACCTCGCATGGCCCGGCCTCGAATGGCCCCGGCCAGCACTACACCGCCTGACTTCCGCATGAACTCTGCTACTCCGCAAGGTGCCCGCGCCGCGGGCCTTGCCAGGGATAGACGCACCAGCGCGCGGATTGACAACCCGGTCCGCCAAAAATAGCGGCCCGGCCGCTAGCTGCTAGGGCGCGGCGCTGATCAGCAGCGAACCATCCGGCTGCGCGGCCACCCGCACCGGCAGCAGCAGCGGCAAGGAACGCAGGAACTCGTCGGGCGACTGGGTATTGACGACGCCCGATACGGCGCGCCCGCCCAGTTGGGCGTCGGCCAGCCGCACCGGCAGTTCGCGGTAGCGCGACAGCACTTGCACCACCTCGGCCAGCGGCCGGTCGCGAAACACCAGCCGGCCGCGGCGCCAGCTACCGACCGCGTCGGCCGACGTGCGGCCCCACTCGGCCGCGCCGGCCGCGCCGACACGCAGAAACTCGTTGCGCGTCAGCTCGCGCCGGGGCGCGCGGCCGGCATCGACCCGCACCCGGCCTTCCTGTACATCGACCTGTACGTGGCCCGGCAGCGTCGAGACGTTGAAGGCCGTGCCGACCACGGTCACCACGGTATCGCCGGCCGCCACCGTGAACGGTTTGCCGGCGTCCGAGGCGACCTGGAAGAACGCTTCGCCACGCGTCAGCACGACCTCGCGGCGGCCAGGATAAAAGCGCACGGCCAGTTCGGTCGCACGATTGAGTTCGATCCGCGTGCCATCCGGCAGGTCCAGGCCGCGTGCCTCGCGTGGCCCGGTCTGCAGCGCCACCTGATACTGCACGGTGTGGCGTTGCACCTGCCACGCGGCACCGGCCACCAGACAGAGCACCAGCGCCATGCCCAGCGCCCAACCCGTGCGCCAGCGCCGCATCGGTGGCGACGGGCTGCGGCGGCGCGCGGCGGCCATGGCGGCCTGCTGGCGACGCGCGGCGGCGGCCTCGGTCTGGCCGAGCTGCCGCCACGTCTGGTTCATCCGCTCGTAAGCCTGGGCATGCGCGGGCGCAGCGTGCAGCCAGGCCTGAAAACGCGCCTCGTGGGCCGCGCTCCAGGAGGCATCCTGCCTCATCGCCAGCCATTCGCCGGCAGTTTCGAGCAAGGCCTGCTCGCGTGGATCCTCGCTCATGCGCCCATCCCGGGTCGCGGCGCGTCGGCATCGGCCTGCCCTGCCCGGGTCTCGCAATAAGCCAGCGCCCGGGCGATGTGTTTGACCACCATCTGGCGGGAGATGCCCATCTGCGCGGCGATCTGCTCTTGTGTCAGACCGTCGATACGATGCAGCACCAGCGCCTCGCGCTGGCGCGCCGGCAGCTCGGTCAGCGCTGCATCCAGCCGCGACAGCCGCTGGCGCTGCCCGGCGATCTGTTCCGGGCCGTCGGTGGTGGCGACGGCCCGTTGCAGCGACGCGGCCGCTTGATCGGGGTCGGCATCGACCATCACCGCATCCCGCACGCGATTGCGGCGGCTGCGGTCATTGAGCAGGTTGATGGCGATGCGGTAGAGGAAATGGCGCGGCCGCTCGGGCGGCGCGGCGCCGTCGACCGCCAGCCAGCGCACGAAGGCCTCTTGCAGCAGGTCTTCGGCCTCTGCCGGATTGGCCACCTTGCGCCGTAGAAAACGCAGCATGGGCAGGCGCCACTGGATGTAGGCCTGCGTGACGCCGTTCTGATCGGAAGGGTTCATGAAGCGTGCTCGGCTGCCTCGTGCTCGCCGGACGCAATGCGTAGCAATTCTCGGCATGACAATGGGAATTATTCCCATTGTAGGCCATCTCCCGGACGCGGCCCCCTGCCCTGGCCACCCATGCCGCTCAGCCGTAACGGCGAACCGCATCCAGGGCCAGACCGGCGCCGATGCTGCCGAACAGATCACCTTCGACGCTGCGCGCCTGCGGCACCTGCGCCGAGATGCTCTCGCGCAGCCGCGGCACGCGGCTCGAGCCGCCGGTGAAAAACACCGTGTCGACGTCGCCGCTGGCGACGCCGGCATCACGCAGCAGCTCCGCGACCTTGGCCTCGACGCGCACCAGCAGCGGCGCGACCGCGTCATCGAACTGCGGCCGCGACACATCGACGTGGCGGGCCGGCGCGATGCGCGACAGGTCGATCGTCGCGGCCGGCGCCTCGGACAGCGCGATCTTGCACTCTTCGACCTGCAGCGCCAGCCAGTGGCCGGCGCGCTGCTTGATCAGTTCCATCAGCACGTCGAGCTTGTCACGCTCGGCTGCCTCGGTGCGCAGCGTCGCCAGCAGGTCGACCGACTTGCGCGCATAGACGTGGTTGATGGTGTGCCAGCAGGCCAGGTTGCGGTAGGGCGTGGACGGCACGTCCTTGCCGCTGCGCAGCTGCGTGCCGAGTCCCAGCAATGGCATCACGCGTGCCAGGCTCAGCTGCATGTCGAAATCGGCGCCGCCGATGTGCACACCACCGTGCGCGAGGATGTCGTCGCGCCGATCGGCCTTGCGCGCGCGCTCGGGCCCGAGCCGGATCAGCGAAAAGTCGGAAGTGCCGCCGCCGATGTCGATGACCAGCACCAGTTCTTCGCGGTCGATCTGCGATTCGTAGTCGAAAGCGGCGGCCAGCGGTTCGTACTGGAACTCGATGTCGACGAAGCCGACGTTGCGGGCGATCTCGCCCAGCGTGTCCTGCGCCAGCTGGTCGGCGGCCGGATCGTCGTCGACAAAGAAGACCGGACGGCCCAGCACCACCTTGGTGAACGCGCGGCCGGCCGAGGCCTCGGCGCGGCGCTTGAGCTCGCCGATGAATCGGGTCAGCAGCACCCGGAACGGCAGCGCCCTGCCCTGCACTTCGGTGTGGCCGTCGATCAGCGAACTGCCCAACAGGCTTTTCATGGCGCGCATCAGCCGCCCGTCGTAGCCCGCCAGGTAGTCGGCCAGCGCGGCGCGGCCATAGCTGACCTCGTCGTCTTCATCGTGAAAGAAGATGGCCGACGGCAAGGTGGCCTTGCCGTCTTCCAGCGCCAGCAAGGCGCGTTGGCCGGGGCGGCTCCAGCCCACCGTGGAATTGGAGGTGCCGAAGTCCAGGCCGCATGCAGGGAAAGTCATCAAAAACGGGCTAAAAGCGTGACGGCGGCCCAGTTTAGCAGCGCGCCCGGACGGTCATGCCGAGGCGTTGCGCTCGCGCGCGAGCCGGACGAAGGCCTGGCCGGCCGCCGACAGCAGGGAAAAGCTGCGATAAGTCAGCCCGACGACGCGCTCCTGGACCGGTTGCGTCAGCGGCACGACCGATACGCCCGCCAGATTGCACATGCGCGCCGCGTCCTCGGGCAGCACCGCCGCCCCCAGCCCGGCGCGCGCCATGCCGACGGCCGTCGCCACCAGCGCCACCTCGACGCTGGGCCGCACCGACAGGCCGTTGGCGGAGAACGCCTCGTCCATCATGTGCCGCACCTGGCTGTGGTAGCTGGTCGACACGATCGGCTCATCGGCGATCTCGCGCCAGGCCAGGCGCTTGCGCCGCGCCAGGCGATGGCTGGCGGCCAGCAGCACCGCCATGCGGTCACGCGCGCAGGGCTCGAAATCGAACTCGCCCTCCTCGGCGCGCGGGCCGACCGCGATATCGATCTCGCCCTTGCGCAACATGCCGATCATGCCGCGCGTCTCCGTCATGGCGTCCTTGACGACGATGCGCGCGCGCGGATGCAGGACCGCAAAGCGCCTGATCAGCTCGGGCACCAGCAAGGCACCGGCCGACGGGATGCACCCCAGCGTGACCGTCCCGCCGTAGGCCTGCGAGGTATCGCGCAGGCCATCGAGCGTCGACTCGAGTTCGCCGATCAGGCGCTGGATGGCGGGCAGCAGTTCGCGCCCGGACGGCGACAGATGCACTGCCCGGGTGTGCCGCTCGAACAGCTGGGTATCCAGCTGCCGTTCGAGCTTCTGGATCATCAACGTCAACGCCGGCTGCGTCACGTGCAGCGCCTGGGCGGTGCGCGAGAAGCTGCCCGACCGTGCGACCGCGATGAAGGCCTGCAATTGACGCAAGGTGATATTCATAAATCAGATTAATGAATGGATTTGAAAAATAAAATTTTAATATCCAAAAGGCCTTCCTAGAATGACGGCTCAACAGGAGACAAGCAACGATGCAGTCGTCGAACATTCCGGCGGGGGAAGCCGAGACCAGCCTGGGCACATGGGCGCGTCAGGACCTGAGCAGACACATCGCCGCCGACGCCATGGCGGCCGTCCTGAAGGCCGCGCAGGTGCCCTTCATCTTCGGCCAGAGCTGCCCCACGGCGCTATTCCTGTCGGCGCAGAAACTGGGCATCGGCCAGATCGGCTACCGCACCGAAAACGCCGGCATCGCGATGGCCGACGGCTACGCCCGCGCCAGCGGACGGATCGGCGTGATCGCGGCGCAGAATGGCCCGGCGGCCGGCCTGCTGATTGCCGGACTGTGCGAGGCGCTCAAGGCATCGGTGCCGATCCTGGCCATCGTGCAGGACGTGCCGCGCGGCAACACCGACAAGAACGCCTTCCAGGAACTGGATCATCTGCAACTGTTCCAGGGCAGCGCAAAATGGATCCGGCGCGTCACCGAGTCGGATCGGCTGGGCGAGTACACGGCGCGCGCCATCATGGCGGCCACCACCGGCCGGCCGGGTCCCGCGGTGTTGATGGTGCCCTTCGACGTACTGCTCGACCCGGTCGCGCCGGTGGCGCCGGACAGCGCCGCCAGCGGCGGCCCGTTGCCGCCGGGGTTTGGCGGGTATCCGGTCGATCGCTTCGTGCCGGAGCCGGCGGCGCTGCGTACCGCGCTGCGGACGCTGGCACAGGCCGAACGGCCGCTGATCGTCGCCGGTGGCGGGGTGCACCTTTCGGGCGCCGCGCCGATGCTCGCGCGCGCCCAGCAGGCCTGGCAGGTTCCGGTCGCCACCACCAACATGGGCAAGGGCGCCGTCGACGAGGACCATCCGCTGTCGGTGGGCGTGATCGGCAACTGCATGGGCCGTCGCAGCCCGTTCCAGCACCAGATCGATTACGTCCGGCAGGCCGACGCGGTGCTGTTCATCGGCAGCCGGACCAATGAGAACGGCACGGCGTCGTGGTCGCTGTTCGACCGCAAGGCGCAATTCATGCAGATCGACGTCGACCCCGAGGAACTCGGCCGCAACTATCGCGGCCAGCGCCTGCTCGGTGACGCGCAGGCGACGCTGCAGGCCATGCTGGCGCTCGACGACGTCTGGCCGGCCGACGGTCACCGGGGCGCCGCCGCCTTCCGCGAACGCATCGCGCAGGCGCGCGAACGTTCATTGACCGACCTGCGCGAGGTGCAGGACAGCGAGGCCACGCCGATGCGGCCCGAGCGGCTGTTCCGCACCTTGCGCGACGTCGCCGACGAGGTATTGTGGGTCAGCGACGCCAGCTACTCGTCGCTGTGGGTCCTGCAATACCTGCGCAGCAGGCATGCCGGCGCACGATTCATCACGCCGCGCGGCATCGCCGGGCTGGGCTGGGGCTTGCCGATGGCCATGGGCGCGAGCCTGGCCAAGCCGGGCAAGCCGGTCGTCGCGGTGGTCGGCGACGGCGGCTTCGCGCACTGCTGGGCCGAACTCGAGACCGCGCGCCGGCACCGCATTCCGGTGGTCGTGCTGGTATTGAACAACGGCGTGCTGGGTTTCCAGCGCGACGCCGAGGAAAGCCGCTTCGGCCAGCACACCGACATCTGCCACTTCGGTCCGATCGACCACGTCGCGATCGCCCGCGCTTGTGGTTGCGACGGCGCGGCAGTCCGGCAAGCGCAGCAACTCGAAGCCTGCCTGACCACGGCCTTGGCGGCAGGCGGGCCTTACGTGCTGGACGTGACGATCGATCCGCAGGCCTACCCGCCCATCCAGGCATTCGCCGCACTCGACCAGCGCGATGCGCGGGACCTGTCGTGACGCGCGCGCAGCCCGACCCGCAGCCCGCCATGCTGCCCGGCATCCGTGGCAAGACCGCACTGGTGACCGGCGCCGGCCGAGGCATCGGCCTGGCGGTGGCGCAGGCCCTCGCGCAGCAGGGCGCCCAGGTCGTAATGCTGGATGCCGACGGCGCGTCCGCCGACGCGGCGGCGCGCGCCCTGCAAGCCCAGGGGCATGGGGCCCGGGCCTGGCAACTGGCCCTCGGTGATCCGGCTTGCAGCGCGGCGCTGCGCGAGCGCATCGCCACCCTGCCGGACGGACGCATCGACCTGCTGGTCAACAATGCCGGCATATCGCCCAAGGTCGAAGGCCGCCGCCAGTCGGCCTGGGAGATCGACCCGCAGGAATGGGCCCGGGTGCTGGCGGTCAACCTCGGCGGCTATTTTTATACCTGCCACGCGGTACTGCCCGGCATGATCGCGCAGGGCGCCGGCGCCATCGTCAACGTCAGCTCGCTGGCCGGACTGCGCTACACCAGCATCGCCGGCCTGCCCTATGCCGTGTCCAAGAGCGGCGTGACCGGCCTGACGCGCCAGCTGGCCGGCGAGGTCGCCGGCCACGGCATCCGCGTCAATGCGGTGGCGCCCGGCCGCATCCAGACCGCCATGAGCGCGATGGCCGCGGCCGGCATCAACGATGCGCTTGCCGCGCAGACGCCGCTCAAGCGACTGGGTGTGCCGGCGGACGTCGCCGACGCCATCCTGTTCCTGCTGTCCGAACAATCCCGTTTCATCACAGGCGAGACGCTGGCAGTCACCGGCGGCCGAGGCCTGTAGCCACCCACGCGGCACCTCAATAAAAACCACGGAGACAAAGACAATGACATTCAAACGATGCATCGTGGCGCTGGCGACCTTGGCCGCCCTCGGCCCTGCGCTGGCCCAGCAGGCTTATCCGAACAAGCCGATCACGCTGATCGTGCCCTACCCGCCCGGCGGCATCACCGACATCGCCGGCCGCGCCACCGCCAAGGCCATGAGCGAACAACTGGGACAGACCGTGATCGTCGACAACCGCGCCGGCGCGGGCGGGACCATCGGCGCCAGCGCCGCGGCGCGCGCGGCGGCGGACGGCTACACGGTGTTCATGGGCACCAGCGCCACCCACGGCACCAACCCGACGACCTTGAGCCACCTGAACTACGACGCCGCCAAGGACTTCACGGCGGTCGCGCTGGTGGCCTCGGCACCGCTGGTGGTGGCGGCCAATCCCGACCTGCCGGCCAAGACCATCGAAGAGCTCATCGGTTACCTGAAGGCCAATCCCGACAAGGTGGCCTATGCCTCGACCGGCACGGGCGGCTCCGTGCATCTGAGCGTGGAGCACTTCAAGCTCATGACCGGCACGCAGATGCAGCACATCCCCTACAAGGGCAGCTCGCCGGCGCTGACCGACCTGGTGGGCGGCCGGGTGCAGATCATGTTCGACAACGTGCCCTCGGCCACGCCGCTGGTCAAGGCCGGCAAGCTGCGCGCCCTGGCGGTGACCGGCGCCGAGCCGGTCGCCGACCTGCCCGGCGTGCCGACCGTCGACGCGGCCGGCGTGAAAGGATTCCAGACTGGTTCGTGGGTAGGCATCTATGCGCCGGCCGGCACCCCGCCAGCGATCGTCGACAAACTCAATGCCGCGATCAATGCGGGCTTGAAGAGCCCCGCGCTGCGCGAGACCTTCGCGGTGTCCGGCCTGCTTCCGGAAGGCGGGACGCCGCAGTCGTTCACCGACTTCACGGCGGCCGAGATCAGGAAATGGGCCGACGTCGCCAAACGGATCGGCTATCAGCCGCAATGAGCGGCGCGGCCGTGCGCCAGCCCCACCCGTTCACTTGACCGAGATGTCGGCCTCCTTGGCGAGCGACTTCCACATCGGCACTTCGGTCTTGACCACCTGATCGAGTTCGGCGGGCGTGCCACCCACCACCACGGCGCCCTGGGCGATGAAGGCGGCCTGGATGGCCTTGTCGGCGGCTGCCGCGGCGATCGCTGACTGCACCTTGTCGATGACCGCGGCCGGCGTGCCGGCCGGCGCGAACATCGCGTACCAAGAGTCGACGTTGAAGCCGGGCACGCTTTCGGCCACCGACGGCACGTCGGGCAACACCGGCGTGCGCTTGGCGGTCGATACGGCCAGCGCCTTGAGACGGCCTTCCTTGATGTGGCCGGTGACCGACGGCAGCGATACCCACAGCAGCGGAATCTGGCCGCCGAGCACGTCGACCGTGGCCGGCCCACCGCCCCGGTAGGGGATGTGCATCAACGGCAGCTCGGTCTTGAGCTTGAAGAGCTCACCGGCGATATGACTGGGCGAACCGGTGCCGGCCGAACCATAGGGCACTTCCTTCTGCGTCTTGACGTAGTCGATCAGGCCGGCGAGCGTGGTGGCGGGAAACGACGGATGCGCGACCAGCACCTGGGGCGCCGAGGCGACCATCGAGACCGGCGCGAAATCCTTTTCGGTGTCGAACGGCAGGCTCGCGTAGATGGCCGGATTGATGGTGTGCGACGACAGCGTGATCAGCAGGGTATGGCCGTCGGGCGCGGCGCCGGCGACATAGCGGGTGCCAATCGTGCCGCCCGCGCCGCCCTTGTTCTCGACGATGACGGTCTGGCCCAGGGCCTTGCTGAGCGGGTCCTGCAGGATCCGCGCGGCGACGTCGACGCTGCCGCCGGCGGGATAGGAGACGATCAGGTTGATCGGCTTGCTCGGATAGGACCGGGCGGCATCGGCCGCCTGCCCCGGCGCGGTGAAAAACATCGCTGCCGCGGCCAGCAGCGTGGCGCGCATCGCGCGGCCCGGCTTGCCGCTCAAGTGTTGTGTCGTCATTGTTCTTGTCTCCACCTGTTTGAGGCTGCTCGAGCCCGATTCTTATGTGCCGCCGACCAATGCGAAGCGCAGGCCGGCGGCCAGCCATTCTCGGATTTTGCCGCAGTGACTACAATCTTTCCAAAATATAGAATTTCATTTCCATATGCCGGAAAGAAATAACACCACGCTCAACGATGGCCTGCTGCTGGTCGAATACCTGGCCAATGCCCAGCAACCCCAGACGCTGACGGCGATCGCGGCGGCGCTGTCGATGGGGCACAGCAAGGTGCACCGGCTGCTGCAGACGCTGCTGCAGGCCCAGTACGTGTCGCAGGAGCACGGCTCGCGGCGCTACTACGCCTCGATCAAGCTGTGGACGCTGGGCTCGGCGGTGCTGCACAGCATGAGCCTGCGGACCGCCGCCGAAAGCGAGATGCTCAGACTGATGGAAGCCACCGGCGAAAGCGTGCACCTGTCGGTGCTCGAAAAAGCCGAGATCGTCTACGTGCACAAGATCGAAAGCGACAATCCGGTGCGTGCCTATAGCCAGATAGGCGGACGCATGCCGGCGCCGCTGGTGGCGACCGGCAAGGCGATGCTGGCGTTTCTGAATCCGCGCGAGCAGGCGCGCATCCACGCGATGCTGGCGCCGGGCAGCGAGGCGGCCCGCCCGCAAAGCGAGGCGGCCTTCCTGCGCGAGATGCAGCTGACGCGCGCCAAGCGGGTGGCGGTCAATCGCGGCGCCTGGCGCAAGGACGTCTATGGCGTGGCCGCGCCGATCCTGGACCGCGCCGGCCACGCAGTGGCGGCAGTGGGCGTGTCGGGGCCGGCACAACGGTTCAAGCCCCATCGCATCGCATTCTTTTCCCGCGAGGTGCTGCGCTCGGCCGATGTGATCGCCACCCGCCTGTTCGGCGATACACCCGGCGCGCTCTGGCACGTGCGCTGAGCCGCCCTATCGGGCCGTGTCAGCCGGCCAGTGACGCCGCCATCGAGGCCAAAATCATCCGGTTCGGCCCGCCTGCGTGAGGCGGCCGCGCCCCGCGTCGACGTGTGAGCGCCCCGCGCCCGACCCGCTTCTGTTGTCAGGCATAAGCGGCCGCCAGGCCCCGGCCCTGTCGATAACCGAGAACCAGTGACCGGCTGCTCAGCTGGCGGGCACGAACACCCGGCCTTCCATCAGCACGCGCGCGCTGCGGCTCATGATGGCGCGCGTGACGGTCCATTCGGCGCCGTTCTGCTGCGCCTGCGAGCCGACCCGCAAGGTGCCCGAGGGATGGCCGAAACGCACGCTGTCGCGCTCGCCGCCGCCCGCCGCCAGGTTCACCAGCGTGCCTGGCACCGCCGCCGCCGTCGCGATCGCGACCGACGCGGTGCCCATCATCGCGTGGTGCAGCTTGCCCATCGACAAGGCGCGCACCAGCACGTCGATGTCCTGCACGCCGATCGCCTTGCCGCTGGAGGCCGTGTAGGCGGCCGGCGGCGCGACGAAGGCGATCTTGGGCGTGTGCTGGCGCGCCGCGGCGTCCTCGAGCTTGCCGATCAGGCCCATGCGCAGCGCGCCGTGCGCGCGGATGCGCTCGAAGCGGGCCAGCGCCTGCGCGTCGCCGTTGATGTCGTCCTGCAATTCGGTGCCGGTATAGCCCAGTGCCGCCGCGTCCAGGAAGATGGTCGGGATGCCCGAGTTGATGAAGGTCGCCCGGAAGCGGCCCTCGCCCGGCACCTCGAAATCGTCGATCACATGGCCGGTCGGGAACATCGAGCCGCCCTCGCCTTCGTCGGCGGGATTCATGAATTCGAGCACCACCTCGGCGGCCGGGAAGGTCACGCCGTCGAGCTCGAAATCGCCGGTCTCCTGGACCTGCCCGCCCTGCATCGGCACGTGCGCGACGATGGTCTTGCCGATGTTGGCTTGCCAGATCCGCACCACCGCGACGCCGTCGGCGGGCACGCGCGCGGCATCGACCAGGCCGTTGCGGATCGCGAACGGGCCGACCGCCGCCGACAGGTTGCCGCAGTTGCCGCTCCAGTCGACGAAGGGCTGGTCGATCGAGACCTGGCCGAACAGGTAGTCGACGTCGTGATCGGCGCGCGTGCTGCGGTCCAGGATCACCGTCTTGCTGGTGCTCGAGGTCGCGGCGCCCATGCCGTCGATCTGCTTGCCGTAGGGATCGGGGCTGCCGATCACGCGCAGCAGCAAGGCATCGCGCGCCGCGCCGGGCTCGCGCGCGGCCTCGGGCAGGTCGCCGCGCTTGAAGAACACACCCTTGCTGGTGCCGCCGCGCATGTAGGTGGCGGCGATGGCGATCTGGGGAGCGTGGGCCATGATGATGAATTCCTGGTGGGCGGTGGCGGATCAGTGCGCCGTGGCGGCGCCGCCGGCGGCCGATTCGGCTTCGAGAAAATCTTGCGCGAAGCGTTGCAGCACGCCGCCCGCCTCGTAGATCGACACTTCTTCGGCGGTGTCGAGCCGGCACGTCACCGGCACCTGCACGACCTCGCCGTCGCGGCGCGTGACCCGCAGCGTCAGGTCGGCACGCGGCGTGCGCTGGCCGACCACGTCGTAGGTCTCGCTGCCGTCCAGCGCCAGCGTCTTTCGGTCGGTGCCGGGCTTGAACTCGAGCGGCAGCACACCCATGCCGATCAGGTTGGTGCGGTGGATACGCTCGAAGCCCTCGGCCACGATCGCCTGCACGCCGGCCAGCCGCACGCCCTTGGCGGCCCAGTCGCGCGACGAGCCCTGGCCGTAGTCGGCGCCGGCGACGACGATCAGGGGCTGCTTGCGCTGCATGTAATGCTCGATCGCTTCCCACATGCGGGTCACTTCGCCCGAGGGCTCGATGCGCGCCAGCGAGCCCTGGATGACGTTACCCAGGCCGTCCTTCACCATCTCGTTCCTGAGCGTGGGGTTGGCGAAGGTCGCGCGCTGCGCCGTCAGGTGGTCGCCCCGGTGGGTGGCATACGAATTGAAGTCTTCTTCGGGCAAGCCCATCCTGGCCAGGTATTCGCCGGCGGCCGAGTCGGGCAAGATGGCGTTCGACGGCGACAGGTGGTCGGTGGTGATGTTGTCGCCCAACACCGCCAGCGGACGCATGCCGGCCAGCGTGCGTTCACCGGCCAGCGCGCCTTCCCAGTAC
>JAEZBO010000130.1 GCA_023427085.1 Pseudomonadota bacterium
CCCCCGGCCCGGACCCCGACCTGCCCGCCGCGGCGCCGGCACCCGCCAGCGAGCCGCCCGGCGCCAGCACGGCGGACTCGCCGTCGGTGACGATCACCGCCACCGCGCCGGCGATCCTGCGTCAGATGAACGCCGAAAGCGCCTACGGCCTGTCCAGCCGCTTCGACCGCTGGATGTATGTGGCCGAGCTGCTGGACACCCCGACACTGCTGCGCGGCATGGGTTACGACTACCGGGCGCGGTATGGCTGCCAGTTCCTGAATTGCGAACACGACGACTACCCTCACCTGCCGATCGCCTCGGCGCTGCTGTACGGCGGCCTGGGCTTCGCGCTGGTCGTCGGCCTGTTCTACGCCGCCTACGGCTGGGCGACGCTGCGCGCCGGCAGCGCCGGCCTGCTGAGCGGCGCCACGCCGGTCGCGCTGCTGACGCTGCCGTATGCGCTGATCTCCGGCGATACGCTGCTGTCGCTGCCGCACATCGTCACGGCCGGCCTGCTGGTCGCGCTGATGGCGCCGCGCCCGGCCCGTCGCGCCACGCCCTACGACCTCGTCAAACGCGCCATCGACGTCAGTGTCAGCCTGACGCTGCTGATCGGGCTCAGCCCGGTGCTGCTGGCGGTGGCGCTGGCCAGCCGCCGCAAGCTGGGGCCCGGCGTGCTGTTTCGCCAGGCGCGCCCGGGCCTGGACGGCCAGCTGTTCACGATGGTCAAGTTCCGCACCATGCTGGATCGCCAGAACGACACCGATCCCAATGCGCCCGACGCCGCGCGCCTGACCGCCTACGGCAAATGGCTGCGCGCCACCAGTCTGGACGAGCTGCCCGAGCTGTGGAACGTGCTGCGCGGCGAGATGAGCCTGGTCGGCCCGCGCCCGCTGCTGCCCGAGTACCTGCCGCTATACTCGGCCGAGCAGGCGCGCCGCCACGACGTGCGCCCGGGCGTCACCGGCTGGGCGCAGGTCAATGGCCGCAACGCGATCGACTGGGACACCAAGCTGGCGCTGGACGTCTGGTACGTCGAGCACCGCAGCCTGCGGCTGGACCTGCGCATCCTCTGGATGACGGTCGCCAACGTGCTGGGCCGGCGCGGCATCACGTCCGGCACCAGCGCCACCACCGAAAAATTCACTGGCCAGAACAAGTCCTAGGCCCGAGACCGACATGCTGAATACGCCCTTCCCGCCCTGGCCCAGCTTCACCGACGAAGAGATCCAGGCCGTCGGCGCCGTGCTCGCCAGCAATCGCGTCAACTACTGGACCGGCGAGCAGTGCCGCCTGTTCGAACGCGCCTTCGCCGACTGGACCGGCACCACCCACGCGATCTCGCTGACCAACGGCACGGTCGCGCTGGACGTGGCGCTCAAGACGCTGGGCATCGGCCCGGGCGACGAGGTCATCGTCACGCCGCGCACCTTCATCGCCTCGGTCTCCAGTGTCATCACCGCGGGCGCCACGCCGGTGTTCGCCGACGTCGACCGCGACAGCCAGAACATCACCGCCGCGACCATCGAGGCGGTGCGCACGCCGGCCACCCGCGCGATCCTGTGCGTGCACCTGGCCGGCTGGCCGTGCGAGATGGACGACATCATGGCGCTGGCGGCGCGCCATGACATCCACGTCATCGAGGACTGCGCGCAGGCGCATGGCGCGCGCTACCGCGGCGCCCAGGTCGGCTCGATCGGCCACGTCAGCGCCTGGTCTTTCTGCCAGGACAAGATCATCACCACCGGCGGCGAAGGCGGCATGGTCACCACCAACGACCGCCAGCTGTGGGCCGACATGTGGGCCTACAAGGACCACGGCAAATCCTACGAAGCCGTCTACGAACGCGAACATCCGCCCGGCTACCGCTGGCTGCACGAAAGCTTCGGCACCAACTGGCGCATGCTCGAGATGCAGGCCGCGATCGGCCTGATCCAGCTGGCGCGCATGCCGCAGTGGCACGCGCAGCGGCTCGCCTATGCGCAGCAGATCTGGGCCCAGGCTCGCGCGCTGCCGGGCCTGCGGGTGCCCGAGGTGCCGGCCCACATCGATCATGCCGCGTACAAGTGTTATGTCTTCGTCGAGCCCGAGGCGCTGGCGCCGGGTTGGGATCGCGACCGCATCATCGCGCACATCAACGCCGCAGGCGTGCCGTGCTACGCCGGCTCGTGCTCCGAGGTCTATCTGGAAAAAGCCTTCGACGGCACGCCGTGGCGGCCGCGCGAACGGCTGCCGGTCGCGCGCGAACTGGGCGAGACCAGCCTGATGTTCCTGGTGCATCCGACGCTGCAGCCGCAACACATCGAGCAGACCACCGCGGCGCTGGCCGCGGCGATGCGGGCCGCCACCGGCGGTTGATGGCAAGGCCGTTCGCGAGCGGCCGCCACGCCTAGCTGCGGCTGGCGTCGATGGCCCAGCGCCGCCACGACGGCGGCGCCAGCTCGAGCAGCCAGGCCGGCATCTCCCAATAGGCACGCAGCAGCTGCGCCGGCAGCGGACCGGCCGGCGGCGTCTGCTGCCAGCGCGGCACCCGGTCCAGGTGGACCCGCGCCAGATGTCGCAGCCGCGCCGCGTGCAGCGCGTCCGTCACCATCACCGCGTGTTCGAAATCGTCCGGCGTGAGCTGGCTGCGGGCGGCCTGCAGATTCGATACCGAATCGTCCGATCGGCGGTCGCCGCAACGCAGCGCGTCGGCCGGCAGGCCTTGCGCCAGCAGCTGGCGCGCCATCTGAGCGGCACCAAAATAATCACGCGCCGGGCGCGCGCCGCCGACACAGACGATCTGCCCGATCCGGCCGGCGCGGTACAGCTGCGCTGCCTCGTGCAGATAGCGCGCCAGCACCTGGTCGTCGGGAAGATAGAACACGATCGCGCTGGACGGCCGGTCGGCCGCCTGCAAGGCGTGGCCGCGGCCATCGGCCTGGGCCCAGCCGATCAGGCCCAGCGCGCCGGCCACGCTGGCCAGCGCCAGCACGGCCAGCGCGGCCGCGGCCCGGACCACGAACCGCCTTGGCGCGCGCTGTCGCACTGCCGGCTTACTTCACTTCGGTCTGGCGCAGCCGGATGTGCAGTTCACGCAGCTGCTTCTCGTCGACCGCCGACGGCGCCTGGGTCAGCAGGCACTGGGCGCGCTGCGTCTTCGGGAAGGCGATCACGTCGCGGATCGATTCGGCGCCGGTCATCATCGTGACGATGCGGTCCAGGCCGAAGGCGATGCCACCGTGCGGCGGCGCGCCGTACTGCAGCGCGTCGAGCAGGAAGCCGAACTTCTCGCGGGCCTCGTCGGCCTCGATCTTGAGGGCGCGGAACACCTTGCTCTGCACTTCCTCGCGATGGATACGCACCGAGCCGCCGCCGATTTCCCAGCCGTTGAGCACCATGTCGTAGGCCTTGGCCAGCGCCTTGCCCGGATCGGACGTGAGCAGGTCTTCGTGGCCGTCCTTGGGGCTGGTGAACGGGTGGTGCGCGGCGAAGTAGCGGCCGGCTTCCTCGTCGTATTCGAACATCGGGAAGTCGACCACCCACAGCGGACGCCAGGCATCGGTGAACAGGCCGGTCTTGCGGCCGAATTCGCTGTGGCCGATCTTCACGCGCAGCGCGCCCAGCGCGTCGTTGACGACCTTGGCGCGGTCGGCGCCGAAGAACAGGATGTCGCCGTCCTGCGCGCCGGTGCGCTTGAGCAGCTCGGCCAGCGCGGTGTCGTGCAGGTTCTTGACGATCGGCGACTGCAGGCCCTCGCGGCCCTTGGCCACTTCGTTGACCTTGATCCAGGCCAGGCCCTTGGCGCCGTAGATGCCGACGAACTGCGTGTAGGCGTCGATCTCGCTGCGCGACAGCGCGCCGCCGCCCGGCACGCGCAGTGCCACGACACGGCTGCCCGGGGTGATCGCGGCCTGCGAGAACACCTTGAAGTCGACGTCCTGCATGACGTCGTTCAGGTCGGTGAACTCGAGTCCGACGCGCAGGTCCGGCTTGTCCGAGCCGTAGCGGCGCATCGCCTCGTCGTAGCTCATCTGCGGGAACGGCGACGGCAGCTCGACGTCATGCACGGTCTTGAAGACGTGCGTGATCATCTGTTCGAAGATCGCGCGGATCTCGGTCTCGGACAGGAACGAGGTCTCGCAGTCGATCTGCGTGAACTCGGGCTGGCGGTCGGCGCGCAGGTCTTCGTCGCGGAAGCACTTGGTGATCTGGTAGTAGCGGTCGAAGCCCGACACCATCAGCATCTGCTTGAACAGCTGCGGCGACTGCGGCAGCGCGAAGAAATGGCCGGCGTTGACACGCGAGGGCACGAGATAGTCGCGCGCACCCTCGGGCGTGCTCTTGGTCAGCATCGGCGTTTCGATGTCGATGAAGCCCAGGCCGTCGAGGAACTTGCGCACTTCGATCGACACGCGGTAGCGCAGCATCAGGTTGCGCTGCATCTGCGGACGGCGCAGGTCCAGCACGCGATGCGTCAGGCGGGTGGTTTCCGACAGGTTGTCGTCGTCGAGCTGGAACGGCGGCGTGACCGAGGCGTTGAGGATCTCGATCTCTTTGCACAGCACTTCGATCTCGCCCGAGGCGAGGTCCTTGTTGGTGGTGCCTTCGGGACGCGCACGCACGACGCCGGTGACCCGCACGCAGAACTCGTTGCGCAGGCGCTCGGCCACGCCGAAGGAATTGGCGTCATCGGGATCGAACACGATCTGCGCCAGGCCGGCGCGGTCGCGCAGGTCGATGAAGATGACACCACCGTGGTCGCGGCGGCGATGCACCCAGCCGAACAGGGTAACGGTCTGGCCGAGGTGATCGCGGCAGACCTGGCCGGTGTAGCACGTACGCATGCGGGATAACTCCGTAATGGTTGGATCTTGCGGCCTGCTCTCGAACAGATGGCCGCTGCAAACAAATCATGCCTGGCGCCGCGCGATCGGCTCGCGCCCCGCCAGGAGCGCGGCCTGCCGGGCGCGGCCGGCGGCAAAAAAACTAGGCGGCCGGCGTGGCCGGTGCGCTGGGC
>JAEZBO010000173.1 GCA_023427085.1 Pseudomonadota bacterium
GGGCGGCATGCCGGGACGCCGGCAGTCCGCCCGCCGAATGAAAAAGGCCTGCGCGATCGGCGCAGGCCTTTTTTTCGTACCGATGACGAACGGCGTTTACTTGGCGGCGTTGACGCGCGCCAGCAGCTGGTCGGCCACCTGCAGCGTCTCGCGGTAGCCGCCGGCGCGGTCCGGCGAGGTCAGGTAGCGGCCGCCGACGGCGATCGACGGCGTGCCTTGCACGCGGTAAGCCTGCACCAGCTGGTCGGCGCGCTGGGCCTTGGACTGGACGCCGAAGGAGTCGTAGATCGACTGGAACTTGGCCTTGTCCAGGCCCTGCTTGCCGGCCCAGTCGGCGATCTGGTCCTTGGTGCTCAGGCGCTGGCGCTCTTGGTGGATCGACGCGAACACCTTGCTGTGCAGGTCGAGGCGGTTCATGGCTTCGAGCGTGAAGTACAGCTGCTGCAGCGGCTTCATGCCGGCGTTGAAGGCGACCGGCACCTTGCGCAGCACGGCGTTGTCGGGCAGCTTCTTGCTCCAGTCGTTGACCAGCGGCTCGATGGCGTTGCAGTGCGTGCAGCTGTACGCGAAGAATTCGAGCACTTCGACCTTGCCCGGCTCGTCGGTCGGCTGGGCCGGATTGAGCTCGACGAAGGCGGCGTTCTGGGCCAGGGCTTGCGGCGCGAAGCTGGCTGCGGCCAGCAGCGTGGCGGCGGCCAGGAAGCGGGAGAACAGGGTTTGCATGATGCGAAAGATCCTAGATAGAGACAACGCGGGGACGGCCGTCAGACAGGGCGTGGCGGCCAAAGTTCACCGGGCGGCCGGCAGCGCGGCTACTGCCTGACCACCGTCGATTCGATCTTTTCCTCGCCGAGCCGGGCCCGGGTGCGGTTCATGTCGTCCAGTCGCGCATAGGGCCCGACACGGACACGATTGATCTGCAGGCCGTTGACCTCGGCGCGCTGCAGCTGCACCGGCAGGCCCAGCAGCAGGATGCGGGCGCGCAGCGCCTCGGCGTCTTCGAGCACCCGGTAGGCGCCGACCTGCAGGAAATAGCTGCCGTTGGCCTGGCCGCTGGATTGCGCCGGCGCCGGCACCGGCTTGGGCGGCGGCAGCGGTGCCGGTTCGGCGGTGGGCTTGGGCAGCGAGGCGATCAGCGCGCCCAGGTCGTCGGGATCTCGGCCGGGCTGGCCCTGGCCGGCACCAGGCAGCGGCGCGATCGGCGTGTCGGTCGGGCCGGTGGACGGCGTGCCGGCCGGGCCGCTGCGGCCATACAGGCCGGTGTTGGGATCGGGCGCCTGGCGCGGGTCGGGCAGCGCCGCCTGCGAGGTCTCGCGAGTGGCGCGATCGACGAACGGCATCGGCGCCTTGGTCACGTAGAACGCGACCGCGGCGGCCAGGATCAGCCCGATCAGCAGGCCCGCCAGCACCCCGTACATCGTGCTGCCGCCCTGGCTCGAGCGATTGTTGCGTGAAGACTTGGCCATGGGGTGATGTTACATCTTCTCGGGAGCGGCCACGCCCAGCAGCGCCAGGCCGTTGGCGAGCACCTGGCGGGTCGCGTCGGCCAGCCGCAGCCGCGCGTGCATCAGCGCGGCGTCGTCGACGCGCACGCGCTCGGCGTTGTACCAGGCATGGAAATCGGCGGCGCAGTCGCGCAGCCAGAACGCCACCAGGTGCGGCGAGAGATCCTGCGCGGCCTGCGCCACCAACGCCGGAAACTCGGACAGCCGTTGCATCAGCGCCAGCTCGGTCGGCGCCGTCAGCGGTGCCGGATCGGCCTGGGCGATCTGCTGCGCGCTGGCGCCGGACTGGCCGATCACCGAGCAGATGCGCGCATGCGCGTACTGGATGTAGTAGACCGGGTTCTCTTCGCTCTTGGACAGTGCCAGGTCGATGTCGAACACGAACTCGGTATCGGCGCGCCGCTGGATCAGGAAGAAGCGCACCGCGTCGCGGCCGACCCAGTCGACCAGGTCGCGCAGCGTGACGTAGCTGCCGGCGCGCTTGGAGATCTTGACCTCTTCGCCGCCGCGCACCACCTTGACCATCTTGTGCAGCACGTAGGCCGGGTAGTCCTTGGGGATGCCGATGTCCAGGCCCTGCAGGCCGGCGCGCACGCGCGCCACGGTGCCGTGATGGTCGCTGCCCTGGATGTTGACGGCGTGCTGGAAGCCGCGCTCCCACTTGGCCACGTGGTAGGCCACGTCGGGCACGAAATAGGTATAGCCGCCCTCGGACTTGCGCATCACGCGGTCCTTGTCGTCGCCGGTGCCCAGCTCGGTGGTGCGCAGCCACAGCGCGCCTTCGTGCTCGTAGGTGTGGCCGGCGGCGATCAGGCGCTCGACGGTGTTCTCGACGCGGCCGCTGGTGTACAGCGAGCTTTCGAGATAGTAGTTGTCGAAAGCCAGGCCGAAGGCCTGCAGGTCCAGGTCCTGTTCGCGGCGCAGGTAGGCCACCGCGAAGCGGCGGATGCCGTCCAGGTCGTCGATGTCGCCCGAGGCCGTGACCGGCTCGGCATCGCTGGTCTGCACGGTCTTGCCGGCGCGGTAGTCGTTGGC
The DNA here is from genome assembly GCA_023427085.1 of Pseudomonadota bacterium. Taxonomy (GTDB): domain Bacteria; phylum Pseudomonadota; class Gammaproteobacteria; order Burkholderiales; family Burkholderiaceae_B; genus Orrella. The sequence goes on from JAEZBO010000173.1 coordinate 2,541, forward strand.
GATGTCGGTGATGTAGTCGCCACGGTAGCCGTCGGCCGGCCACTCGGGCGAGTCGGGCGTCTGGCCGCGGGCGCGCGCCTGCACGCTGATGGCCAGGTTGTCGATCTGGTTGCCGGCGTCGTTGTAATAGAACTCGCGCGTGACGGCGTAGCCGCTGGCGTCGTACAGCCGGCACAACGCATCGCCGAGCGCGGCCTGGCGCGCGTGGCCCACGTGCAGCGGGCCGGTCGGATTGGCCGAGACGAACTCGACCAGCACCTTGTCGCCGTCGCGGCGCGGCGCGCGGCCGTAGTCGTGCGCCTGCGCGGCGATCGCCGGCAGCACGGCCTGGCGCGCGGCGGGCGTGACGCGGAAATTGATGAAGCCGGGGCCGGCGAGCTCGGCGCCGGCGATCAGGCTGGCCGCCTGCGGGTCGGCCATCAGCGCATCGACCAGCGCCTGTGCAAGCTCGCGCGGATTGCGGCGCGCCGGCTTGGCCAGCTGCATCGCGATGTTGGTGGCCAGGTCGCCGTGGGCAGCGGCCTTGGGGCGCTCGAGCGCCACGGCGGCGCGGGCGGCATCGGCCTGCTCGGGCAGCAGTGCGGCGACGGCGGCCTGGATGCGTTGGATCAGCAGTTGTTGTTGCTCGATGAGCATGTCGCGGTACGGAAAAAGAGTCGGTCGGCTGGCAGTTTACCTTGCCGGCCCGGGCCTCTCATTTGGCAGCCGATGCGCCTTCGGGTAGTGTATGAGCCAGCCCCACCGCCAGAGGTTCCTTGCCATGCTCATCACCTTCCGTTCCAAGGCCAGCGGCGACGTCCTGATGCTGTCCGAGCACGCCATTCCCTTGCTGCGCGCCGCCGGCAAGCCGGCCGACGTCGCGCCCGAGCAAGGCGTGTTCACGCCCGACCAGCTGCCCGGCGCGATCGCCGCGCTCGAGCGCGCCATCGCCGGCGCGCCGGTGGTGCCCGACGACGACGACCGCGACGACGATGACGACGAGCCGCCCGAGCATCCGGTCTCGCGGCCGGTCGCACTGGCGCAGCGCGCCTTTCCCTTGCTCGAGCTGCTGCGCAAGGCCCGTGCGCAGGGCGTCGACGTCACCTGGTCGGCCGGCTCGGCCTGGTAGGCACGCCGGCGCGGCCGGCGCGCCCGCGGCTCAGGCGGCCGCCCTGACCCAGCTCTCGCCCTGCTGGCGGCAATACTGCACGCAGGCCTCGCGCAGCACGTGCGCCACGTGCAGCACCGCCGGCGCGGCATTCGGATGACGCCACTGCGACACCAGCAGGTCGGGCGGTGACGGCAGCGGCAATAGCTCGAGCTCGCCGCGTTCGATCTGCTCCTTCACGAACAGCCCCGGCACGATCGCCACCCCCATGCCCTCGCGCGCCAGCGCCACCAGCGCGGCCAGCGACGGCGAGCCCGACACGCGCAGCATGTCGACCGGAAAGTCGTTCTCGATCGCCAGCTGCTGCGCCAGGAACACTGCCTCCTGGTGCGGGCCGGTGCCGGTCATCGGCGTCAGCAGCGGATGGCTCAAGGTCTTCTGCATGAAGTTGTCGGGCGGCACCAGGCCGCGCCGCGCGACCCAGTGCACCGACAGGTTCATCAGGTCCTGGCAGGCCAGGTAGGCGCTGCGCCGCTCCTTGCCGACGCACAGGATCAGGTCCAGCGTGCCGCGCATCAGGTTGGTGGTCAGCGATTCGGTCAGGTCCACCGACAGGTCCAGCTCGACCTCGGGCAGCCGCGCGCGCACTGCCTTGATCAGGGCAGGCAGGCAGGTGTGCACAACGCTTTCCATCACGCCCACGCGCACCCGGCCGCTGATCGCATCGCTGTCGCCGACGGCCTCCTGGAAACGCCTGGTCGCGCTCAGCACGCTCTCGGCATGCGGCAGCAGCCGCGCGCCCTGTTCGGTCAGCGTCAGGCCCTTCTGGTCGTGATGGAACAGCGCGTGGCCCAGTTCGTCTTCCAGGCTGCTGATGCGCATGGAGATCGTGCTGGGCGTGACGTGCATGGCCTCGGCGGTGCGCCGCACGTTGCCGATGCGCGCCAGCGTGGTGAAGGTCTCGAGAAAGCGCAGGTTCAAGGACGGGCTCCGGGCGATGAGCCGCAATGGTAGCGGACATGCGGCCTGGCGCCGTGTTCAAGTTATTTGAACAGCGACGGCAAAGTTAATTCGATGGACCGTCGCGAACCGCGACACTTACGCTGTGCGGCATCCGATCACCGTTGTCCGATCATGCCCGACACTTCCGTTTTCACCGACCCGCTGGCGTTTCGCCTGGCCGTGCGCCAGGGCGCCTACCGCGGCCATACCGCCGGCCAGTGCCCCGGTTTTGCGCAGGGCAACCTGGCGGTGCTGCCGGCCGACTACGCCGACGAGTTCCTGCGTTTTTGCCGCCGCAACCCCAAGGCCTGTCCGGTGCTGGGCATGAGCGAGCCGGGCGACTTCCGCATCCCCGAGCTGGGCGACGTCGACATCCGCCGCGACATCCCCGGCTACCGCATGTTCGTCGACGGGGAGCCGGCCGGCGCCTTGCAGACGCTCGACGAGGTCTGGCGCGACGACCTGGTGGCCTTCGTGCTGGGTTGTTCGCTGTCGTTCGAGGCGGCGCTGATCGAGGCCGGCATCCGCATGCGCCACATCGAACAGGGCTCGCCGGTGCCGATGTACGTCACCGACATCGCCAACGGCCGGGCCGGCCGCTTTGGCGGCAACATGGTCGTGAGCATGCGGCCGATGACGCCGGCCCAGGCCATCCGCGCCATCCAGGTGACCTCGCGCTTTCCGCAGGTGCACGGCGCGCCGGTGCACTTCGGCGATCCGGCCGCGATCGGCATCAGCGACCTGTCCACCCCCCAATACGGCCGCGCCGTGCCCATCGAGGCCGGCGAGGTGCCGGTGTTCTGGGCCTGCGGCGTGACGCCACAGCAGGCCATCCGTTCCGCCCGCCCGCCGCTGGCCTTCGTGCACGAGCCCGGCCACATGCTGGTGTGCGACCCGCGCAACAGCGACCTGGCGGTCTTCTGATCCCTCTGTCCTCGACCCGATTCATGACCTCATCCGATATGCCTATCCTCGATACCTCCGTCATGCCCACGCTGGCCGACATCCGCGCGGCCGCCGAGCGCCTGCGCGAGCACGCCGTGCGCACCCCCTTGCTGGAAAGCCGCGACATCAACGCCATGACCGGCGGCCGGGTGTTCTTCAAGGCCGAAGTGCTGCAGCACACCGGCTCGTTCAAGTTTCGCGGCGCCTGCAACCGCGCGCTGCAGCTGACGCCGGCGCAGCGCCAGGGCGGCGTGGTGGCCTGGTCCTCGGGCAACCACGCGCTGGCGATGTCGGCGGTGGCCGCCCGGCTGGGCATGCCGGCCACCATCCTGATGCCGTCGGACGCGCCGCGCACCAAGATCGACGGCGCGCGCGCCAACGGCGCCACGGTGCGGCTGTACGACCGCAAGACCGAGAACCGCGAGGCCATCGGCGCCGAGATCGCCGAGCGCACCGGCGCCGTGATCGTGCCGCCTTATGACGATCCCTACATCATGACCGGCCAGGCCACCGTCGGCCTGGAGATCATCGAACAGATGCAGGCGCTGGGCGTCACGCCCGACGCGGTGCTGGCGGCCTGCAGCGGCGGCGGCCTGGTGGCCGGCGTGGCCAGCGCGGTGCATGCGTTGACGCCCAAAGTACAGACCTATGCGGTCGAGCCCGAGGCCTTCGACGAGCTGGCGCGCTCGCTGGCCAGCGGCACGCCGCAGCGCAACCCGGCCGGCGCGCAGTCGATCTGCGACGCGCTGCAGGTGGTCACGCCGGGCGAGCTGACCTTCGCGGTCAACCGCCAGCTGCTGGCCGGCAGCCTAACCGTCAGCGACGACGAGGTGCGCCACGCCATGCGCATCGCCTACAAGGCGCTCAAGCTGGTGGTCGAGCCGGGCGGCGCGGTCTGCCTGGCCGCGGCGCTGGCCGGCAAGCTCGAGACCGCCGGCCGCAACCTGGTGGTCGTGCTCAGCGGCGGCAACGTCGATGCCGACGCCTACGCCGACATCCTGCGCGGCTGATTTCCTTTCCTGTTGAGACCGATTCCATGTTGACCAAAGATTCCCCCAAATACCAACGCGTCGCCACGCTGATCGACGACTTCATGGCGCTGGACCTGACCGGCGTGGGCCTGATCGGCAAGCTGACCGAGGCGCTGCAGCGCCGCCAGCCCGGCTATGCCTGCATGGGCGCGGCCGAGCGCATCGTCCAGGCGCTGGACGGCAAGCGCGGCCCGGTGCTGATCGCCACCGGCTTTCCGGAAGGCGGCGGCGTGCCCGAGACCGACGGCCCGGTCGGTGCCGCCTTGCTGGCGCGCGCGCTGTTCCTGGGCTTCGGCGTCGAGTCGGTGATCGTCGTCGACGAGGACTGGGACACGATGATGCGCGCGACCTGCATGGGCGCCGGCCTGTCGCCGCGCACCTTGCCCGAGTCGGGCCGCATCGAGCCGATCCCGTTCCTGCGGCCGGTCTACATCCGCACCGTGCCCAAGGACGATGCCGGCAGCCGGCCAATCTGCGACGCGCTGCTGGCCGATACCCAGCCTTCGCTGATGATTTCGATCGAGCGCCCCGGCGCCAACGTCAACGGCCTGCGCCACGGCCTCGGCGGCCGGCCGCTGGACGGCATGGCGGCCGACCTCGACTACCTGTTCGCGCAAGGCAAGGCGCGCGGCATCCCGTCGATCGGCATCGGCGACGGCGGCAACGAGCTGGGCATGGGCGTGATCGCGCAGGACCTGCCGACCTTCTCGCCCAAGGCGGTCGATTGCGGCACGCCGGGCCGCGGCGGCGTCGGCGCGGCGACCGCCACCGACTGGCTGGTGATCTCCAACGTGTCGAACTGGGGCGCGACCGGCATCATCGCCGCGCTGTCGGCGCTGCTCGAGAACCCGGTGGTGTTCCACGAGGCCGCGCTGGAGATCCGCAGCATCGAGCTGTGCGTCGGCAACGGCGGCGTGGACGGCATGTTCATGGCGCCCGAGCCGGCGGTCGACGGCATCGACGCCGAGGAATGGCGCGGCCTGATCACCACGCTGCGGGCGTCGGTGCTGCGCACGCTGGGCCACTCGGTCAACTGGCAGGGCGAGCAGGGCGACTGGAGGCAGCTCAAGTGAGCCACGCAGAGATCGTCGCGCGGCTGCAAGAGCGCGGCCTGACGCTGCCGACGCTGAGCGTGCCGCAAGGCAGCTACGTGCCTTATGTGCGCACCGGCGCGCTGCTGTTCGTGGCCGGCCAGGCGCCGCGGCTGGACGGCGTGCTGCGTTATGCCGGCAAGGTCGGCCAGGACATCAGCATCGAGCAGGGCCAGGACGCCGCCCGGCTGTGCGCGCTGAACCTGCTGGCGCAGGCGGCGGCGGCCTGCGACGGCGACCTGGGCCGCATCCAGCGGCTGGTGCGGCTGGCCGGGCTGGTCAATTGCGACCGCGACTTCACGCGCCATCCGGCCGTGATCGACGGCGCTTCCGACCTGTTCGTCCAGGTGCTGGGCGAGCGCGGCCGCCATGCCCGCATCGCCACCGGCGCGTATTCGCTGCCGGCCGACATGGCCGTCGAGATCGAGGCGATTTTCGAGGTGAGTTGAAGGCTCGCCGGATACCGGGGCGGCGACGCCCCGACCACGCCGCAAGGCGTCATCAACAAGGGGAAAAAACCATGAAACCATCCGTATTGCTGGCCGGCCTGCTGGCCGGCGCCAGCCTGGCCACCTCGGCCTTCGCGCAAGAGCTGCCCAAGACCCATCTGCGGGTCGTCGGCAATCTCAGCAACGTCAGTTCGTACCAGGACTTCGAGCAACCGTTCTGGAGCAAGACGATTCCGGCCAAGTCCAACGGCCAGATCACCGCCGACATCCGCGGCTTCAACGAGATGGGCCTCAAGGGCCCCGAGCTGCTGCGCCTGATGACGCAGGGCGTGATCTCGTTCGGCACCGCGACGCTGTCGTATTTCGCCAGCGACAATCCGATCAACGAAGCCATCGACCTGTCCGGCATGGCGCCCGACGTCGACACCGCGCTGGCCGTGACCCATGCCTTCGAGCCGGTCTATGCCAAGTTCTACGGCGACAGCGCGCGCATCAAGGTGCTGGGCATCTCGACGCAGCCGGCACAGGTGCTGTTCTGCGCGGTGCCGATCAAGGGCCTGGCCGACATCAAGGGCAAGAAGGTGCGCGTGGGCAGCCGCAACCAGGCCGAGTTCGTCGAGGCCTTCGGCGGCGCCAGCGTGACGATGGCCTTCGGCGAAGTGGTGCCGGCCTTGCAGAACCGCGTGGTCGATTGCGCCATCACCGGTTCGCTGTCGGGCTACACCGCCAAGTGGTACGAGGTCGCCACGCACCTGTACGCGCTGCCGATCAACTGGAACCAGCTGATCCACGCGGTCAACCAGAAGGCCTGGGACCAGCTCGATCCCAAGGTGCGCACGTTCCTGCAGGAAAACATCGACCAGATGGTCGCCGCCATCTGGCAGGCCGCCGGCGATCAGACCCAGCAGGGCTTCGACTGCAACACCGGCGCCGCCGGCTGCACCTTGCCCGACAAGGGCAAGATGGTGCTGGTCGAGCCGACCGACGAAGACCGCGCGCTGCTCAAGAAGACCTTCGCCGAGGTCGTGCTGCCCAAGTGGGCGGCGCGCTGCTCGGCCCAGTGCGTCAATGACTTCAATGCCACCGTCGGCAAGATCATCGGCGCCACCGCCAGCAAATAACCCTTTCTTCTTCCGAAGCCGGACCCGTCCGCGCGCCGCCTGGCGCCTGCGGACCGGCCGGCTGCAACCTGGAGCGATCCATGACCGCTAAGGAAACCGAGCGCTACGGTCCGATATTCCGGGCCGTCTTCGCGCTGTCGCGTGCGGCGATATGGGGCGGCGGCGCCCTGCTGATCGCCAGCGCGCTGATGATTTCGGTCGACGTGGTGATCCGCAAGTTCACCGGCGTCACGCTGGGCGGCGCCGACGAGCTGTCGAGCTACGCCTTCGCCATCAGCACCACCTGGGCGCTGGCCTATGTCGCGCTGCACCGCGCCAACATCCGTGTCGATGCGCTGTACCAGTACTTTCCGGTGCGCGTGGCGGCCGTGGTCGACTGGCTGGCGCTGCTGGGGCTGGGCATCTTCATCGGCACGCTGAGCTGGTACGCCTACGACGTGCTGGCCGTGTCGTGGCTGCAGAATTCGCATGCCAACACGCCGCTGGGCACGCCGCTGTGGATCCCGCAGGCCATGTGGTTCGCCGGTCTGGCGTGGATGTGTTTCGTGCTGGTGATGATGTTGTCGCGCGCCACGCTGGCGCTGCTGACCGGCGATCTGGAGACCGTGCGCGCGCTGTGCGGCGTGCGCACCAGCCAGGAAGAAGCCAGGGAAGAAGCAGAGGCCGGCGCGCGCATCGTGCAGGCCGAATCGGAGGGCGCGCGATGATCGGCACCGCATTGATCCTGATGCTGGGCCTGATCGGCCTGAGCATCCCCGTGGGCGCGTCGCTGGGCCTGCTGGGCCTGATCCTCGACCCGCTGTATTCGATGCTGCCGCTCACGCGCGGCATGGGCGAACTGGCCTGGGGCGCCAACAACGAGTTCCTGTTGGTGGCGATCCCGCTGTTCATCATGCTCGGCGAGATCCTGCTGCGGGCGGGCTTCGCCGAACGCATGTATCACGCGATGAGCCTGTGGCTGTCGTGGCTGCCGGGCGGCCTGATGCACGCCAACATCGGCGCCTCGACGCTGTTCTCGGCGACCTCGGGCTCGAGCGTGGCGACCGCCGCCACGGTCGGCACCGTCGCGCTGCCGCAGATCAAGCGCCACGGATACCACGAGCCGCTGTTCCTCGGCAGCCTGGCCGCCGGCGGCACGCTGGGCATCCTGATCCCGCCATCGATCAACCTGGTCATCTACGGCGTGCTGACCAACTCGTCGGTGCCCAAGCTGTATCTGGCCGGCATCATTCCCGGGCTGGTCATGGCCGGCCTGTTCATGACGATGATCGCGATCGCCTGCCTGGCCAAGCCGCATTGGGGCGGCACGCGTTCGCACGCCAGCTGGGGCGAACGCTTCGCCAGCCTGCCGCACCTGCTGCCGCCGCTGGCCATCTTCCTGCTGGTGGTGGGCTCGATCTACGCCGGCTGGGCCACGCCGACCGAAGCGGCGGCGCTGGGCGTGATCGGCGCCTTCGTGCTGGCAGGCTGCTACGGCCGGCTGCGCCTGGGCATGCTGCGCGAGGTCATCGAGGGCACGCTCAAGGCCACCGCGATGATCATGCTCATCGTGATCGCCTCGTCGTTCCTGAACTTCGTGATGGCCGCGACCGGCCTGACCGACGCGCTGACCAACACCTTGCGCGACCTGGGCCTGTCGCCGGGCTGGATGCTGGTGGCGATGGTGGTGTTCTACCTGGTGCTGGGCTGCTTCATGGAGACCCTGTCGATGATGATCACGACCATCCCGATCATCGCGCCGGTGATGGTGGCGCTGGGTTTCGATCCGATCTGGCTGGGCATCATGATCATCGTGCTGGTCGAGGCCGCGCTGATCACGCCGCCGGTGGGCCTGAACCTGTTTGTGGTGCAGAGCCTGCGCAGCGCGGGCTCGATGAACGCGGTCATCGTCGGCGCGTTGCCGTTCGTGCTGGCGATGCTGGTGATGCTGGTGCTGCTGGCGGTGTTTCCGGGGCTGGCGCTGTGGCTGCCGGAGCTGGTTTCGCCGTGACCCGCACGGGATCCGTGTTGCTAGAATAAAGGATCCCTTGCAGCGCCTGCCCGTCTTGCCGGGCAGGCGCGTGTCCTTCCGACGGAGCTCCCCCATGCGCAGCGACATCTCCCTGGTCTTCGATCCGCGCCGGACGCTGGACCTGACGGTCGAGGTCCCCAGCGACGCGGCCAATGCGCTGGCGGGCCGCCAGTGGCTCGACCAGACCTGGGAAGACCTGGGCTGCGAACCGCTGCGCCCCAGCGGCAAGGTGCTGCTGCTCGACAAGGTGCTGGGCATCGCCGACGCCTACGGCTACGACAAGCTGCGCGCCGAACCGGCGCTGGCGCAGGAATTCGCCGAGAACGTCGCCCGCGCGCTGGATCGCCCGCGCATCACGGTCGACCTGCCGGGCCTGATGGTCGGTTATTGAAGCGGCCACGGCCATCCCGCGTCAGCGGATGCCGGCCCGCATGAACGACTGCACGAACTGCCGCTGGAACAACAGAAACGCCACCAGCAGCGGCGCGGCGCTCAGCAGCGTGGCCGCGGTGATGATCGACCAGTCGATGCCCTGGTCGGTCGACGAGAACACCTGCAGGCCCACCGTCAGCGGCCGCGACTCGACCGAGTTGGTGATGATCAGCGGCCATAAAAAGTTGTTCCAGTGATGGCTCACCGACACCAGCCCGTAGGCGACGTACATGGGCTTGGCCAGCGGCACGTAGACCTTCATCAGCACCTGCAGCGCGCTGGCGCCTTCGATGCGCGCGGCTTCCTCGAGCTCGCGCGGCACGGTCTTGAAGGTCTGGCGCAGCAGGAAGATGCCGAACGCCGACGCGAAGTACGGCAGCCCGACCGCGAAGATCGTGTCGCGGATGCCCAGCGCCGACATGGTCCGGTAGTTCTCGACGATCAGCACGTCGGGCATGATCATCAGCTGCAGCAGCACCAGCATGAACAACAGCTCGCGGCCCGGAAAGCGAAAGCGCGCGAAGGCATAGGCGGCCAGCGTCGACAGCACGAACTGCGCGGCCAGCACCATGGTCACCAGCGCGAAGGTGTTGGCGAAGTAGCGCGCGAACGGCGCCGAGGCCCAGGCCTGGCGGAAGTTGTCCAGCGTCAGCGGCGCCAGCAGGTCGAAGCGCGTGGCGTACTCGGCCGGATGGAAGGCCGCCCACATCGCGTAGGCCAGCGGCGCGATCCACAGCAGGCCCAGCAGCCAGGCGCCCAGGGTGTCGAGAAGACGGTTCATTGGTAGTGCGTGCGTTTGTCGAGCCAGCGGAATTTCACGAAAGCCGACAGCGACAGTAATGCCAGCAGCACCACCGTCAGCGTCGCCGCGTAGCCGGTATCCCAGAAGCTGAAGCCGACCTGGTAGATGTAGAACAGCAGCAAGGTGCTGGCGTTGTCGGGGCCGCCGCGGGTCATCACCACCACGTGGTCGACCAGCCGGAAGGCGTTGATCAGCGCGTTGATCAGCACGAACAGCGTGGTCGGCATCAGCAGCGGCCACAGCACGCGCCAGAAGTACTGGTGACGCGAGGCGCCCTCGAGCAGCGCCGCTTCGCGCAGCGACGGTGAGATGCCTTGCAGCGCGGCCAGGTAGAAGATCATGAAGAAGCCGGCTTCCTTCCAGATCGTCACCAGCATCAGCGCCGGCAGCGCGGTCTCGCGCGAGCCCAGCCAGTTGAAACCCGGCAGGCCGACCAGCGACAGCAGTTGCGCGACCAGGCCGTATTGCGGCGTGTAGAAGAACAGCCAGATGTTGGCCACTGCCACCATCGGCAGCACGGTGGGCGTGAAATAGGCCATGCGCAGCAGCCCGCGGCCGGCCAGCTTGCCGTTGATCCACAGCGCCATCGCCAGCGCCAGGCCGACCGAGGTCGGGATGGTGCCGAGCGCGAACCACAGGTTGTTCCACAACGACTGCCAGAACACCGGGTCGTCGATCATCAGCGCATAGTTCTCCAGCCCGATGAAGCGCGCGGGCCGGCTGCCGCGCGGCGTGCTGAAGAAGCTGTGCCACAGCGTGGCCAGCGCCGGGTAGTGCGTGAACGCGGCCAGCAGCACGACCGCCGGCAGCGCCAGCAGCCAGCCGGTCACGGCTGGCGGCAGGTGGCTGGACCGGGCGTTGCGGGGCGGTCGTGCGTGGCTCACGGCTCGGGCCTTACCTGTAGGCGCGCAGGATGCGGTCGGCGTCGCGCTGGGCGTCCGCCATCGCGGCCTCGGGCGTCTTGGCGCCGGTCAGCGCGGCCTGCAGGTTGTCGTTCAGCAGCTTGGTGACGCGCTGGTTCTCGTGGGTCGAGAACTCGGCCACGCTGACTTGCAGCTGGTCGCGGGCGACCACCGCGGCCGGCACGTCCTGCGCATACTGTTTCATGCGCGGCGTGTCCCAGGCGGCCGGCGTGACGGCGACGTAGCCGGTGGCGATGCTCCAGTCGGCGGCGCGCTCGGGCGCGGTGGCCCACTTGGCGAAACGCATCGCGCCCTGTTGCTGCTCGGGCGTGGCGTCCTTGAACACGTAGAAGTTGCCGCCGCCGGTGGGGCTGCCGCCGCGCTTGGCCGCCGGCATCGGCGCCACGCCGAACGGGAAGCTGGCGTTGTTGCGGATGTTGGTCAGGTTGCCGGTGGTGGTCCAGACGATCGCGGCCTTCTGCTCGAGAAAGTCCTTGGGCGTGGTGCCCCAGTCGATGGTGCCGGTCGGCATCACCTTGTGCTTGGCCGACAGGTCGCGCCAGAAGGTCAGCGCCTCGACGACGGCGGGCTTGTCCAGGTAGACCTCGTTGCCGGCCTCGTTCATCAGCAGCGTGTCGTTGGGCGTGGTCAGCGCCTGGAACAGCCAGTACGCAAAGGCGCCGCCCGACGGGATCTCGATGCCCCACTGCGTGGTGTTGCCGCTGGCGTCGCGGCGCGTCAGCTTGCCGGCCGTCTCGACCAGCTCGGCCCAGCTCGCCGGCGCGCGCTCGGGATCCAGACCGGCCTGCTTGAACAGGTCCTTGTTGTAGTACATCACGATGGTCGAGCGCTGGAACGGCACGCCCCACACCTTGCCGCCGCTGCGGCTGTTCTGCATGAAGGCGTCGTAGAAGCCGCCCAGCCACTGCTTGTCGCTGTCGCTGGTGGCCAGCTGGTCGATCGGCACGATGGCGTCTTCGTCGATCAGCGTGAACATGTCGGTCGACAGCAGCACGGCCAGCTGCGGCGGATTGCCGCCCTTGTGCGCGGTCAGCGCCTTGGTGATCGAGTCCTGGTACGAACCGGCATAGACCGGTCGCACCAGCACGTCGGGGTTTTCCTTGTGGAAGGCCGCGGCCATGTCGTCGATCACCTTGGTGATCGGGCCGCCGACGGCGACCGGATAGTAGAACTCGATCTCGACCGGCTTGGACTGCGCCGGCGCCAATGCCGGCAGGCCGGCCAATGCCCCGGCCAGGCCGAGTCCGAGGGTCTTCAATACGCTGCGTCGCATGGACGGCTCCTGTGTCGCGAGGTCGTGCTGCTGGGGTAAAGGGGCGGCGCCGCGTGGCGCCGCGATCGTCCGGCTCAATGCGCCGGGGGGGAAGCGTCGTCGATGCCCAGTCCGGCGGCATCGAAAAAATGCTGGTGCTCGGCCGACCAGTCCAGGCCGACCGTCGATCCCTGCGCGCAGGTGGGCACGCCAGGCACCCGTACCGCGGCCATGCCGGCGCCGCCCAGTTCGCACATCACGATCGAGTCGGCGCCGAAGTACTCGATGCCGGTGACGCGGGCGCGCCAGCGTCCGTCGCGGGTCAGCACCATGTTCTCGGGCCGGATGCCCAGTCGCGCGGCGCGCGGCCGGGCGCCCTGCAGCGCCGGGCCGTGGCTGCCGGCCAGCACCGGCACGCCGTGCAGCGTCTCGAGCGCCAGCAGGTTCATCGGCGGCGTGCCGATGAAGCGGGCGGCGAACTCGGTGGCCGGCCTGGCGTAGATCTGGTCGGGCGTGCCGTGCTGCTCGATGCGGCCCTGGTTCAGCAGCACGACCTGGTCGGCCATGCTCATCGCCTCGGTCTGGTCGTGCGTGACGTAGACCATCGTCACGCCCAGCGTGCGTTGCAGCGCGCGGATCTCGCGGCGCATCTCGTGGCGTAGCTGGGCGTCCAGGTTCGACAGCGGCTCGTCCATCAGGCAGACCGGCGCGTCCGAGATCACCGCGCGCCCCAGCGCGACGCGCTGTTGCTGGCCGCCCGACAGTTGCGACGGCTTGCGTTCGAGCAGGGCCTCCAGGCCAAGCAGCCGCGCCACCCGTTGCAGCCGCGCCGCGTGGTCGCGGCTGGGCTCCTTGCGCACCTTGACGCCGAACAGGATGTTCTCGCGCACGCTCAGATGCGGGAACAGCGCATACGACTGGAACACCATCGACAGCTTGCGCTCGGCCGGTGGCAGCTGGGTGACCTCGCGCTCGCCGATGTGGATGCGCCCGCCGCTGGGGGTCTCGAGCCCGGCGATCATGCGCAGCGTGGTCGACTTGCCGCAACCGGACGGGCCCAGCAACACCGTGAAGCTGCCCGGCTCGATGCGCAGGTCGATGCCGCGCACCGCGTGGCTGTCGCCGTAGCGCTTGTCGATGCGCTCAAGGACGATGGAGGACATAGGGCGACGCGGCCGGGCCGGCGAGAAGAATTGAAAACCTTTTCATCATGAGCAACAAACATGACCGTCGTATTGCACGACCGGTCCTGGCGGCCCGGTCGCGCCGGCTCATTCGTCGATCAGTGCGCCGTCTTCGTGAAACGGGTAGGGACCGGGGTAGTCGCCGATCACGCCGTGGTGCGTGACCAGCGCGCCGTCCTGCCAGCTGTGCAGCTGGTAGCCGGGCGGTTCCATGCGGAACGCCGACGGACCTTGCTCGCGCAGGTCCAGCGCGATCTGGTGCGCGGTCGACGGGCAGCACGAGGCAATCGTGCCGCCGAAGCGCCGGAAGATCGTGCGGTGCACGTGGCCGCAGACGATCCGCTCGACATTGCCGTGGCGCGCGACGATCTGCTGCAAGGTGTCGGCGCCGGCCAGCAGGCCGATCGCGTCCATGTGCTCGATGCCGGTGGTGAAGGGCGGATGATGCATGGCGATCACGGTCGGGCGGCCCGGCTGCGCGGCCAGCTGCGCATCCAGCCATTGCAGCCGGCGCTCGCACAGCTCGCCCTGGCTCTGGCGGGGCACCAGCGTGTCGAGCGCGAGGATGCGCAGCGCATGGCCGTCGATGGCGTATTGCAGGAAATCGCCGCCGTCCTGCAGATAGGCGTGGTCCGGGAAGGCCTCGCGCATGGCCTGGCGGTCGTCGTGATTGCCGGGCAGCAGGTAGTAGGGCAGCGACAGCTCGCGCAGCATGTCGCGCAGGTGCGCGTACTCGGTGGGCCGGCCGAAGTCGGTCAGGTCGCCAGTGATCAGCACGCAGTCGGGCCGCGGCGCCAGTGCATTGAGCGCGGCGATGGCCGGCGGCAGGTACTGGTCGGTCTCGACCACGCGGTAGGCCTTCTGGCCGGGCATGCGGATGTGCGGGTCACTGAGCTGGGCGATGAGCATGGGATGGGTCTCTGGGGTGGGGCGGGGCGCGCCGCCGGCAACTGCGGCGCGTCCTGGGAGTCGGCAGGATCGGTCAATGACGGCGCAGGTCGATGCTGACCGCCTGGCCGGCCTGGTGGGTATCGTCGGGCGGCGCGCTGATGGACAGACGCTGACCGTCGTCCAGCGCGATCTCCAGCCGGATCGAGTCGCCCAGGAAATAACGGCTCAGCACCTGGCCGCGACACGCGCCGGCCCGCGGCGGCCGCGGCACTGCCTGGTGCGGCCTGAAGCGTTGCTGCGATGCGCCGGGCACCAGCGTCTCGCCGCGCAGGTCGGCCTGCACGGTGCACAGCGTGCCGATGAAGCCGGCCACGAACGGCGTGGCCGGCGAGTGGTACAGCGTTTGCGGGCTGTCGACCTGCTCGAGCCGGCCGGCCGACATGACCGCGATACGGTCGCCCAGCATCATGGCCTCCTGCTGATCGTGCGTCACGATCAGCGTGGTGATACCCAATTCTCGCAGCATCTGCGCCAGCTCGACGCGCAGGTGTTCGCGCAGCTGCGCGTCCAGCGCGGTCAGCGGTTCGTCCAGCAACAGCACGCGCGGCTCGATCGCCAGCGCACGGGCCAGCGCGACGCGCTGGCGCTGGCCGCCCGACAGCTGGTCGATGCGCTTGGCCGCGTGCTCGGTCAGGCGCACCAGCTCGAGCATCTGCATCGCCCGCGCGTGTCGCGCCTGGCGGTCCAGGCCGCGCACCGCCAGGCCGTAGGCGACGTTGTCGAGCACGTTCATGTTCGGGAACAGCGCGTAGTTCTGGAACACCACGCCAACGCCGCGCCGTTCGGCCGGCAGCTGCGTGACGTCCTGGCCGTCGAAGCGGATGCGGCTGCCGGCGTCGGCGCCGGCCAGCCCCGCCACCAGCCGCAGCAGCGTGGTCTTGCCGCAGCCCGACGGGCCCAGCAACGCGAGGATCTCGCCGCCCTCGACCCGCAGGTCGAGCGGATGCAGCGCGCGCGTGCCGTCGGGCCAGGTCTTGGCGCATTGGGAAAGTTCTATCGATACGGCGGTCATGGATGGCCTCGTCTCAGGTCAGGCCCGGGGGCCTCGGTCGGCGCGGGCGGCCAGCCACTGCAGGCCCACCAGCAGCGGCATCAGCATCAGCAGGAACACCAGCGTGTACGCGGAGGCGATCTCCAGGCGCATCGACGCGTAGCTGTCGGCCAGGCCGACCGGCAGGGTCTTGGTCAGCGGCGTGTGCAGCAGCCAGGTCAGGTTGAATTCGCCCACCGACAGCGTCAGCACGGTCAGCGCGCCGGCCAGGATGCCGGGCAGCGCGTTGGGAACGACGATGGTGCAGAAGCGCCGCAGGCGGCCGGCGCCCAGCGTCGCGGCGGCCTCGTCGAGCGCCAGCAGCCCCTCGCCGGCCATGCTCGAGCGGGCGGCGCGCACCATGAACGGCAGCGTGAACAGCACGTGGCCGATGACGATGAACCACACGCTGCCGCGCAGGCCGGGCAGCGTGCCCCACGAGATGATCAGCGCCAGCGCCGAGGCCAGCCCCGGCACGGCCACTGGCAGGCTCAGCAGCTCTTCGAGCGCGCGCGCCACGCGGCCGGGAAACACCGTCAGCGCCCAGGCGGCCGGCACGCCCAGCAGCAGGCAGATGGCCAAGGTCAGCAACGCCACCCACATCGAGCGTGCGATGGTGTCGGCGTACAGCTCCCAGACCTGCGCGATCCAGCGCAGCGTCAGGCCGCTGTCCAGGCCGACGAAATAATTGCGGGTCAGTCCGGCCAGCACCGACAGGATCACCGGGCCGATCAGGAAGGCCGCCAGCGCCAGCGTCACCGCGGCGCCCAGGCCGGTGTCCCAGCGGCCGGGGGCCGAGGGATCGCGCATCGCCACCTTGGCGGTCGGGTTCATCGCTGCTCCTTGATGCTCAACGCCGGCCAGCGGCCGCGGCCGGGTCGGCTGCCAGGCCGTGGGCGGCATACAGCACCGCCCAGGTCGCCAGGCCCAGCAGCACCGACAGCGCCGCGGCGATCGGCAGGTTGGCGTAGTTGGTGAATTCGTTGTAGATCGTCAGCGGCAGCACGTTGATCTGCGTCGCCAGCGTGAACGCGGTACCGAAGGCGCCCATGCTGGTGGCGAAGCTCATCGCGCCCGCGCCCATCAGCGCCGGCCGCAGCGCCGGCAGCTCGATGTCCGCATAGCGCCGCCACGCGCTGGCGCCCAGCGTGCGCGCAGCCTCCAGCTGGCTGGCATCGATCTGCTCGCTGGCGGCGGTCAGCACGCCGATGCAACGGGGCAGCGAGAAATACAGGTAGCCGACGAACAGTCCGGCCATGCCGTAGGCGTAGGCTTGCGGTTCGGCGCCCAGCCAGGTCTGCAGCGAGGTCAGCAGGCCCTGGCGGCCGGCCAGCAGGATCACCAGGAAACCCACCACCACGCCGGGGAAGGCCAGCGGAAACGCCAGCAGCGCCATCAGCGTGCGGCGCCCGCGAAAGCGCCGATGGCGCGCCAGGAAACGCGCCGCCGGCAGCGCCAGCAGCAGCGTCGCCAGCGTCGCCGCCAGCGACAGCAGCACCGTGTTGCGCAGGCTGCGCCAGTACAGCGGCTCGACCAGCACGGCCAGATAGGCGCTGCGGCCCTGCACCGGCTCGGCGCCGATCAGCGCCAGCTGGATCATCGGCACCATCCAGAACGCGGCGAACAGCAGCAGCGCCGGCAGGCCGAACACGATCCATCCGCGCCGGCGCATGTCAGTTCACTTCCTTGTTGTAGCGCGCCGAGAAACCCCGCTGCGCGCGGGCCATGTGGCCATAGTCGATGGTGCCGGCGCGGGCGTATTCGGCTTCCGGCAGGAAACGTTGCCGGGCTTGCTCGCTCATGGCCTGCGCGCGCACCGGCCGCAGGTAGGCGTTGGCCCAGATCGCCTGGCCTTCGTCCGACAGCACGAAGTCCAGCACCTTGCGGCCCTGCTCGGCGTGCGGCGCGCCGGCCGTCAGGCTCATCACGTAGGGCACCGAGATCGTGCCTTCGGCCGGAATGACGAACTGCACGTTGGCCTCGTCCTTGTAGCGCGCGCGGTAGGCGTTGAAGTCGTAGTCGACCAGGATCGGGATCTCGCCCGACAGCACGCGCGCGTAGGCGGTCTGCTTGGGCACGATGGGCTGGTTCTTCTTCATCGCCTGGAACCACTCGATGGCCGGCGAGAAATCGTCCAGCGTGCCGCCCAGCGCGCGGTTGAGCGCGACCGCGCCGACGTAGCCGACGAAGGCCGAGGCCGGGTCGAGATAACCGACCATGCCGCGATACTCGGGCTTCTGCAGATCGGCCCACGAGCTGGGCACCGGCTTGCCGCGCAGCGCGTCGACGTTGACCATGAAGCCCAGCGTGCCCGAGTGGATCGCGAACCACTTGCCCTGCGGGTCCTTCAGGCCGTCCGGGATCTCGTCCCAATGGCTTGGCTGGTAGCCGGTGACCAGCCCGTCCTGCGCGGCCTGGATGCCGAAGCTCACGCCGTAGTAGACGACGTCGGCCACCGGGTTGGCCTTTTCGGCCGCCAGCGAGGCCAGCGCCTGGCCGGAGTTCTTGTTGTCGGCCGGCACGTTGATGCCGGTCCGGTCCTTGATGGCGCGCAGTTGCGTGCCCCAGTCGGCCCATTCGGGCGGGCAGTTGTAGCAGATGGCGTTCTGCGCCTGCGCCTGCGCGGCGCCGGCGCACAGGCCCAGCGCCAGCAGGCCGGCGCGCAGCAACGAGGAAAAGCCTGGTCTCATGATCGGGTGCTCCGGGTTGGGATAGCGGAAGGGACGGCGGCGACGGTGCCGCCGGTAAAGATGTCGTGGCGCAGCGGCGCCAGCGCCGGGGCCTGGCCGCCGATCTGCGCCAGCAGATGTCTGCAGGCAGCCCGGCCGATGTCCTCGTTGGGCTGGCGCACCGTCGTCAGCGGCGGGTGCATCAGCGCGCCGAAGGCCATGCCGTCGAAGCCGCAGACCGACAGGTCCTGCGGCACGCGCAGGCCCAGCGAGCGCAGCGCGGCGATCACCGCGGCCGCCAGCAGGTCGTTCGAACAGAACAGCGCGGTCGGCGCCGGTTGGGCCTGCAGCAGCGCGTGCAGGCGCTGCGCGTCGGCGGCGATGTGGCTGTCCAGCGGCCAGTGCGCGACCGGATCCAGGCCCAGCTTGCGGGCCTGTGCCCGCGCGCCGTCCAGGCGCCGGCGGGCCCGGTCGGAGGCGGTCAGCGGGCCGGTGATCAGCGCGATGCGGCGATGGCCCAGGCCGGCCAGGTGGCCGACCATGTCGCTGGCTGCCTTGCGATTGGCCACCGAGGCGTAGGGATGCGTGCCCGATTCGTTGTAGGCCAGCACATAGGGCATGCCGGCCTCCTGCAGGCTGGCCGGCAGCGTGCTGCGCGCGGCGTCGGCGACGGTCAGGATCAGGCCCTCGACCTGATGGTCGATCAGGTTCTGCAGCGCGGCCGATTCGCGCGCCGGATCGTAGCCGGTCGCGGTCAGCATCACGCTGTAGCCGGCCGCCTGCGCGGTTTGTTCAGCGCCGTCGAAGCATTCGGCGAACACCGGATTGGCCAGCGTCGGCAGCATCACGCCCAGCGTGCGGGTGCTGCCCGAGCGCAGGCTGCGGCCCACGCGGTTGGGCCGAAAGCCGTGCCGCTGGGCGATCTCGACGATGCGTGCCAGCGTCTGCGGCTTGAGCAGGTCGGGCTGGTTGAAGGCGCGCGACACCGTGGCCGGCGACACGCCGGCGGCTTCGGCGATTTCGATGATGGACAGTCTGGTAGCGGCTCGCACCGTGGGCATCCGGGTTCTGCAAACGTTTTCATTCTGGCCGTCGCGGATGACACGGTTATTGCAGCGGGCGCCGCACGGTGTATCTTGCCGGTTTGGAATCCGATCCCCCTTACGCAGGAAGACCATGGCCGCAGCCTTCGATGCCTCATCCGCCCATGCCGCCCGGCGCGGCCCGCCCCCCGCGCCGGCCCGTCCCGGCGACACGCTCGAGCAGGTCGACACGCCGGCGCTGCTGCTCGACCTGGACGTGATGGAACACAACATGCGTGGCGTGCATGCCCGCATCCTCGACGCCGGCCTGCGCATCCGCGCGCACGGCAAGGCCCACAAGTGCCCGCCGCTGGCGCTGCGCCAGATCGAGGCCGGTGCACAAGGCATCTGCTGCCAGAAGGTCGGCGAGGCCGAAGTGTTCGCCGCCTGGGGCGTGCAGGACATCCTGGTCACCAACCAGGTGGTCGGCCAGGCCAAGGCCGACCGTGCCGCGCGGCTGGCCGGGCAGGTGCGGCTGGCGGTCTGCGTCGACGATGCGGCGCAGATCGGCCCCTTGGTCGACGCGGCGCGCCGCCACGGCACCGAGCTGGGCGTGCTGGTCGAGGTCGACGTCGGCCAGAATCGCTGCGGTGTCGCCGATGTCGCGGCGGTGCTGGCGCTGGCGCGCGCGGTCCTGTCGCACGCGCCGGCGCTGCGTTTCCGCGGCCTGCAGGCCTATCGCGGCACGGTGCAGCACATGCGCACGCCGCAGGCGCGCCGCGAGGCCGTGGCGCAGACCTGCGCGCAGGTGCGCGAGCTGGTCGACGCATTGGCCGCGCAGGACATCGCTTGCGAACTGGTGACCGGTGGCGGCACCGGCTCGTACGTGCACGAGCTCGGTTCCGGGCTGTACAACGAGGTGCAGCCCGGTTCTTACGTGTTGATGGATACCGACTACGGCGCCAACCAGCCCGATCCGCAGGCGCCCGAACTGGGCCATGCCTTGTCGGCCTGGTGCACCGTCATCAGCGTGCAGGGCGAGCGCGCCGTGCTCGACGGCGGCCTCAAGGCCTTCGCGGTCGATTCGGGCCTGCCGCGTGTGCTGGCGCCGGGCTGGACGGTGGCGAACCTGTCCGACGAACACTCGGTCATCGTGCGCCAGCCGGGCGCCCAGGCCGAGCCGCTGGCCGTCGGCGACCGGGTGCGGATGCTGCCCGGCCATTGCGACCCCACCGTCAACCTGCACGACTGGATCGTCGCGGTGCGGCAGGGCGTGGTCGAGGAAGTCTGGCCGGTGGCCGCGCGCGGCGCGCTGTTCTAGCGCGCCGGCGCCGCGGCGGCTCAGGCCGCCGTCTGCTCGGCCTCGGCCGACACCTGCACGCCGGCCTTCAGGTGCCGGTTGACGGCGCCCAGCACCGCCAGGAACGACGCGGTGACGATGTCGCGATGGATGCCGACACCGAAGCCGGTCGCCGAGTCGCCCAGCCGCAGCTCGACGTACGAGGCCGCGCGGGTGTCGGTGCCGGTGCCGATGGCGTGCTCGTGGTAGTCCATGATGCGCACCGGGATGCCCAGCGCATCGACGAAGGCCGAGATCGCGCCGTCGCCTTCGCCGGTCACGATCCGTTTGCTGCCTTCGTATTCGAGTTCGGCCTCGATGCGGAAGTGATGGCCTTCGGCCGCGGTCGGATCGCCTTCGATGCGATGGCGCACCAGCTTCCACGGCTGGTGCTGATCCAGGTATTCGTCCTTGAAGATGGCATGCACCGCCTCGGCGGTGACCTCGCGGCCGGTCTCGTCGGTGACGCGCTGGATCGCGCGGCTGAACTCGATCTGCAGGCGGCGCGGCAACACCAGGCCATGCTCCTGTTCGAGCAGGTACGACACGCCGCCCTTGCCCGACTGGCTGTTGACGCGGATCACCGCGTCATAGCTGCGGCCCAGGTCGGCCGGATCGATCGGCAGGTAGGGCACTTCCCACAGCGCATCGGGCTGCTGCAAGGCCAGGCCCTTCTTGATCGCGTCCTGGTGCGAACCCGAGAACGCCGTGAACACCAGGTCGCCGGCGTAGGGATGGCGCGGATGCACCGGCAACTGGTTGCAGTATTCGGCGCAGCGGCGCACTTCGTCGATGTCGGAGAAGTCCAGGCCCGGATGCACGCCCTGCGTGTACAGGTTCAGGGCCAGCGTCACCAGGTCGACGTTGCCGGTACGCTCGCCGCTGCCGAACAGGCAGCCTTCGATGCGGTCGGCGCCAGCCATCACGGCGAACTCGGCGGCCGCCACCGCGGTGCCGCGGTCATTGTGCGGATGCACGCTCAGCACGATGCTGTCGCGGCGCTCGAGGTTGCGGTGCATCCATTCGATCTGGTCGGCGTACAGATTGGGCGAGGTTGCCTCGATGGTGGCCGGCAGGTTCAGGATCAGCTTGTTGTCGGGCCGCGCGTCCCACTCGGCGGCCACCGCGTTCGAGACCTCCAGCGAAAAATCCGGTTCGGTGGTGCTGAAGACTTCAGGCGAGTACTGGTAGCGCCATTGCGTGCCCGGATACTTGGCCATGTATTGCTTGACCAGCCGCGTGCCGCTCAGCGCGATCTGCTTGATCTGCTCGCGGCTCATGTTGAACACCACCTTGCGAAATGCCGGGGCCACCGCGTTGTACAGGTGGATCACCGCGACCTTGGCGCCAGCGGCCGCTTCGACGGTGCGCGAGATCAGATCTTCACGCGATTGCGTCAGCACGATGATCGTGACGTCGTCCGGGATCCGCTTTTCGTCGATCAGGCGGCGCACGAAGTCGAAGTCGGTCTGCGAGGCCGACGGGAAGCCGACTTCGATTTCCTTGAAGCCGATCTTGACCAGCTGGTCGAAGAAACGCAGCTTGCGATCCACGCTCATGGGCTCGATCAGCGACTGGTTGCCATCGCGCAGGTCGGTGCTCATCCAGATCGGCGGCGCGGTGATGCGGCGGCTGGGCCAGCTGCGATCCGAGAAGTCCTGCGCGAACGGGACGAAGGGCTGATATTTCTGGGCGGGATTGGCAAGCATCTTGCACCTCTGGATTCAGAGGGACGGCCGCAAGTCTAGGAAATCACGGCCGTCCCGGGGTCGTTGCGGGCCGCCTGCGGGGCGGCCGGTCCGGCGTGAGCCGGTGAGCATAATGGGGACGGATAAAACCGTGTGGCGACTGGGCTGCCGAACTTGCCACGGAGCGCTAGGCTCGGCAACCGATCGGTAGACCTAGGGCTAGTGCGAGTGCGGCGGGGGCGCGTGCGCGCAGGCCTGCCTGGGAGGAGATCCCGGCAAAAGCGAACAGAGAGGTCTGTTGGGCGGCCATAGGTCGATAGTCAACCATAATTGCCGACCCCGCGCAAGCGCTGCGGGCGGCTAGCGCCGGTCAGGGTCGGGCAGATGCGGCTCGGCGCGGCGTTCGGGCGCGGCCTGGCCGAAGCCGGGTTCGCTGCGGCCGGCCGGCTGCTGCGCGTGCGCCGGGGCGCTGCGCGGATGCGCGACGAAGGTCGGTTCGGCGGGCGCCGCGGGCGGCAC
>JAEZBO010000180.1 GCA_023427085.1 Pseudomonadota bacterium
CGGCCCCAACGGCGCCGGCAAGTCGACGCTGCTGCGCGCGCTGATGGGCCTGCACGCGCCGCAATCGGGCCGCATCCTGCTGGCCGAGCCGGCCGCGGCGGCGCGCGCCTGGCTGCCGCAGGCCGCGCAGGTCGACCGCAGCTTTCCGTCGCGTGTCATCGATACCGTGCTGATGGGCGCCTGGCATCGTGTCGGCCCGTGGCGCCGCATGCCCGAGCACGAATGGGACCGCGCCTGGCAGGCCTTGCAGTCGGTCGGCCTGGCCGATTGCGCCGACCGCTCCCTGCAGGCGCTGTCCGGCGGCCAGTTCCAGCGCGTGCTGTTCGCCCGGCTGCTGATGCAGGACGCCACGCTGATGCTGCTGGACGAACCGTTCGCCGCCGTCGATGGCGAGACCACCGACATCCTGCTCGAGGTGATCGCCGGCTGGCATGCGCAGGGGCGCACGGTGGTGGCGGTGCTGCACGATCTGGACCTGGTGCGCCGGCATTTCCCGCAAGCCCTGCTGCTGGCCGGCCGGGTGCTGGCCTGGGGCCCGACCGCCCAGGTGCTGAGCGAGGACAACCTGGCGCTGGCACGAGGAGGCGCGCTGTGACGAGCCTGTTCGAACTGCTGGTGTCGCCGTTCCTGGATTTTGGTTTCATGCGCCGCGCGCTCGCCGGCAGCGTGACGCTGGCCGCGGCCTGCGCGCCGCTGGGCGTGTTCCTGGTGCTGCGCCGCATGAGCCTGATGGGTGATGCGATGTCGCACGCCATCCTGCCCGGCGTGGCGGCGGGCTTCCTGGTGTCGGGGCTGTCATTGGGCGCGATGCTGGCCGGCGGCCTGGTCACCGGGCTGGCGGTGGCGCTGCTGGCCGGTTTCGTGGCGCGCCGCACGCCGCTGCGCGAGGACGCCAGCTTTGCGTCGTTCTACCTGATATCGCTGGCGCTGGGCGTGCTGCTGGTGTCGCTGCGCGGCTCGAACATGGACCTGCTGCACCTGCTGTTCGGCACCGTGCTGGGATTGAACGACGATGCGCTGAAACTGGTCGCCGTCAGCGCCACGATCACGCTGCTGGCGCTGGCCGCCGCCTACCGGCTGCTGGTGGCCGAGTGCCTGGACCCGGGTTTCGCGCGCGCCGTGGGTGCGCCGGGCGGACGCGTGCACATGGCTTTCTTGTGTCTGGTGGTGTTGAACCTGGTCGCGGGTTTCCAGGTGCTGGGCACGCTGATGGCGGTCGGGCTGATGATGCTGCCGGCCGCCAGCGCGCGCTTCTGGTGCCGCACGCTGGATCGCCAGATCGCGCTGGCGATGGCGCTGGGCATGTCGGCCTGCGTCGTCGGCCTGCTGCTGTCGTATCACCTGGACCTGCCGGCCTCGGCCGCCATCATCCTGGTGGCCGGCGCCTTCTATCTCGTGTCGGTCGCGGCCGGCCCGCTGGGCGGGCTGTTCGGCCGCGCCCGTTCCCCCTTGTCCCATGGAGAATCCTCATGACCCTGCTGAACGCGTTCTCACGCCTGTCGCGCGCCGGCCTCGCCGCCATGGCGCTGGCCGGCTGCGGCGCCGCGCTGGCCGCCCCGCTGAACGTGGTGACCAGCTTTTCGATCCTGCAGGACATCACGCAGCAGGTCGGCGGGCCGGACGTCTCGGTGAGCACGCTGGTCGGGCGCGGCGGCGACGCGCACGTCTACGAGCCGCGGCCGGCCGACGTGCGCACGCTGGCCGGCGCGCAGGTGCTGGTGGTCAACGGTCTGGAATTCGAGACCTGGCTGCCGCGGCTGGTGCAGTCGTCGGGCTTCGCCGGACGCACCATCGTGGCGACCGAGGGCGTGACGCCGCTGCGGTTCTCGCATGACGGCCACGCGCCGGCGGAGCAGGGCCGGCACGATCATGGCCACAAGCATGATCACGATCACAAGCACGATCATGACCACAAGCATGATCATGCACACGGCAAGTCGGCGGCCAAGCACGACCACGATCACGACCACGACCACGACCATGACCATGACGATCATCATGGCCACGCGCACGGCGAGTGGGACCCGCACGCATGGCAGGACCCGCGCCAGGGCGTGCGCTATGCGCTGAACATCGCCGAGGGGCTGGCGGCCGCCGATCCGGCCAATGCCGAAGGCTATCGCCAGCGCGCGCAGGCCTATGCGGTCAAGCTGCAGGCGCTGCACCAGCGTCTGAGCACCGAGTTCGCCGCATTGCCGGCCGAGCGCCGCCGCGCGCTGGTTTCGCACGAGGCCTTTGCGTATTTCGGCCAGGCCTACGGGCTCGATCTGCTGGCGGTGTCGGGCCTGTCGACCCAGGCCGAGCCGTCGGCCTCGCAGATGGCCGGGCTGATCCGCCAGGTCAAGCAGAAACAGGTGCCGGCGGTATTCGTCGAGAACGTTTCCAGCCCCCGGCTGGTCGAACAGATCGCACGCGAAACCGGCGCAAAGGCCGGTGGTACGCTCTACTCGGACGCGCTGTCCGAGCCCGGGCAGCCCGCCGCGACCTATCTGGATCTGCTCGAATGGAACGCCTCCCGATTCCTGGACGCCTTGCGTCCTTGACGCTGTTTGCCGCCGCCGTGGCGATGCCCTGGCGCGCCGATGCCCACCCGCATATGTGGATCGACGCCCAGGCCACCGTCAAGTTCGACGCGCAGGGCCGCATGACGGCCATCAGCCAGCACTGGATGTTCGACGAGATGTCTTCGGTGTATTCGCTGCAAGGCCTGGATCGCGACAAGTCGGGCCAGTACCTGCCGGCCGGCCTGCAGGGCATGGCCGACGATTGGGTGCAGGCGCTGGGCGATCCGCAAAGCCATTACTTCACCCGCGTGATGGTCGACGGCCGCACGCTGCCTTTCGGCGAGCCGCGCGGCGCCAAGGTCGTCTGGGACCAGCAGGCCGGCCGGCTGACGCTGTCGTTCGAACTGCCGCTGGCCCAGCCGCTGCCGGCCGGGCCGCTGGCGGCCGACATCGACATCTACGATCCGACCTTCTTCGTCGCCTATGACTTCAAGCCCGCGACCGTGACGCTGGCGCCGCCGCGGGCCGGCTGCAGCATCGCCTACCGCCCGCCGCGCGAGGTCGATTTCGAGACCATGCAACAACTGGCCGAGATCCCGGCCGATGCCGAGACGCTGCCCGACGAACTGTTCGCCATCACCAAATCGCTGACCCACCGACTCGCTGTCCGATGCTCCTGAATGTTCCGATCCCGCGGCGCCTGATGGTCGCGTCGCTGCTGTTGTTGTTGTTGCTGATGATGAGCTGGCCGTGGCTGGCCCATGCGCAGTCCTCGCATCCCTTCGGCGTGCCCGAAACCCGTGCGATGCCTGCCGGCGACGGCTGGCTGTCGGGGTTCTTCGCGCAGATGTCGGCGTGGCAGAGTCATTTCTACCGCCAGCTGACCGGCGCGTTGCGGGCCTGGCAGCAGGACGGCCAGGCCGGCTGGCTGCTGGCGGGGTTGTCTTTCGCTTATGGCGTGTTCCATGCGCTGGGGCCAGGCCATGGCAAGGCGGTGATTTCTTCGTATGTGCTGGCCAACCGGCAGACCGTGCGCAACGGCGCGATCCTGGCGCTGGCTTCGGCCATGGTGCAGGCGGCGACCGCGATCGTGCTGGTGACGATCGCCGGCATGGTGCTGAACGTGACCGGCGTGGTGATGAACCGCGCGACCTGGTGGCTCGAGACCGGCTCGTATGGGCTGGTGGTGCTGCTGGGCCTGTGGCTGACGTGGCGGCGCGCGCTGCTGCCGCTGCTGCGCTGGGCCGGACAACGGCGGCTGCAGCGGGGGCCGGCTTATATGGGGCCGGGGGCGCATCACGCCGGGCACGGCCATGCACATGAGCACGGGCAAGGACACGAGCATGAACATGGTCATGCGCCTGCTTACGGGCACGCCGTCATCCATGGCGGCGCTGCGTCTGATCACGCGCATTCTCACGCTCACCACCACGACCACGCGCATCATCATCACGACGACGACTGCTGCGGCCACGCGCATATCCCCGAGGCCACGCAGGTGGCGGGCCGGCTCGACTGGCGGCGTGCCAGCGCGGCGATCTTCTCGGTCGGGCTGCGGCCCTGCACCGGCGCGATCATCGTGCTGGTGTTCGCGTTGTCTCAGCAGTTCTATTGGGCCGGCATCGCGTCGGCGCTGGCGATGGGCCTGGGCACCGGCCTGACGGTCGCGGCGCTGGCCTGCGCGACCTTGCTGGCGGGCGATCTGGCCGTGCGGCTCAGCGGGCGCCAGAGCCGCTGGGGCGGCGTGGTGCGCGCGGTGATCCAGGGCGCGGCGGCGCTGGCGGTGCTGTTGTTCGGCCTGCTGTTGCTGGGCGGCAAGCTGGCCGTCTGACGTAGCTGTCTGACGCAGTCCGCCTACTTGGTCCGACCGGACGCGGCGCGCTTGCGAGCGGGGCCGACCGGCCGGGTCTTGCGTGCCGCCTTGGCCGCCACTGCCACCGTGCCGGCCCCCGCTTCCGATCCTGATTTCCTGGCTGCTCTCGCGGCTGAACCGGCTCCCGAGCCGGCGCGTGCAGGTGCGCTGCCCGAGGCGCTGTCCGGCGCCGCCGGCTCTTTCAGCGTCGCCGCGATCAGGGCCTCGACGATCCAGAACACGATGGCCTCGACCTCGCGGTTCTTGGCGCCCCAGATGTCCTTGAGCACGATGTGCGGCTCGATGCCGTAGACGATCGACAGCGCCTTCTGCAGCCGGTCGATCGACTTGCGCGGCACCTGGGTGCGAAACGGATCGACCGCGTGCGCCAGGATGCCGACACGATGGCCGCGCCGGTAGGGTTCTTCCTCGAGCAGGCCGGCGCGTTCGAGCGCCTGGTGCTCCAGCGCCAGCTGCGCGGCCGCGCGCATGTGCGGTTCGAAGTCCTTGAAGCGCAGAAAGGTCGACTCGAACAGTTCGATGACCCGTTCACGGCCGTCCTGCTTGGACGAGGTCCACGAACGCACCGGTCCGAGCGCCGAATGCACCATCGTCGTGATCAGCGTGCTGCGCGACGGAAAGTAGCGATAGGCGGTGGCGCGCGAGACCTGCGCGCGCACCGCGACCTCGGCGACGGTCGGCGTGCGGCCTTCTTCGACCAGTTGGTTGGCGGCCTCGATCAAGCGGTTCCAGGTGCGCGCGCGAGGTCCAGTGCTGGGGATCTCCGGTACCGGCGTGCGGCGCAAGGAAGTGGCTGCCATCGTGTCTCCAATCGTTCTCGGTGCTGTGTTCATCGGCGCGCGCAGGCTTGGCCGGTACGCCGCCGGGCGGTCCGCGCCGGCAGCCGCGCCCTCATGGGTCGCGCCTGGACAGGCCGTGCCCGACGGGCCGCGCTCATTATGACGTAAGCCATGCGTGCCGGCATCGGCTATCGAAACGCGTGCGACGCGGCCGGCGTTTATGCCGCAATGCGGCACAGCTATTTGTTGACAGTGAAAAATGCGGCTCTTAAGATCGGCAAAAAATGAGACCCGAGTCTTAAATAGAGACACAGGTCTAAAAATAATCGCATCGCGAGGAGACTTCCTTGAGGATCGCAACATGGCAATGGGGCGGGCGCCGCTGCGCGGGCCTGGTGTCCCCGGACGGCCGCGAGCTGGCGCCGATCGACCTGGGCGAAGCCGTGCGCAAGCGCGGCGCGCTGGCGCTGATCGAGCATCAGGCCAGCGGCCGGCCGCTGCCGCAGCCGGGCCTGCGGCTGCCACGCTCGGCGGTGCGGCTCGAAGCCCCGCTGCCCCGGCCGCGCCGCAATCTGTTCTGTGTCGGCCGCAACTACCGCGCCCATGCGCGTGAGCTGTCCGACTCGGTCTTCAAGGGCAACGACACGCAGGACGGCCAGTGGCCCATCATCTTCACCAAGCTGCCCGAGACGGTGATCGCCAGCGGCGACACGGTGCGGCTGCCGCGCGGCGTCTCGGACCAGATCGACTACGAGGCCGAGCTGGCCGTGGTGATCGGGCGCGGCGGGCGCGACATCCCGGCTTCGCGGGCGATGGAGCACGTGTGGGGCTACACCATCGTCAACGACGTCACCGCGCGCGACGTGCAGATGCGCCACCAGCAGTGGGACCTGGGCAAGTCCTTCGACACCTTCTGTCCGATGGGTCCGTGGCTGGTCTCGGCCGACGAGATCGACGGCCGCGACCTGCTGCTGACCTGCCGCGTCAACGGCCAGCTGCGTCAGCAGGCGCGCACCCGTGACCTGATCTTCGACATCCCCACGCTGATCGAGACCTGCTCGCGCGGCATCACGCTGCACCCTGGCGACGTGATCGCCACCGGCACGCCGGCCGGCGTCGGCATGGGCCTGCAGCCGCCCGTGTTCCTGCGCGCCGGCGACGTGGTCAGCATCGATATCGAAGGCATCGGCACACTGGAGAACCCGTTCCAATGAGCACCCATCTGATCCAACGCATCGCGGTCGAAGAGCAGGGCGAAGGCGAGGCCGTGGTCTGCCTGCACGGCCTGGGCGGTTCGTCCAACAACTGGACCCCGGTGCTGCAGGCCTGGCCGCGCCAGCGCGTGGTGCGCATCGACCTGCCGGGCAGCGCGCGCTCGGCCGGCGTGCAGGGCGAGCTCAGCATCGAGTCGCTGGTCGACGCGGTGCTGGCGGTCTGTACCCGGCTGAACATCGAGCGCGCGCATTTTGTCGGGCACTCGCTGGGCACCATCGTCTGCCAGCACTTGGCGGTGCGCGAGCCCGCGCGGGTGCGCAGCCTGGCCTTGTTCGGCCCGCTGCTGTGCCCGCCCGACGGCGCCCGCGCCGGCATCCTGGCGCGCGCCCAGAAGGCCCGTGACGAAGGCGCGGCCGGCATGCAGGAGATCGCCGACGCCATCGTCGCCGCGGCCACCTCGTCCGAGACCCGCCGCAGCCGGCCGGTCGCGGTCGCGCTGGTGCGCGAGAGCGTGATGCGGCAGGACCCCGACGGCTATGCGCGCAGCTGCACCGCGCTGGCGCAGGCCCAGCCGGCCGCCATCGAGACGCTGCGCTGTCCGACGCTGATGGTGACCGGCGAGGAGGACCCGGTCGCGCCGCCGCAGGCGGTGCGGGCGATGGCCGACCGCATCGCCGGCAGCCGGCTGCGCACCTATCCGCGTTGCGGCCACTGGACCTTGTTCGAGCGTCCGGAAGACTGCCTGCGCGATCTCGTCGACTTCTACGCCGGGCGCGGCGCCTGACGCGCCCCGTTCTCCCTGTTTTCGCTGTTCCGATCGCCGCTGGGCGGCTCTGGAGGCAAGCATGGCCGATGTACTGTTCACCAACGTCCGCATCTACGAAGGCACTGGCGACACCCCCTATATGGGCGAGGTGCTGGTGCAGGGCAATCGCATCGCCCGCGTCGCGCGCGGCCTGCGCACGCTGCCGGTCAGCGGCGTGACCGTGGTCGATGGCGCCGGCGCGTTCCTGATGCCCGGCATGGTCGAGGCGCACACGCACTTCTCGTGGAACGACCAGCCCTCGCTCGATTCGATCCAGCGCATGCCGCCCGAAGAGCACATGGTGTGGTGCCTGCACGTGGCGCGCCGCTACCTGGACATGGGCTGGACCTCGTGCGTCGGCGCCGCCACCGCCAAGCCGAGGCTGGACGTGGTGACGCGCGAGTCGATCGAGCGCGGCCTGGCGGTCGGCCCGCGTTATCTGGCGGCCAGCCAGGAGATCACCACGGTGGGCGGGCTGGGTGACTCGATGCCGCCGCACCTGCCGTTCGAGGAGCTCAGCTTCGGCGCCATCGTCTCCGGGCCGGAAGAGATGCGCCGCATGGTGCGTCAGTTCGTCAAGCATGGCGTCGACCAGCTCAAGATCAACCTGTCCGGCGAATACATCGCCGGCCTGGCGGCCGAGCTGACGCAGTTCTCCGAAGAGGAAGTGGCGATGTGCGTGGCCGAGGCGCGCCGCTTCGGCAAGCGGGTCGCGGCGCATGCGCGCTCGTGCGAGTCGATCAAGCAGTGCATCCGCCATGGCATCACCATCATCTACCACGCCAGCTTCACCGACGAAGAGGCGCTCGACATGCTCGAGGCCAACAAGGACAAGATCTTCGTCGCGCCGGGACTGGCGTGGCTGATCAACACCTCGTACCACGCCTCGGAGTGGGGCCTGACGCCCGAACGCACCAAGGAGATGGGCTATCACCGCGAGCTCGAGGTGGCGGTCGAATCGATGCGCAAGATCCATCAGCGCGGCGTGCGCATCCTGCCCGGCGGCGACTACGGCTTTGCGTGGACGCCGCACGGCACCAACGCCAAGGACCTCGAATACTTCGTCAAGTATGTCGGCATGACGCCGGCGCAGGCGCTGCGTTCGGCCACCGCCTACGGCGGCCAGATCATGATGCGCGGCGACGAGCTCGGCCAGATCCGCGAGGGCTGGCTGGCCGACATCCTGCTGGTCGACGGCGATCCGCTGGCCGACATCAAGGTGTTGCAGGACAAGGCGCGCATCCTGGCGGTGATGAAGGATGGCGAGTTCCACCGCGCGCCGCAGATCCAGAGCGTGCGCAGCACGCGCTGGGCCGCCTAGGAGCCGCCGTGAAGATCCGCGCGACGACGTGGGCCGCCGCATCGGGGGCCGTGCTGCTGGCGGCGCTGGCGCTCTGGGCCATCAGCGACAACGCCAGGCTGTTCGGCCTGTCCTTGCTGAACGGCCTGACGCTGGCGGCGCTGTACTTCCTGGTGGCCAGCGGCTTCACGCTGGTGTTCGGCCTGATGCGCAACGTCAACCTGGCGCACGGCTCGCTGTTCCTGCTGGGCGGCTACCTCGGCTACGCAGTCGGCGACGCGACCGGCTCGTGGTTCCTGGCGCTGGCCGTGGGTTTCCTGTCCACCGCGGTCACCGGCGTGCTGCTGCAATGGCTGATCTTTCGCCACATGGCCGGCCAGGACCTGCGGCAGACACTGGTGACGCTGGGCCTGTCGATCGTGCTGGCCGACTGTTTCCTGTGGATCTGGGGCGGCGAGACCTACCAGTTCGATCCGCCCGGCTGGCTGATGGGAGTCGTGACGGTGCCGTGGGTGGGCAAGTATTCGGGCTTCCGGCTGGTGGTGCTGGCCTCGGCGGTGGTGATCGGCGTGGCCTTGTGGCTGTTCCTGAACCGCACCCGGGTCGGCATGATGATCCGCGCCGGCGTCGACGACAAACAGATGCTGGCCGCCAGCGGCGTCAACGTGCAGAAGGTGTTCGCGATCACCTTCGCGATCGGTGCCGGCCTGGCGGGCTTTGCCGGCGTGATGGGCGGCACCGCGCTGTCGATCGCGCCGGGCGAGGACGTGCGTTACCTGCTGGCCTCGCTGGTGGTGGTGATCGTCGGCGGCATGGGCAGCATCGTCGGCACCGCCATCGGCGCCTTGCTGATCGGCCTGGCCGAAACCTTCGGGCTGGCCTACGCGCCGACCTACGGTGTGGTGTTCACCTTCCTGATCATGGTCGGGGTGCTGGCGTTCCGGCCGCAAGGGCTGATGGGGAGAGCGGCATGAGCGCGGCGCGTTGGCGGCGGGCGATGGCCGCCGGCGTATCCCATGCGGCACCGGCGGGTGC
>JAEZBO010000195.1 GCA_023427085.1 Pseudomonadota bacterium
GGGTCCAGCGGCGTCACGCCCAGCCGCGCCTGCAGCAAGGCGGCGGGCGGCGTGCCGGCCAGCGCGGCCAGTTGCGCGGCGGTGTCGTTGTCCTGCGTGCGGGCGGCGATCATGGCCATCTGCTCGCGGTCCAGCGGCACGTAGCGGGTGGGCGTCAGCGCGGCCAGGTCGCCGCTGCGGAACAGCCGCGCGCTTTGCCCCGCCAGCACCGCCTTGCCCCAGTCGCCGCGCAGCGCAAAATTGCCGGGCGCGTCGCCGCGGTCGAACAGGTTGCCGTAATCGAAGAAGAACAGGCCGTCCCAATCCTGCATCGCCCCGATGGCCGCCATCAGCGGCAGGATCTCGGCGCCGCGCCGGCTCGGGAAGGGGTGGTTGTACTCGCTCATCACAT
Source organism: Pseudomonadota bacterium (assembly GCA_023427085.1). Taxonomy (GTDB): domain Bacteria; phylum Pseudomonadota; class Gammaproteobacteria; order Burkholderiales; family Burkholderiaceae_B; genus Orrella. Next base: position 392 of record JAEZBO010000195.1, read on the forward strand.
AGGGCTTGCGGCTGTCGCGCAGCATCGCGACCCGCGCCAGCCGGTCGAGCTGGTTGTCCGACAGCGCGGTATCCCAGATGCGCCAGTCGCGCGGCTGCGCGAAGCCGCGCATGAACTCCGGATGATCGACGTAGAAATGTTCGTCGATGTAGTCCATCTGCGCGTGCGAATCGAGATTCAGGATCCCGCCGTAGGCCATCTGCGTGCCGGTGATCGGCACCCGCGGACCGGCGCTGGCCCGCACCACATCGGCGATGCGGCCGTAGTAGTCCCTGTCGGTATCGGCCAGGAACAGCAGGAAATCGCGCAGCCGCGCCGGCGCGTCCTCGGCCTGCAAGGCGGGCCCGGCGGCGGGCTCGCGGCCCAGCACGTCCAGCGACAGCGACGACAGCCGGTCGCGCATCTTCTGCGCCAGCGCGCCGGCGGTCGAGCTGCTCACGCCGCTGGCGGCCGGCGCCATCAGCGGCACCTGCTGGCGGTCGGCGGCGCTGCAGTCGCGCCAGACCGCGCAGGCCTGTTCGATCGAGCCATGCCGCTGGCGCAGCCATTGCTGCCAGCGCGCCGCCAGCAGCGGCTGATAGGCCGGCGGCACCGCATCCTGCCATTGGCGCGCATGCCAGGCCGCCAGCAGCGACGACTCGTTGTTGATCTCGACCATCGCCAGCGCCGGATTGCCGGCCAGCCCCAGCCGCTCGATCAGCTCGCGGGCGTTGCGTTCGTGCAGCGCCACCGCGCGGGGCTCGTAGACGAACATCGGCGCACCCAGCGCGCGCTGCAGCGCGTTGGCATCGAAGGGCGGCACCTGGTCCACCGCCGGCCGCAACACGTAGCCGACCCGCAGGTTCAGGTTGGTGTACAGCCCCTCCGCGGCGAGCGCCTGGATGAACCCGCGCAGCCGCTGCACCGCGGTGTCGTTGTAGCTGGGGAAGGGCCCATCGGTCAGGATGCTGCGCGGCGGATCGACCTCGCGGCCCGGCAGCGTGTCCAGGTGATGCAGGCGCACCGCGTTGAAGCCCAGCTTGCGCAGCCGCTGCGCGATCTGGCGCGCCTGTGCCGGCGCCGGAAAATTCGATTCGAAGCTCAGGTTGATGCCGTACAGCCGCACGCGCGTATCGTCGGCGGTGCCGGGCTGGCCGTCCGGGCCGACCCGGTAGAAGGCGCCGTCGCGCACGAACAAGCGCGCGCTGGCGTCCAGCGGACTGTTGAGCGCCGATTGATCCGGCGCGCCGCCCAGGCGGTCCTCGTCGATCGCATAGCGGTACTGGCTGGCCGCGGGCTGGCCTTGCGCGTGGGCCGCCAGCGGCAACAGGGGCGCGAGCAACGCGGCCAGCGCGCCGATGCAGGCGGCCAGCCGGGCGCCGGGCGCGCCACGGCGGCGCTCAGGCCAGCGCATCATGGCGCGGCGACAGCATCGCGGCCCGCGGCGCCCGCGCTGCGCGGGCGGCCTGCAAGCGGTGCTCGGCCAGGGTATTGGCGACGATCAGGCACGAGTAGATGAACAGGCAGGTCTGGAAGGCCACGCCGGCGAACAGATAGGTTTCGGAAAAATTGCTGATGGCGATCATGGCGAGGAAGCCGATGTGCAGGGCCGCGGTGCCGCGATCGTAGCGCGCCAGTCTGACCAGCCGATGAAGGTGCATCAGCATCAGCAGCGCCAGCATCGCCAGGCCGACGAAGCCGGTTTCGTTGATCAGGTCGAGGTAGCCATTGTGGCCCTGCGACGGCATCCAGTAGATCTGGTCGGCGATGTATTGGGCCGGCCCGCCTTCGCCGATCCAGAACGCGCCGTAGCCGGTGCCCAGCCAGGGGTGCTGCGCGATCGACAGCTGCAGCATGCGCCAGATGTCGGTGCGGCCGGTCAGGTCCGAGCCCTTGCCGACGATGGCGGTCAGCGGGCTGGTGATGTCCTGCCAGGTCGGCAGGTGGCCGGTATAGGTGTAGAACAGGTGCACGCCCAGCGCCACGCCGACCGCCAGCACCAGCAGCGCGATGGCGCTGATGGCCTGTTGCAGCACGCCCAGGTAGCGGATCGCCACGTACAGGCCGATCGCGATGACCAGCACCAGCAGCGAGGTACTGCTCTTGGACATCACCAGCATGAACACCGAGAACAGCAGGCCGGCCATCCAGGTGCGTGGCCGGCACAGGCCTTCGCAGCCGGTATGCAGCCACACCAGCGCACAGAAGGCGCAGGCCGCGCCCAGCGTGTTCTTCTGCCAGAAGATGCCCTGCCAGGCCTGGTCCAGCGCGACGTCGACGCCGTATTGCGGCAAGGCCAGCGCCATCAGCATCGACAAGGCCAGCATCGTGGTCAGCGCGCGCCGCAGGATGGTGCACAGCATCGCGCTGCGGATGCCCGGCAAGGCGGCCAGCGCGCCGATCAGAAACAGGCCGGCCAGCTGGATGGCGCGTTTGAAGGTCACTTCGGGATAGCCCGACCACAGCGTGCTGGCCGCCAGCAACAGCAGCATCGCCGGCAGCATGAAGCCGCCCTGGCGGATCGATCGCAGCACCAGCCGCTGGTTGTGCCAGAACACATAGCCGGCCAGCAGGAAGCTGCCGCCGTAGACCATCTGCATCAGTGCCGAGCCGCTGGTCGAGTCGACCACCGTCGAGGCCTGGATGTTGAACATGCCCGAGCTGCGCAATTGCGGAAACGCGATCGTCAGCGTCAGGACGCAGACCACCAGCAGCGTATCGAGCCAGGGCAGCGGCCGGTAGCCGTCGGCCACCGCCGCCTGGGTGTCAGGATGCGTGGTCACTGCTGGTGCCTCCGGCGGCGATGCGCAGCTTGCCGACTTGCGACGCCGCGGTGCGCAGCCACAGCCGCGAGCGCGTGCGGGAAAACGGGCTGGTCGCCAGCGCGGCCAGGGCCGCGACCAACAGTTGCACCGCGGCGCGCACGCCCATGCGCAGCCGCAGCCGGGTACGCGGCGCGCCGCGCAGGCGCTGGATGCGGGTGCGCACCAGCACTTCGCCGCCCCAGTGGGCGCGCTTGAGCACCCAGCGCAGCGTGGTGCGCGACGGCGGCACGTACTCGGTGACCGCGGCTTCGTCACACCAGATCATCACCGCGCCCAGCTTGGCCAGGTCGTGGAAGACCATCACGTCCTCGCCGCCCGATCGGCCGAAAGCCGGATCGAACGGACCGGGCAGCTTGAGCGCCAGGCTGCGGCGCACCAGCACGTTGCTGGTATAGCCTTCGTGCGGGCCGACCCGCGTGCCGGTCGGATGGCTGCGCGGCGCGAAGAAACCGCCGTCGCGGATCCAGTCGGGCGTCTCGGGGTGAAAGGTCGGCAGCACCGGGCCGAACACCACGTCGGCCGAATGCGCGGCCTGCGCCTGCATCAACAGCCTGGCCCAGTCGCGCACCGGTTGTTCGTCATCGTCGAGGATCAGCACGAACTCGCCGCGGGCGTGGTGCACCGAGGCGTTGCGAGCTTGTGAAATGTTGGGCACCGGTTCGTGCAGCGCACGCAGCGGAATGCCCAGGCGGTCCTGCCAGCGGTGCGCGACCGGCAGGCCGGAGGCCTCGGGGTCGTTGTCGACCAGCACCAGCTCGGCGCGGTAGTCGCCGAAGTCCAGTTGCGACACGGCCAGCAGCAGCTGCTCGAGCAGTTGCGGTCGGCGATACGTGCACAGGCAGATGCTCAGGTTCATGGCTGGGGGCTCGTCGCGTCCGGCAGGCGGCGCAGCAGGGGCCTGGCGATCAGCGCCAGCAGGCCCAGCGTGAAGGCCTCGGCGATCGCCAGGGCAGCCACCGCGCCGATCGTACCATGGGTGCTCAGCGCGATCGGGAACACCACGACCAGCAGCGCCAGGCCGGCCAGCGTCGCGCGCAGCAGCGCCAGATAACGGTCGGCCGCCATCAGCAGCGCGGTGGCGATCCAGCGCGCCGAATAGACGATGAAGTACAGGCCCCAGGCGATCACCAGGCCGTCCAGGCCCAGGTAGTCGGCGCTCAGCACATGACGCTCGAGCCACGGCAGCGCCAGCCACAGCACCAGCAGGTAGCCGGCCGCCAGCAGCTCGAGGCCGATGCTCGAGGCCAGCAGCAGCTTGCCGAGCCGGCCCGGGGCCTGGGCCAGCAGGCGGCCCATCATCGGGCAGGCCACCCGCGCCCACGCCACCACGCACAGCGACACCGGCATCAGCAACAGCCGGGAGGCGCTCAGGTCGGCCGAGGCGGTCACGCCCAGCCACAGCGCGGTGACGTAGAGATAGCTGTAGTTGATCACCCACGAGGCCGTCGCGCCCGGCAGCGCATGCTTGCCGCGCAGCCAGGCGGTCTGCAGCGTCTGGCGGTAGGCCACCGGATCGTGGGCGATGTGCGGCAGCGCCGGCCCGGTGCGCAGCGCGGCCACGCTGGCCAGCGTCAGCACCGCGAACAGCGCCGGCAGGTTCAGCCACTGTTGCCAGGCCAGCAGCGCGGCGCCGACGATCACGCCCAGGCCGTAGATCAGGTCGGTGCGAAACACCCGGTCCGGCCGGCCGTCGATGAAGCCCATGCTGCGCTGGTACTCGCGGCGCGCGTTGGCGTAGACATAGGCGGCGAAGCACAGGCCCAGCAGCCAGGCCGGGCCGCCAGCGCCCAGATGCGTCGCGACGACGCAGGCGATGCCGGTCAGCACCGCGATCGCCAGCGCCAGCTGCCGCTGGAAGCGCGCCAGCCGCGCCAGCAGCGCGTGGCGTTGCGCGCCGTGCAGGCTGGCGCTGAGCGTGGTCAGCGGATTGGTGATCAGCGCGTCGATGATGGTGGTCGCCAGCAGCCCGCCGACGAACAGCTGCGCATAGATGCCGTAGTCTTCCTTGGTCGCCAGCCGGATCAGCAACAGGCCCACGCCCAGGTTCAAGGCGCTGAGCCAGCCCTGGTCCAGGATCGACACGATCGACTGCGTCAGCAGCCGTCCGCGCGGCGCCTGGGCCGTGGCGCCGGCGGCGTCGTCGGGGGCGGGCACGCGGCGGGGATCGTTCATGGCCGGCGTCCTGGCATGCCTTGCGGGCTCACCGGCGCGCGGTCAGCGCGG
>JAEZBO010000230.1 GCA_023427085.1 Pseudomonadota bacterium
GCCGCCGCGCTGCTGCTGGCGCCGCTGGCGGCCTTGCTGCCGGCCGGCACCGCGCAGGCGCAGGGCTTCATCACGCGGCTGCTGAACCAGCCGGTACCCGGCGGCGTCGCGGTGCTGGGCTTGGGCGACGGCGCCCAGGCGCCGCAGGCCAGCTTCCAGGGCAAGCCGGTGATGGTGCTGCGCGAGGACGGCAAGCGCTGGATCGCGGTGGTCGGCATTCCGCTGTCGGCCAAGCCCGGCAAGCAGGTATTGCAGGTCAAGGACGGCGGCGCGTCGCGCAGCGTGCCCTTCGAGGTCGGCGACAAGCAGTACGAAGCCCAGCACATCACGCTGAAGAATCGCCGCCAGGTCAGCCCCGATCCGGCCGACCTCAAACGCATCGAACGTGAGCTGGACGAGCAGACCCGCGCCTACCGCAGCTTCCGGCCCGACCTGCCCAGCAACGTCAAGCTCGACCGGCCGGTCGACGGCGGCCGGCTCTCCAGCCCGTTCGGCCTGAAGCGTTTCTTCAACGGCGAAGAGCGCAATCCGCATTCGGGCCTGGACTTCGCCGTGCCGACCGGCACGCCGATCAAGGCGCCGGCCGGCGGCGTGGTGACGCTGGTGGGTGATTATTTCTTCAACGGCAAAACGGTCTTCGTCGACCACGGCCAGGGCTTCATCAGCATGTTCTGCCACCTGTCGGTGATCGACGTCAAACCGGGCCAGGTGCTGGCGCGTGGCCAACAGCTGGGCCGCGTCGGCGCGACCGGCCGCGCCACCGGCCCGCACCTGCACTGGAACGTCAGCCTGAACGACGCGCGGGTCGATCCGGCGATCTTCATCGGCGCCTTCAAGCCCTGACCGCGTTTGCACCGCGCGCGGGCGGCGCCGTCGCGCGTCAGCCCGCGAAGCCGCCGCCATCCAGGAAAGCCTGTTCGTCGGCGGTGGTCTGCCGGCCCAGCAGCGCATTGCGATGCGGAAAGCGGCCGAAGCGCCGGATCACGTCCTGGTGCAGCACCGCCCATTTGAGGAACTCGGCATCCAGCCGGCGCGCCAGCGCCACCGAGCGGTCCTGCTGCGCCAGATCCTCGGCGTGCTCGAGCGGCAGGTAGAAGAACTGCTGCAGCGCCGCATCGACCTGGCGGTCGTGGCCGGCGTCGATGGCGCGGTGTGCGTAGGCCAGCGCCAGGCCATCGGTGGCGAACATGTGGCCGGTGCCGCGGAACGCGTTGCGCGGAAACTGGTCGAGCAGGATCATCAGCGCCAGCGCGCCGTCGGGCGACGCCAGCCAGGCCTCGTGTTCGCCCCGCGCGGCGGCCATGTGCAGGTCGAGGAAGCGGCCGGCGAAGTCGGCATCGAAGGCCGCGTCCTTGGCGAACCAGCGGGCCGGGCCGGCCTCGTGCCAGAAGGTCACGACGGCGGCGGCTGCGCTGTAGGGAACGGATACGGTCATGTTGTCAGGCTCCGGTAAAATCGAACCCGTTCGCGGGGGAGCCCCCCGATTTCAGGCCCGAATTTTTCAAATCCACGTCATCACATCACAATTTCAGGAGAACTTCATGGCCCTCGTTTCCATGCGCCAGCTGCTGGACCATGCCGCTGAGCACGGCTACGGCATCCCGGCTTTCAACGTGAACAACCTGGAGCAGGTCCAGGCCATCATGGAAGCCGCCGCCGAGACCGACAGCCCGGTCATCATGCAAGCCTCGGCCGGTGCCCGCAAATACGCTGGCGAAACCTTCCTGAAGCACCTGATCCAGGCCGCCGTCGAGAGCTACCCGCACATCCCGGTCGTCATGCACCAGGATCACGGCCAGTCGCCCAAGATCTGTCAGGGCGCGATCGACCTGGGCTTCTCCAGCGTGATGATGGACGGTTCGCTCAAGGAAGACGGCAAGACGATCGCCGACTACGACTACAACGTCGAGGTCACCAAGACCGTGGTCGATACCGCGCACAAGCTGGGCGTGACCGTCGAAGGCGAACTGGGCTGCCTGGGCTCGCTCGAGACCATGGAAGGCGACAAGGAAGACGGCCACGGCGCCGACGGCAAGCTGACGATGGATCAGCTGCTGACCGATCCCGAGCAGGCCGCCGACTTCGTGCGCCGCACGCAGCTGGACGCGCTGGCGATCGCCATCGGCACCAGCCACGGCGCCTACAAGTTCACCCGCAAGCCCACTGGCGACATCCTGTCGATCTCGCGCATCAAGGAAATCCACGCCCGCCTGCCCAACACCCACCTGGTGATGCACGGCAGCTCGAGCGTGCCGCAAGAGCTGCTGGCCGAGATCCGCCAGTTCGGCGGCAACATGAAGGAAACCTACGGCGTGCCGGTCGAGGAGATCCAGGAAGCCATCAAGTTCGGCGTGCGCAAGATCAACATCGATACCGACATCCGCCTGGCCATGACCGGCGCGATCCGCCGCTTCTTCGCCGAGAACCCCGAAAAGTTCGACCCGCGCGAGTACCTCAAGCCGGCCCGCGCCGCCGCGCAGAAGATCTGCGCCCAGCGCTACGTCGAGTTCGGCACCGCCGGCAACGCCAGCAAGATCAAGCCGATCGCGCTGACCGACATCGCCGCGCAGTACGCCAGCGGCAAGCTGTCGCAAGTGGTCCAGTAAACTCGCCGCACCCATGCCGCGCCCGACCGGGCGCGGCATTCCTTTTCCAGCGCCGCCTGGCGCGCCTGCCAGCCCATCGAGGCCCATCGCCGTGACTTCTGCCCTGCACCAATCCAGCATCCGATCCCTGCCGCTCCTGGCGCGCGGCAAGGTGCGCGACATGTACGCCGTCGGCGACGACAAGCTGCTGATCGTGGCGTCGGATCGCATCTCCGCGTTCGACGTGATCCTCGACGATCCGATACCCGGCAAGGGCCAGGTGCTGACCGAGCTGACCGAGTTCTGGCTTGGCAAGCTGGGTCACGTGATCCCCAACCACTCGACCGGCATCGCGCCCGGAGACGTGGTGGCGGCCGACGAGCGTGACCAGGTGCGCGGCCGTGCGGTGGTGGTCAAGCGGCTCAAGCCCATCCTGGTCGAGGCGGTCGCGCGCGGCTACCTGATCGGCTCGGGTTGGAAGGACTACCAGGCCACCGGCGCGGTCTGCGGCATCGCGCTGCCGGCCGGCCTGCAGCAGGCCGGCAAGCTGCCCGAACCGATCTTCACGCCGGCCGCCAAGGCCGAGTTCGGCACCCACGACGAGAACGTCGACTTCGCCCACGTGGTCAAGGAAGTCGGTCCCGAGATGGCCGCGCGCATCCGTGACGTGACGCTGCAGCTGTACTCCGAGGCATCGCGGTTCGCGGCGACCAAGGGCATCATCATCGCCGACACCAAGTTCGAGTTCGGCCTGGACGAGGCCGGCACGCTGCACCTGATGGACGAGGCACTGACGCCGGATTCCTCGCGGTTCTGGCCGGTCGACGGCTACCGCGAGGGCATCAGCCCGCCGTCGTTCGACAAGCAGTTCATCCGCGACTGGCTCGAGACCCAGCCGTGGGACAAGACGCCGCCGGCGCCGCGCGCGCCGCGCGAGATCCTCGAGAAGACCGCGGCCAAGTACCGCGAGGCGCTCGAGCGCCTGACCGCCTGACGCGACGCGCTCGGCTGGGCCCGTGCCCGGGCCCGCCTGCAACCCGGCATGGCCACGCGCCTGCCGGGTTTTTTGTTGGTCCGGCGCGGCCCATGCCCCTACGCACGAGCCGCCGGCCTGTCGCGCAAAAGCCGCAGCGGCCGCACCAGCCGGGTGCGTAACGTGGTGCCGCAAGCCGCCGGCGGAACCGCCAGGGTGCATCGGTCGCCAGTGCCCGCCGTGACGGTAGGCGCGGGCGCGCGCCGGTGTTAAGGTCGATCCGAATTTTGCGCGCCCGTCGCGGCGTCCGTTTGCCGCGCCGCGCGCCTGTCCGCCGTTTGTCTTCTTCTTGCATGGATGCTTCACGATGACCGACACGATTGCCGCAGCGACCGACATCACCCAGCTCTCCCTGGCCGATACCGCCCGGGCCTACCGCGACGGCAGCCTGTCGCCCGTCGAGGTGGTCGGCGAATTCGTCGCGCGCGCGCAGGCCCACCCGCAGCTGCATGCCTACGTCGACCTGTATGCCGAGCAGGCCATCCAGCAGGCGCGCGCCAGCGAGGCGCGGTTGCGGCAGGGCATTCCGTTCGGCCTGCTCGAAGGCATCCCGCTGGCGATCAAGGACCTGATCGACATCGAAGGGCGCCGCACCACCGCCGGCTCCAGCATCTACGCGACCCGCGAGCTGGCGCGCGGCACCGCGACGGTGGCGCAGCGCCTGCACGGCGCCGGCGCGATCACGCTGGGCAAGGTGCACATGGTCGAACTGGCCTTCGGCGGCTGGGGCGTCAACCAGGGCGCCGGCACGCCGCGCAATCCGTGGGACAGCCAGGCCCATCGTGTGCCGGGCGGCTCCAGCAGCGGGTCGGGCGTGGCGGTGGCGGCCGGGCTGGCGTCGGCGGCGCTGGGCACCGACACCGGCGGTTCGGTGCGGATTCCGGCGGCCTTCTGCGGCCTGACCGGCCTCAAGCCGACCGAGGGCCGCGTCAGCAAGGCAGGCGTGACGCCGCTGAGCACCACGCTCGACTCGGTCGGCCCGATGACCTGGACCGCCGAGGACGCCGCGTGGCTGCTGCAGGTGATGCAGGGGCCCGACGCGGCCGATCCGGCCACGCTGCAGCCGCCGGTCCGCGATTTCCTGGCGGCGCTGGGCCAGCCGCTGCGTGGTCTGCGGATCGCCTGCGCCACGCCGCAGCATTACGGCAGCGTGCATCCGGCCGTCGAGCAGGGCCTGCGCCACGTCGCCGAGGTCTTCGAAGGGCTGCATGCCACGCGCTGCGACGAGGCGTTCCCGGCGCTGGATTTCTCCGCCGACCAGCATGACTCCAGCCTCATCATGGCGGCCGAAGGCTATGCCGCGCATGGCGAGCTGCTGGCCGCGGGCGGCGGCAGCGGCGATCCTGGCGCGCGCGGGCGCATCGAGGCCGGCCGCGCCATCACCGCGGCGCAATACATCCGCGCGCTCGACCAGCGCACGCAGCGCCGGCAGCTGCGCCGGGCCATCTTCGACACCGTCGACCTGCTGGTGCTGCCGACCGTGTCCATTCCCGCCGCATTGCTGGGCGACGCGCACGAAGCCGATCCGACCCCCAGCCGGCTGACGCGCTTCGTCAACTATTACGGCTGGTGCGCGCTGGCCATGCCTTGCGGCCACGACGAACAAGGGCTGCCGGTATCGGTGCAACTGGTCGCCGCGCCGTACCGCGAAGACCTGCTGCTGCGGGCCGCGTCGGCGTTTCAAGCCGTGACGGCCCATCACACGCGCCGCCCGGCGCTGTAGCGTGCGGCGGTAGCGCGGCACCGCGCCGGCGATACCCTTGGTGCGCCGGCGATACGTTTTTAAACCGAAGCGCGGCGCACGACGTGATGCAATCGGAGTTTGGCGGATGCTTGGGCGTCCGCCCGTCACGGCCCCGCGGGGGCCGGACCGACTCAAGGAGAGCTCCATGGCAGAACACGTCTACAAACAGATCGAAATCGTCGGCTCGTCGACGGTGTCTTCCGACGACGCGATCAAGCGCGCGATCGAACGCGCCAGCAAGACCCTGCGCAACCTGGACTGGTTCGAAGTGACCGACGTGCGCGGCCACCTCAAGGACGGCAAGATCGCCCACTGGCAGGTCAGCCTGAAGATCGGCGTGCGCCTCGAGGAAGCGGGCGAGGTCTGAGGTCGGCCCAAGGTCGCCGTCGCGCGGCCACTGGCACCGCGGCAGCAAAAAAACCCGGCGTCGCTGTGCGGCGGCCGGGCTAGAACATTGGACGTGCGTCAGTTCGACGTCCAACCCCAGCAACTGTCGGTCGCCGCGGCGCCGCAGTGACGGTAATTGGCGGCGAACCACAGCTTGCCGGCGCCGCGCGAGCCGCCGCTGCTGTTGACGTCGTTGCGGGCCAGTTCTTCCATCTCGTCACGCGCGTCCTTGGTCACGCCCGAATCGATGTTGGCCGGATCGTCGAGCCGGATGCGGCCCAGTTCGGCCGCGGTGCGCGTGCCGCTCACCACGTCGGCGTCGCCCAGCCGGCTCATCAGCAGCGCGGCGTCGCGCACCATGGCCGGATAGCTATCGGTGGCGCGGGTCGGCTGCAGCGAGCCGTTGATGCGGGCTTCGTCGAGGATCTCGGCCAGCGTGGCCGGCGCGCGCAGCTTGTATTGGCTCATGTCGCGCAGCGTGCCGGCCACCACCTGGCCACGCAGCCAGTCGGCCCAGTAGAACTCGGCGAATTCCGGCAGGCCGCCGTTGTCGTAGCCGATCGAACGGGTGAAGTACACCAGCGAACGATAGGCGTCCTCGGCCATGCCGCCGGGCTGGTCCTCGTGCATCATGCCGACGCGGGTCGGCAATTGCTCGGGCGTGATGGCGTTGTTGTCGCCGTCGCGCAGCCAGACCTTGTCATGGGTGACCATGCGCTGCCAGAACTCGCCGGTCGTGCTGGCGTCGCTGTAGTTCTGATCGACCTTGACGATCACCTTGAGCTCGGGACCGCCATCGGCGATCTCGTACAGCGAGCTGAAGGTATGGTGGCCGTCGGTCAGGTACAGCCGGCCCGCGGGGCCGACCACGACGGTCTTGAGAATGTCGGTGTGCGTGCCCAGCGCCTCGGGGCAGGCGAAGCTGTCGCGGTCGCTCAGTGTCGCGGCCAGCGCGTCGTCGAGCGTGGCGAAGAAGTCGCCGCTGATCGTGCCGGCGCCCATGTCTTCGCAGAAGTCCTCGAACTTCTTGCCCAGCGTGCGGTTCAGGTATTTCAGGTGCTGCGCGGGATCGGCCGGCGTGGCGTTCTGCCAGGTCGGGCGCGCCAGGTCGGGCTGCCAGCGGCCCAGCTTGTAGTAGACCTGGTCGTAGCCGATCGCGGCCTGCGTCGGTTGCAGTTCGGCGATCGCCACTTCCAGCAGGTCGCCGGGCCGGGCGTCCAGATAGGGGCTGGGCGAGGGGCCGCCGGTGTCGGGGGTCTCGTTGCCGGGCGACGCGTCGGCGGCCCGGTCGTCGTCGTCGCTGCTGCTGCAGGCGGCGAGCGCCAGCGGCAGGGCCAGCGTGGCCAGCAGGCGGCGCGAGGGCAGGAGGGGGCGGAGCAGGTGCGTAAGGGACATGGGTCGTGTCTGTGTCGTGAGCGGGATTGAGGGCGGGGCCTGGCCAGGCGCGATGAAGGTGGCGATGGTAGAGAGCGCTTGTTGCGTTCGCGTTGCGCCTTGCTTTCCCTGCGCTGTCGATCCGCTTTCGGCGGCCCGCCGGGCCTTGCGGGGCGCGGCTTCCGGGGCTGGCGGGCATGCACGGTAAAATTGCTTTTTTTTGCCGACCGCGCGTCCATTGCCCATGACCTCGTCCTCTGCCTCCGTCAACGCCAGCGCCACGCCCGTGGTGGGTGTCATCATGGGCTCGTCCAGCGACTGGGACGTCATGAAACAGGCCACCGAGATGCTCGATGCCTTCGGCGTGCCCTACGAGACGCGCGTGGTGTCGGCGCACCGCATGCCGCAGGACATGGCCGATTACGGCGCCGCCGCGCATGCGCGCGGGCTGCGCGCCATCATCGCCGGCGCCGGCGGCGCCGCCCACCTGCCCGGCATGATGGCCGCGCTCACCGAGGTGCCGGTGTTCGGCGTGCCGGTGCCGTCGCGCTACCTGCGCGGCGAAGATTCCTTGTTGTCGATCGTGCAGATGCCCAAGGGCGTGCCGGTCGCCACCTTCGCGATCGGCGAGGCGGGCGCGGCCAACGCCGCCCTGCACGCGATCGCCAACCTGGCCACCACCGACGCCGCGCTGCGCGAGCAATTGCTGGCCTTCCGCCAGCGCCAGACCGAGGCGGCCCGCGCGATGACGGTGCCGCCGCCGGCCGCCGCCTGATTCCAATTTTTCGTTTCGACCTCGTATGACCGTGACCGACGACACTATTGCACTGCCTTCCGGCGCCTGGTTGGGCCTTCTGGGGGGCGGCCAGCTGGGCCGCATGTTCTGCCATGCCGCGCAAAGCCTGGGTTACCGCGTGGCGGTGCTCGACCCGGCCGAGGACGGCCCGGCCGCGCTGGTGGCCGAGCGCCACATCCGCGCGGCTTATGACGACACGGCCGGCCTGGCCGAACTGGCGGCGCTGTGTCCGGTGGTCACCACCGAGTTCGAGAACGTGCCGGCCGGCAGCCTGCGCTCGCTGGCGCAGCGTTGCCGCGTCAGCCCGGGTGGCGACGCGGTGGCGGTGGTGCAGGACCGCAACGACGAAAAAGCCTTCATCGCCGGCCTCGGCATCCCGGTCGCGCCACATGCCGCCGTGCGCGCCAGCGCCGACATCGACGCCGCCGACGCGGGACTGTTTCCCGGCATCCTCAAGGTGGCCCGGCTGGGCTACGACGGCAAGGGCCAGGCGCGCGTCGCCAACCGCGAGCAGGCGCTGGCCGCGCATGCCGAGTTCGGCAACGTGCCCTGCGTGCTCGAGGCGCTGATGCCGCTCGACTTCGAGGTGTCGGTGGTGCTGGCGCGCGGCCGCGACGGCCGGGCCGAAGTGTTCCCGGTGGCGCGCAACGTGCATCGCGACGGCATCCTGGCCGTCACCACGGTCGGGGCGCCGCTGGCGCCCGAGCTCGAGCGCCAGGCGGTGCAGGCCGCGCTGGGCATCGCGCAGGGGCTCGACTATCACGGCGTGCTGTGCGTCGAGTTCTTCGTGCTGCGCGACGGCAGCCTGGTCGTCAACGAGATCGCACCGCGGCCGCACAACAGCGGCCACTACACCATGGATGCCTGCCAGACCAGCCAGTTCGAGCAGCAAGCCCGCGTGCTGGCCGGCCTGCCGCTGGGCAGCACGCGCCTGCTGGCGCCGGTGGTGATGCTCAACATCCTCGGCGACGTCTGGTTCGAGCCCGGCAGCGACACGCCGCGCGAGCCCGACTGGGCCGCCGTGCTGGCGGTGCCGTCGGCCAAGCTGCACCTGTACGGCAAGCACGACGCCCGCCGCGGCCGCAAGATGGGCCACATCAACTGTGTCGCGGCCACGCTCGAGCAGGCCCAGGCCGATGCGCTGGCCGTCGCCCGCGCGCTGGGCCTGCCGGACAGCCTGCAATGATCCCCGGCCGCGGTCCTGCCGCGACCGGCACCGCGGCCGATCCGGGGCAGGATGCCGCGCAGGGCCAGGCCACGGCCACCACCGCCAGTCCCGCCCAGATCGCGGCGGCGGCCGACACGCTGGCCCGTGGCGAACTGGCGGCCTTCCCGACCGAGACCGTCTATGGCCTGGGCGCCGACGCCGAACAGCCCGACGCGGTAGCGCGCATCTACGCCGCCAAGGGGCGGCCGTCGAACCATCCGGTCATCGTGCACCTGGCGCCCGATGGCGATCCCGAATACTGGAGCGGCCCGGTGGGCGGCATGGCGCGCACCTTGATCGATGCGTTCTGGCCCGGCCCGCTGACGCTTATCCTGCCACGCGCCGCGCATATCGAGGCGGCCGTCAGCGGCGGCCAGGACAGCATCGGCCTGCGTTGCCCGTCGCATCCGGTGGCGCAGGCGCTGCTGCGCGAGTTCGCCGCGCGCAAGGCCTCGGGGCAGGGCGGCGTGGCCGCGCCGTCGGCCAACCGTTTCGGCCATGTCTCGCCGACGCGCGCCGAGCACGTGCGCAGTGAATTCGCCGAACTGGTCGCCGCCGGCATGCCGGTGCTCGATGGCGGCGCGGCCGAGGTCGGCATCGAGTCGACCATCCTGGACGTCTCACGGCTGGCCAGCGTCGGCGCGGTGCTGCTGCGGCCGGGGCACGTCACGGCCGCCCGCATCGCCGAGGTCATCGGCGTGCTGCCGTCGCTGCCGGACGCCGCGGCGCCGCGGGTCTCCGGCAGCCTCAAGGCCCACTACGCGCCGCGTACGCCCCTGCGTCTGGCCGGCCCCGAGCAACTGCGGCGGCTGGCCGTAGACGGCGCGGCGGCGCAGACGCCGGTCGTGCTGGTCTCGCATTCGATGGCGCGGGCGCCGGCCGCGCTGCCGCCCGGTGTCGTCTGGCATGCCGCCGATGCCGACCCGCTCGTCTACGCCCGCGAGCTCTACGATCTGCTGCGCCGGCTCGACACGCAAGGCTACGCCCTGATCGTGCTCGAGACGCTGCCCGACGACGCCGGCTGGACGGCGCTGCGCGACCGCGTCGGCCGCGCGGCGGCCGCCTTCGTGACGGGCGAGTAGGCCAACCCGCCGGAAAGCCGCTACCACCATGACTCCATCCCACGTCCCCCAGTTCGGCGACCCCGCCGTGTCCGTCGAAGACGCCTTGCGCAGCCGCCGCTCGGTCCGCGCCTTCCGGCCCGATCCGGTGCCGCGCGAGCTGCTGGACCGGCTGTTCGACATGGCCGCGCGTGCGCCGTCGGGCAACAACGCCCAGCCGTGGAAGGTCCACGCGCTGAGCGGCGCGGCCCTGCAGCAGCTGTCGGCTGCGCTGACGCGGGCCTACGACGATCCCGACCAGTCGGCCTACCAGGGTGAATACGCCTACTACCCCAAACAGTGGGTCGCGCCGTTCCAGGACCGGCGCCGCAAGGTCGGCTGGGATCTCTATGCGCTGTTGGGTATCGAGCGCGGCGACAAGGCCGCGATGCATGCGCAGCATCGGCGCAACTACGAGTTCTTCGGCGCGCCGGTCGGCCTGATCTTCACGATCGACCGCATCATGTCGCAGGGCAGCTGGCTGGATTACGGCATGTTTTTGCAGTCGATCATGCTGGCCGCGCGGGCGCTGGGGCTGGACACCTGCCCGCAGGCCGCCTTCGTGCCGTATCACCAGGTGATCGGGCGGGTGCTGCAACTGCCCGACAACGAGATGCTGGTATGCGGCATGGCGCTGGGCTGGGCCGATCCGGCGGCGATCGAGAATACGCTGGTCAGCGAGCGCGAAGCCGTGGGCGGCTTCGTTTCCTATCGCGGCTGATCCGCGCGTGCGACCGACCAGCGATCAGGCCGGTCGGCACGCGCGCGACATCACTGCGCCTGCGCGCCGGAAGCCTTGATGACCGGCTTCCACTTGCGGATGTCCTGCTCGAGCGTCTGCTGGAACTGCGCCTGCGTGGTCGGCCGGGCCTGCGCCCCTTGCGCCGCGAAGGCATCGATGACCGACTGGCGCGCCAGGATCTTGTTGAGCTCGCCGTTCAGGCGCTGCAGCACGTCCTGCGGCGTCTTGGCGGGCGCGATCAGGCCGTACCAGACGCGCACGTCGAAGTCCTTGTAGCCGGCCTCGGCCACGGTCGGCACGTCGGGCATCGACGGGCTGCGTTCGGACGAGGTCACCGCCAGCGCGCGCACCTTGCCGGCCTTGATCTGCGGATAGGCCGACGGGATCGACGACACCAGCAGTTCGACCTGTCCGCCCAGCAGGTCGGCCATCGCCGGACCCGAGCCCCGATAGGGCACGTGCTGGATCTTGACCTTGGCCACCTGCTGCAGCAGCTCGCCGGCCAGGTGGATGGTGGTGCCCGCGCCCGGCGAGGCATAGTTGATCTGGCCCGGACGCTGCTTGGCGTCGTCGAGCATGTCCTTGAGCGTGCGGTACTTGGAGTCCACCGGCGCCACGATCACCAGCGGCGTCTCGGCCACCAGGCCGATCGGCGCGAAGTCGCTGGCGCTGTGGTAGGCGATGCTGGGATAGATCTCGGGCGCGATCACCATGTTGTCGATCTGGCCCAGCGCGATCTCGTGGCCGTCCGGCGTGGCGCGCGCCACGGTGCCCAGGCCGACGGTGCCGCCGGCGCCCGCGCGGTTCTCGGGTACGACGTTCCAGCCGGCCGATTCGCCGAGCTCCTTGGCCACCACGCGGCCCAGGAAGTCGGTGCCGCCGCCGGGCGGGAACGGGATCACCAGCCGCAGCGGCTTGTTGGGAAAATCTTGCGCGGTCACGACCGGGGCGGCCATCAGCATTGCCGGCATCATCAGACAGGCCAGCAGGCGGTGGATCTTCATCGACGACATCTCCGTATTGGATTTTTTAGGTGTGTCCTCGACTTTAACCCGCCCCGGGGCAGGCCGGGATCAGCTGAAAGCCTGGATCCCGGTCTGCGCGCGGCCCAGGATCAGCGCATGCACGTCATGGGTGCCCTCGTAGGTGTTGACGACCTCGAGGTTGACCAGGTGCCGCGCGACGCCGAATTCGTCCGAGATGCCGTTGCCGCCCATCATGTCGCGCGCCAGCCGCGCGATGTCCAGCGCCTTGCCGCAAGAGTTGCGCTTGAGCATCGAGGTGATCTCGACCGCCGCGGTGTGCTCGTCCTTCATGCGGCCCAGCCGCAGGCAGCCTTGCAGGCCCAGCGCGATCTCGGTCTGCATGTCGGCCAGCTTCTTCTGGATCAGCTGGTTGGCGGCCAGCGGCCGGCCAAACTGCTTGCGGTCCAGCACGTACTGGCGGGCACGCGTCCAGCAGTCCTCGGCCGCGCCCAGCGCGCCCCAGGCGATGCCGTAGCGAGCCGAGTTCAGGCACGTGAACGGGCCCTTCAGGCCGCTGACGCCAGGCAGCATCTGCGCGTCCGACACCTCGACCTCGTCCATCACGATCTCGCCGGTGACCGACGCACGCAGGCCCACCTTGCCGTGCACCGCGGGCGCCGTCAGGCCGCGGGTGCCCTTGTCGAGCACGAAACCGCGGATCTTGCCGTCGTCGTCGCCGCCGCGCACCTTGGCCCACACCACGAAGACGTCGGCGATCGGCGAGTTGGTGATCCACATCTTGGCGCCGCTGAGCTTGTAGCCGCCGTCGATCTTGACCGCGCGGGTCTCCATGCTGCCCGGGTCCGAGCCGTGATTGGGCTCGGTCAGGCCGAAGCAGCCGATCCATTCGCCGCTGGCCAGCTTGGGCAGGTACTTGCGCTTCTGTTCCTCGCTGCCGAATTCGTTGATCGGCACCATCACCAGCGACGACTGTACGCTCATCATCGAGCGGTAGCCCGAATCGACCCGTTCGACTTCGCGCGCGATCAGGCCGTAGCTGACGTAGTTCAGGCCGGCGCCGCCGTACTCGGCCGGAATGGTGGCGCCCAGCAGGCCCAGTTCGCCCATCTCGGCGAAGATCGCCGGATCGGTCTGCTCGTGGCGGAAGGCCTCGGTCACGCGCGGCAGCAGCTTGTCCTGCGCATAGGCGTAGGCGGCGTCGCGGATCATGCGCTCTTCGTCGTCGAGCTGGCTATCGAGCAGGAAGGGGTCTTGCCAATTGAAGGAAACGGCCATGCTGGAACTCCGGTGAAGATTGGGTGTTGTCGATCAGGGACGCGCGCCGGCCCGCCGGGCCGGGCGCCCAGGATTCAGTGCTGGGTCTTGAGGGCCTGCTCGCGCAGCTGCGTCAGCGTGGCGGTGGGCGTGATGGTCTCGGGGTCGAGCAGGCAGTGCAGAATCGCCGGCTTGCCGCTGGCGACCGCGCGTTCGAAGGCCGGGCCGAACTGCTCGGTGGTCTCGACCCGTTCGCCGTGGCCGCCAAAGGCGTGCGCGTAGGCGGCGAAGTCGGGGTTCTTCAGCGTGGTCGCCGAGACCCGCGCCGGATAGTGTTTTTCCTGGTGCATGCGGATGGTGCCGTACATGCCGTTGTCGATCACCACGACGATGATCGGCAGGTCGTATTGCACCGCCGTGGCGAACTCCTGGCCGTGCATCAGAAAGCAGCCGTCGCCGGCGAAGCAGACCACCATGCGCTCGGGGCAGACCCGCTTGGCGCCCACCGCGGCCGGCAGGCCGTAGCCCATCGAGCCCGAAGTCGGCGCCAGTTGCGTGCCGTAGCCGCGATTGCGATGGAAACGATGCAGCCAGGTGGCGTAATTGCCGGCGCCGTTGGTCAGCACCACGTCCTCGGGCAGGCGGTCTTCGAGCCAGCTCATGATCTGGCCCATCTGCAGCGCGCCGGGCGTGCGGATCTTGCTGGCGTCGCTCCAGGCCAGGTAGGCCTGGTGCAGCGCCTCGGTATCGCATTCGCGCCGCGCGCCTTCGTCGTGGCCGAACTCGGCCAGCGCCGCCGCGAAGGCCGTCGGCGAGGCATGGATGGCCTGCTCGGGCCGGTAGACACGCGCCAGCTCGCTGCTGTCCGGGTGCACGTGCACCAGCGGTTGGCGCGGCACCGGCACGTCCAGCAAGGTATAGCCCTGGCTGGGGCTTTCGGACATGCGGCCGCCGACCAGCAACAGCAGGTCGGCGTCGCGCACGCGCTCGAGCAGCGCGGGATTGGCGCCCAGCCCGACGTCGCCGGCATAACACGGGTGCAGCGCCGGAAACAGCATCTGGCGGCGGAACGACACCGCCACCGGCAGGTTGGTGCGCGCCGCGTAGTCGGCGAACTGCTGCACCGCCTCGGCCGTCCAGTTGCTGCCGCCCAGGATCGCCAGCGGCCGGCTGGCCTGCGCCAGCCGCCGCGCCAATGCCTGCATCTGCGCGGCGCCAGGGGCGGTCTCGATCTGCATGTAGGCCGGCGCGTCGGCGACCTGCGCGGTGGCCGACAGCATGTCCTCGGGCAGCGCGATCACGACCGGGCCGGGACGGCCCGAGGTGGCCACGTGAAAGGCGCGCGACAGCAGCTCGGGCAGGCGGTCGGCGTCGTCGATCTCGGTGACCCACTTGGCCTGCGTGCCGAACACCGCGCGGTAGTCCATCTCCTGGAAGGCCTCGCGCTCGCGCATGCCGGTCTCGATCTGGCCGACGAACAGGATCATCGGCGTCGAGTCCTGGCTGGCGACGTGGATGCCGGCCAGCGCGTTGGACGCGCCGGGGCCGCGCGTGACCATGCAGATGCCGGGCGCGCCGCTGAGCTTGCCATGGGCTTCGGCCATCATTGCCGCGCCGCCCTCCTGGCGGCAGACGGTGATCGCGATGTCCGAGTCGACCAGCGCGTCGAGCACCGGCAGGTAGCTTTCGCCGGGGACGCAGAACACGTGTTCGACGCCGTGCGCGACCAGTTGCGCGACCAGGATCTGGCCGCCGCTGCGAGCCGTTGTTGTCTCTTGATGTGTAGGCATAGTGTCCGCTAGGTTAATGTGCGCTGGGCGCACAGAGCAATTGATAAAATTGCACAATCTATTGACCGGATCGCACGAGCGCGACGCGCGACATGAGCAAGACCCTACCATCCCTGGCCTCCTTGCAGGCTTTCGAGGCCTCCGCCCGGCTGGGCAGCTTCTCGCGCGCGGCCGAGGAACTCGCGCTGACGCACAGCGCGGTCTACCGTCAGGTCGCCGGCCTCGAGGCGCGGCTGGGCGTGCCGCTGTTCACGCGGATACGGCGGCGCATCGTGCTGACCACCGCCGGCGCCGACTATGCCGGCCGGATCCGCCATCATCTCGAGCAGATCGAGCGCGACACCGCCTCGCTGGTCAGCCACACGGCGATGGGCCGCAACCTCGAGGTCGCGGTGTTCCCGACACTGGCGACCACCTGGCTGATCCCGCAACTGGCGCAGTTCCAGCGCCTGCATCCGGACATCACGGTCAGCCTGTCGCTGCGCACCCAGCCCTTCCTGTTCAAGGACCATCCCTTCGACGCGGCGATCTACCAGGGCGATCACCAATGGCCCGGCACGCTGGGCTGCCGGCTGTTTCCCGAAAAGGAGCTGGTGCCGGTCTGCGCGCCGCGCGCGCTCGAGGCGGGCCGTACGCCGCTGGGCCTGCCGCTGGGATTGCCGCACCTGCACCTGAGCACGCGGCCTGACGCGTGGCGCGACTGGTATGCGGCGCAGGGCCACGATGGCGGGCCGGCGCTGGCCGGCGGGCCGCGCTACGAGCTGTTCAGCATGGTGATGACGGCCGCCGCCGCGCAACTGGGCGTGGGCCTGGTGCCGCGTTTCATCGCGCAGGAGCCGCTGGCCCGCGGCGATCTGTGCATTCCGGTCGAGCTACCGCTGCCGGTGCCGCATGCCTATTTTTTTGCGTACCCGCAGCAGCGCGAGAAGTCCGCCGCGCTGACGCATTTCGAGCACTGGCTGGCCGACGCCGCCAGGGCGATGCAGACAGGTGACTAGCGGAACACCACGGTGCGGTTGCCATTGAGCAGGATGCGGTGCTCGACGTGGCTGCGCACCGCGCGCGACAGCACCAGCGACTCGACGTCGCTGCCGACCTGCACCAGGTCGTCGGCCTCGAAGGTGTGGTCGACCCGCTCGATGTCCTGCTCGATGATCGGGCCTTCGTCGAGGTCGGGAGTCACATAGTGGGCGGTCGCGCCGATGATCTTGACGCCGCGCTTGTGCGCCTGGTGGTACGGGCGCGCGCCCTTGAAGCTGGGCAGGAAGCTGTGATGGATGTTGATCGCGCGGCCATTGAGCTGGCGGCACAGGTTCTCGGACAGGATCTGCATGTAGCGCGCCAGCACCACCAGGTCGATACGCTCGGCCTCGACCAGCTCGAGCAGGCGCTGCTCCTGCTCGGCCTTGTTGTCGGCGGTGATCGGCAGGTGATGAAACGCAATGCCATACGAACGCGCCAGCGGCTCGTAGTCGGGATGGTTCGAGACGATCGCCGCGACGTCGGCGCGCAGCTGGCCGCTGTGAGTGCGGAACAGCAGGTCGTTCAGGCAATGGCCCTGCTTGCTGACCATGATGAGCAGGCGCGCGCGCCGGCGTGCATCGTGGATCTGCCACTGCATGCCATAGTCGTCGGCCAGCGGCGCGAAGCGCTCGCGCAGCGTGTCGGCGCTGGTCTCGGGCGGCAGGTCGAAGTGCACGCGCAAAAAGAAGCGGCCGGTCTCTTCATCGCCGAACTGCTGCGCATCCAGGATGTTGCCGTTGAATTCGACCAGCAGTCCGCTGACGCGGTAGACGATGCCGGTGCGGTCGGGACACGAAAGCGTCAGGATGAAATCGTTGTGTTGCGACATGGCGGGGAAGACTCTGGGAAAACGATGAACGATCAGGCAAGCGCGCTGGCGACCCGTTCGCCGATGGCCAGCGACGCGGTCAGGCCGGGCGATTCGATGCCGAACAGATTGACCAGGCCCGGCACGCCATGGACGGCGGGACCGGCGATGACGAAGTCGGCGGCGGCTTCGTGGGGCGCCGAGATCTTGGGGCGGATGCCAGTGTAGCCCGGGGCCAGCGCGCCGTCGGGCAAGGCCGGCCAGTAGCTGCGCACCGCCGCGTAGAACACCTCGGCGCGGGCCGGATCGAGCGTGTAGTCTTCGCGCTCGACCCATTCGGTGTCGGGGCCGAACTTGGCCTGGCCGCCCAGGTCCAGCGTCAGGTGCACGCCCAGGCCGGCAGCCTGCGGCACCGGGTAGATCAGGTGCGAGAACGGCGCGCGCCCGGCCAGCGTGAAATAGCTGCCCTTGCACAGGTAGACCGGCGGGATGCTGTCGGTCGGGATGCCGTCGATGCGGCGCGCCAGCGTCGGCGCATGGATGCCCGACGCATTGACCAGCATCGCGCACGACAGCGCCATCGCGTCGGCGCCGCCGAACTGCAGGTCGAAACCGCCCTCGGGGCGCACCCGCCCCGACAGCAGCGGGGTATGGAACACCGATTGCGCGCCGGCGTTCTCGGCATCGCCCAGCAAGGCCAGCATCAAGCCGTGGCTGTCGACGATGCCGGTCGACGGCGAGCGCAGCGCCGCGGTGCAGCGCAGCGCCGGCTCGAGTTGGCGTGCCTGCTCGGCGCCCAGCCGCTCGAGGTCGTTGACGCCGTTGCTTTGGGCATGCGCGGCGATCTTGGCCAGCTGCCTCTCCTGGCCGGGCTCGGTGGCGACGATCAGCTTGCCCAGGCGCTGGTGGCCGATGCCGCGCTCGGCGCAGTAGTCGTACAGCAGCTGCTTGCCGCGCACGCACAGCTCGGCCTTCAGGCTGCCGGCCGGGTAATAGATGCCAGCGTGGATGACTTCGGAGTTGCGCGAGCTGGTGCCGGTGCCGATCGCCTCGGCGGCGTCGACGATCAGCACCTCGCGGCCTTGCAGCGCCAGCGCCCGCCCGACCGCCAGGCCGACCACGCCGGCGCCGATCACGACACAGTCGACGTCGGTGCTCATGGCGTCGGCTCGGCAGGGGTGGGGGTCAGGTCGAAACCGCCGGCGTGATAGACCAGCGGCATGGCCTGCGTGTGGGCGCAATGCTCGACCTCGCCGACCAGGATCACATGATCGCCTTCGGTGTACCGGCTGCGGTTGCGGCATTCGAACCAGGCCGCGCAGTCGGCCGCCAGCATCGGCGCGCCGCCGGGCGCGCGCGCCAGCGGCAGGTCACGAAAGCGTTCGGGGGTCACGCCGCGCGCGAAACGCGAGGCCAGATCGAGCTGGCCGGCCGCCAGCACGTGGATCACGTAACGGTCGCATTGCTCGAAGGCGGCCAGCGAACTCGAGCCGCGCGACAGGCTCCACAGCACCAGCGGCGGCGTCAGCGACACCGAGTTGAACGAGCTGACCGTCAGCCCGACCGGCTGGCCGTCGGCGTCGGCGGCGGTCACCACCGTCACGCCGGTGGCGAAACGGCCCAAGGCGGCGCGAAACTGGGTGGTGTCGAAAGTTGGGCTTGTTGCGGTCATGCGGCGTAGGCGTGAGGCGGCGCGGCGGCCGCCGGATCAGGGCGACAGGCGTTCGATGGACCAGGACAGGTCGGCGGCGCGCCGGTACAGCAGGCGGTCGTGCAGACGCGACGGACGGCCTTGCCAGAACTCGACGGTCTCGGGCACCAGCCGGTAGCCGCCCCAGTGCGGCGGGCGCGGCGGCGCCTCGCCGAACTGCTGCGTGTAGTGCGCGCTGGCGGCTTCGAGCGCCTCGCGCGTGACCGGCTGGCTCTGGCGCGAGGCCCACGCGCCGATGCGCGACCCCAGCGGCCGGCTCTGGTAATAGGCGTCGGACTCTGACGCGTCGACCTTGTGCACGGTGCCCTCGATGCGCACCTGGCGCTCGAGCGGCTGCCAGAAGAACAGCAGGCTGGCCCACGGCTGCGCGGCCAGCTGCTCGCCCTTGCGCGATTCGTAGTTGGTGAAGAACACGAAACCGCGCGTGTCGTAGCCCTTGATCAGCACGATGCGCGCCGACGGCCGGCCGGCGGCGTCGGCGGTGGCCAGCGTCATCGCGTTGGGTTCGGGCACCTGGGCGGCCTGCGCCTCGTCGAACCAGCGGGCGAACTGGTCGATGGGCGAGGCAGCCGCTTGCTGCTCGAGCAGCTGGTTCTTGGCGTAGGTCTGGCGCAGGTCGGCGATGGACATGATCGAGGCGGCGATGAGCGCGCGGCGCACGCGGCCGCGCGGCAAAACGTCGAGTTTACCCCTTCAACCCTCGGGCAGCTTGTGCAGGTCTTCGCGCAGCGCCTGCACCAGCGTCTGCAGCCGGGTGTCGCAGATGCCGGCGATCTGCAGCGCGCGGGCGGTCTCGAGCACGTAGTCGGTGCAGGGACCGTAGCCGCCGGCCGCGCGGCGGATGATCGCCAGTTGCTCCTGCAGCGGCAGTTCGCCGACGTAGCCGGGGCCATCGCGGTTCATCACGAACACCAGCGCCTGCACCGGGCCTTGCTCGGTGACGCAGTTGAGCCAGCGCGGCACATACGAGCCGGTGGTCATCTCGCGGATCCACAGCTTGGGCATGATCACGTCGAGCTCGGCGTCGTCGAGCCGGTAGACCACGCCGCGGCACGAGCCGCCGCGATCCAGGCCGAACACCAGGCCCGGGCAGTCCGGCGTGCCACGATGCTCGCGCGACCACAGGCACAGCGCGCGATGGTGCCCGTGCAGCGTCGCCAGGCGGCGCTCGGCGTATTCGAAGTCGGGGCGCCAGATCAGCGAGCCGTAGCCGAACACCCACACGCCGCCGGGCGGCATCCGTGCCAGCGCCTGGTCGAGCGAGGCTTGTCGCTGGGCGTCGGTCCAGAGGGGAATATCGGGATGGGGGCGGACGGTGAGGGCGGGAATGGCGGAATCGTTCACGGCGGACGGCGGCTGGCACACAAGGCGCTTCCCAGTGGCCGGGAAGTCGTCGATCCGTCATTTTCCGTCTGGTGGCGGCGATTGTCGAGGCGCAAAGCACGATCGGCGATATGGGTATGCATTTGTCATGGCATTGCACGACCAGGTTGGATATTATTTGCAACAAAATCAGAACAGGCCATAGGCCAGGAGTCCGTGTTGAACACCGAAACAGGCCTGAGCCTGGCTCTGGATCCCGCCACCGGCGTGATCCGCGCGAGCTACCGTGCCGCCCCGTCCGGCGGCCAGGCAGACAGCCCGGCCGATGCGCCAACGCTCGATGGCCTGCTGGCGGCATGCGCCCGGCAGGGCTGGCGTGCCGAGGCGATCGACCGGCTGGCCGCGACCCGATTCATCGATGCCTGCCGGCGCGACGCCGAGGTCGCCGCCACCCGCATCGGCGAGATCCGTGACGGCCGCTACGACCTCGACATCTCGGCCGACGCCATGGCGGCCTACCTGACCCTCGAGCCGCCTTCGGGTGGCCGGCCGGTCTCGCTGGCCATGCTGCGCCAGGCGCTGGCGCAGCATGGCATCGTCTACGGCCTGAACGAGACCGCGCTGGCGCAGGCGATCGAGGCGCAGCAGTGCAGCGCGGTCGTGATCGCCAGCGGCGACCTGCCGCAGCCCGGCGTGCCGACCCGCTACGACAGCCTGCTGCCCAGCCTGCGCCAGCGCCGCCGCGCGGCGGGCGAATCCGAATTCGGCCGGGTCGATTACCGCGACCTGGGCAATCTGATGGTGGTGACCGTCGGCACGCCGCTGATGCGGCGCGTGCCGGCGGTGCAAGGACAGGACGGCCGCAACCTGCACGGCGACCCCTTGCCGCCGCCGCTGGTGCCCGACCTGCCGTTCCCGCCCAATCTGGCCGGCGTCGGCCTGTCCGACGACGATCCCTGTCTGTTGGTGGCCACCCAGTCGGGCGTGCCCCGCGAGGTGCCGCAAGGCGTCTCGGTCGATCCGGTGCTCGAGGTCGACGCGGTCGACCTGGCCTCGGGCAACATCGACTTCGACGGCACGCTGCGGGTGCGCGGCGACATCAAGGCCGGCATGTCGGTCAAGGTCGCCGGCGACATCATCGTCAACGGCACCATCGAAGCCGCGCACGTCATCGCCGGCGGAAATGTGCGCGTGCAGGGCGGCATCATCGGCGGCGTCGAGGTCGTCGCCGCCGACCAGCCGGCCGTCGATGGCGGCCATGGCCGCGCGGCCTACGTGCGCTGCGACGGGCTGTTGCAGGCGCGCTTTCTCGACAATGCCGTCGTCAGCGCCGGCCAGACCATCAATATCGAAGGCGAGATCCGCCAGAGCGACGTCGCCGCCGGCGACAGCGTCGAGGTCGGCGCCGAGGGCTCCGAGCAGGGCGCCATCCTGGGCGGCCGCTGCCGCGCCTTGCGGCGCGTGCGTGCCGGCACGGTCGGCTCGCTGGCCAATCTGCCGACCGCGGTGCAGGTCGGCGTCAATCCGCACGCCGCGGCGCGCCGCGCCGAGATCGCGCGCGAGCGCACCAGCCTCGGCGAAGAACGCGCCAAGCTCGAGAAGCTGCTGGCGTTTTTCGCCGCCAATCCGGACAAGGGCGCCAACGGCGTGGCCGAGCGCGTGCGGCTGACCTATGCGGCGACCGACGGCCGGCTGCAGGTGCTCGACGCGCGCGATGCCGCGCTGGCGGCCGAGCTCAACCTGATGCGCAGCGCCGTCATCCAGGCCACGCGCCGCTTCTGCGGCGGCGTCAAGCTGCAGGTCGGCTCGCGCTCGCTGGGGCTGATCGAGAACCAGCCCGGCGGCCGCGCGCTGCTCGAAGAAGACGTGGTCGTGATCCGCTGAGGCGGCTGCCGGCCGGCGTGATGCCGGCTCGGCCTTGCGCGGCTCGATCTCGCGCGGCGCCATTTGGCGCGACGTGGCTCCGCAAGGCCCGGCTCGGCACGGTGTGGTTTCGCAAGGCGCGGCTCCACGCCGCGTGGCTCCGTATGGCGTAGCTAGCCGGCGTTATCGGGGCGGCCGCGCGGCACCCAGCGCCAGAACACCCCGGCGGCGATCAGGCCCAGCACGCCGATGGCCGCCGACCCCACCGCCAGCGAGGCCGCGGCGCTGATCGCCGACAGCAGCAGCGGCCCGCCGCTGCTGCCCAGGTCCGACATCAGCCGCCAGATGCCGAGGAACTGCGTGCGCTGTTGCGGCGGCGCGAGATCCGCGCCCAGTGTCATCACCAGCCCCGAGCCGATGCCGTTGCCGAAGCCCAGCACCAGCGAGACCAGCACGAAGGACGTGATGCCCGAGGTCAGCGGGATGCCGATCAGCGACAGCCCCATCAACAGCGCGCACGGGATCGTGACCCAGATGCGGCCGTACCGGTCCATCACCTTGCCGGCTGGATAGAACACCGCCATGTCGACCGCCGCCACCAGGCCGTAGATCAGCGAGGTGGTCGCCGCGTCGATGCCCAGCTGTTCGGCCCATAGCGGCACCACCACCTGGCGCGACGCGCGCAGCACGCCGATCAGCAGTACCCCCACGCCGACGGTCAGATAGACGCGGGCGTTGTCGCGCGCGACCCGCAGCATCTGCGTGTCGGCCGGCGCGCCGCGCGGACTTCGGCCGCTGGCCAGGTCGGGCCAGTGCAGCACGATGGCGGCCGCGCCGGCCATCGCCACGATGGCGAGCCAGTAGGCGCCCGCCATGCCGAATGCGAGGATCAGCGCGGCGCCGGCGAACGGCCCGATGAAATAGCCGACCCGCATCATGCCGCCCAGCGTCGACAGCGCGCGCGCCCGCATCGATGCGGGCACCGCCTCGACCAGGTAGACCTGGCGGGCCAGCATGAAGACCGAACTCGCCATGCCGACGATCAGCATGCCCAGCGCCAGCATCCACACCTGCGTGGCCAGCAAGGCCAGCAGCAGGCCGGCCGCGCTGACCAGCGCCGCACCGGCGATCGCCTTGCGCTCGCCGTAGCGGGCGGTCAGCATCGCGGCCGGGATGTTGCTCAGCAGCGAGCCCGCGCCGATCAGCGCCGCGACCGCACCGGCGATGGCCACCGAGGCGCCCAGATCGCGCGCGGTCAGCGCGATGACCGGCAGGATGGCTCCCTTGCTCAGGCCGTCGAGCAGCGACGGCCCGTAGGCGGGGATGGCGATTTTTTTCCAGTCGAACGATGCGTCGGTCATGGGCCAGCCGCGTGGCGCGGCGCCGGTCGAATCCAGCGGCCATTTTACGGCGCGGCCGGCAAACGCAAGCTGAATGCGGGCTGACGCTGGTGCGGCCGGTACATCTTTCTACACTTGCGCAGTGCCGCCCGCGGGGTTTCTTGGTACCCTCATGGGCAATTCGTTTTCGACTTGCCAGGTTGCCGTTTCGTGCCGTGTTCCTCGCCCAGCGCTGATTTTTCTTCTTCCCCGCAGGCGCTCGCCGTCGCCTTGGTCCGCGCCCGCGCGACACCTGCCGGCCCCGCGCGGCGCGTCCGCCACCGCATCGGCAGCCACTTGCGGTACCTGGCGCTGGCGCTGTGCCTGCTGATGCTGGCTGCCTGCGGCACCACCTCCAAGGTCGCACCCGGCGAGTACCGCGTGGTGCGTGGCGACACGCTCACCAAGATCGCGCGGCAGCATGGCCAGAGCGTCAACGAGCTGATGCGCATGAACGGGCTGAACGATCCCAACCGCCTCGAGGTCGGCCAGGTGCTGAAGGTGCGTGGCGGCACCGCGGCCTCGCGCCCGACCGCCGCGGCATCGACCGCGGGCACGCCCGCCGCGTCGGCGCCGGTCTCGTCCAAGCCGGTCGGCCCGGCCCCGGCCCGCAGCATTTCGCTGCAATGGCCCGCCGACGGCCAGGTGGTCAGCCGTTTCAACGGCACCAGCGCGCGCGGCATGGTGATCGCCAACAATGCCGGCACGCCGGTGCGGGCGGCGGCGGCCGGCACCGTGGCCTACGTCGGCAGCGGCCTGCGCGGTTACGGCAACATGGTCATCGTGCGGCACGACTCGGCCTATATGTCGGTCTACGCGCACAACCGCAGCCTGGGCGTCAAGGAAGGCCAGCGGGTCTCGGCCGGCCAGCAGATCGCCGAAATGGGCGACACCGACGCCAGCCGCGTCGGCCTGTATTTCGAAGTGCGCTACGACGGCCGCTCGGTCGACCCGATCCGCTTCCTGCCCAAGCGCTGAGGCCCGCCGCGGGCGGCCGGCGCCGCTCGTGGGAAAATACGCGCATGTCCCAAGATCTCAGTCCCACCCCGGCCGGCGGCGTTGCAGCGGCCGCCGCCGATGTCGCCGGTGCCGCCGACTCTAACGATGCCGATGTCGCCGGCATCGCCGACCCTCACGATGCCGATCTCGAGCGCCGCTTCGGCGGTCTGGCGCGTCTGTACGGTCCGCAGGCGCCGGCGCGTTTGTCGGCCGCGCATATCGCCGTGGTCGGCATCGGCGGTGTCGGTTCGTGGACGGCCGAGGCATTGGCGCGCTGCGGCGTCGGCAAGCTGACGCTGGTCGACCTGGACCACGTCGCCGAATCGAACGTCAACCGGCAGATCCACGCCTTGTCGAGCACGCTGGGGCAGGCCAAGGTCGCCGCGATGGCCGAGCGCATCGCGCTGATCAATCCGGCCTGCCGCGTCACCGGCGTCGATGACTTCCTCACGCCCGACAACGCCGCGCAGGTGCTGGCGCCCGAACTGGACGCGGTCATCGATTGCACCGACCAGGCCTCGGCCAAGATCGCGATGATCCTGCTGGCGCGCCAGCGCCGCCAGCCGCTGCTGGTCTGCGGCGGTGCCGGCGGCAAGACCGACCCGCTGGCGCTGCGCGCCGGCGATCTGTCGGCCAGTACCCACGACGCCCTGCTGGCGCGGCTGCGCAACATCCTGCGCAAGCAGCACGGCTATCCCAAGCCGGCCGCGCGCGCCGGCAAGCCCGGCCGCGTGCCGCGCATGGGCGTGCAGGTGCTGTGGCTGGACCAGCAGGCGATCCTGCCGAGCGCGTGGACAGGCGTCGGCGCGGATGTCGCGGCCGGGTCGCCGGATGTGTCGGCACCGCCGCCGTCATCGGCCCCGCAAGGCCTGTCCTGCGCCGGCTATGGTTCGGTCGTGACGGTCACCGCCGCGATGGGTCTGGCGGCGGCCAACCAGGCCGTGCAGATCGTGCTGGCGGGGCGCTGAAGGCCAGGGTGGCGGGCGCCGCGGCGCGCTGCTCCCGATCCCGCCGCGCCGAACAACCGCTGCACCGTACAGCAGTTGCGCAGATCAGCAGCCGTGCCGGACGAGTAGTGCGCCAACCAGCCGTCTACTTGCCGTGTTTGGCCAGCCACGCGCGCATCTGCGCGATCTCGCTTTCCTGCGCGGCGATCACGTCCTGCGCCAGCTTGCGGATCTCGGGGTCCTTGCCGTGCTCGAGCACCACGCGCGCCATGTCCACCGCGCCCACGTGATGCGGGATCATCGCGCGCACGAAATCGACGTCGGCATCGCCGCTGGGCTCGACCGCCATCGCTGCGTGCATGCGGGCATTGACGGCCTCGAAGGCCTTGGCCGCGGGGGTGTCGGCGGCGGCGTTGGGCCCAGTGCCCGTGGACGGGGCGGCAGGCGCCGTCGTTGGGGCCGCGGCCGGCGCGTGGCCATTGCCATGCGCGTGCTGGCCCAGCGCCGGGGCGCTCAGTCCGCCGGCCGCCAGCAAGACGGCGGCCGCCAGGGCCGCGGCGCGGCCAGACCCACTTGATTGCTTCATGATTGCTCCGGTGTCGATGGCAGGGCCACGCCACGCGGCCCGCCGATTGAGGGTGGGCCGACTATGCACCTTCCAACCCTGGCAGGGTCAAGCGGTATCGACACGGCGCACGTCGAACCAGCCGCGTAGCGCGTTCGACAGCCGGATGCCTGCGGCGCCGGCCAGGTCGTCGAGCGTCAAGGTGGCGATCTCGGCTGATCCCGCCGCCAGCAGCGCGGCGCGCTGCACCCCGGGCAGCAGGCCGGATTCGACTGGTGGCGTCAGCCAGCGGCCGTCCCGCAGCAGATAGACGTTGCTGCGGCTGCCTTCGCACAGCTCGCCGCGGCTGTTGGCGTAGAGCAGGTCAAAACAATCACCGTGCGCGGCCAGCCAGGCCGTGGCCTGCGCATACCAGGGGCGATGCGTGGTCTTGTGGCGCAGCAGCAGCTGCGCCGCGTCCAGGCGCTCGCTCGCCAGCGCGACGCCGGGCAGGGCGGAAAGCGGTGGCAAGACGGCGGTCTCGAGGCTGGGGTGGCCAGCGCCATCGAGCAGCAGGCGCATCCGGTGCGCGCTGCCGCGCGGCAG
>JAEZBO010000262.1 GCA_023427085.1 Pseudomonadota bacterium
GCGATCAGGCCCCAGAACAGCTCGGGGTGGCTGCTCATGACCTGCGGGCCGGGCTGGATGTTGTGGATCGTCATCGCGCCGACCATCAGCGCCATCACCGCGTTGCCGGGGATGCCCAGCGTCAGCAGCGGGATGAACGAGGTCTGCGCGGCGGCGTTGTTGGCCGACTCGGGACCGGCCAGGCCGGCCGGGTGGCCCTTGCCGAAACGTTCCGGATTGCGCGACAGCTTCTTCTCGAGCGTGTACGAGGCGAACGACGACAGCACGGCGCCGCCGCCGGGCAGGATGCCCAGCATCGAACCGAGCGCGGTGCCGCGCAGCACCGCCGGGGCGGCTTCCTTGAACTCCTGCTTGTTCGGATACAGCGTGCCGATCTTGTCGGTGATGTCGACGCGGTTTTCCTTCTGCTCGAGGTTGGTCATGATCTCGGCGAAGCCGAACACGCCCATGGCCACGATCGCGAAGTCGATGCCGTCCTGCAGTTCGGGCACGCCGAAGTCGAAACGGGCCACGCCCGAGTTGACGTCGGTGCCGACCATGCCCAGCAGCAGGCCGAGCAGGATCATGCAGATCGCCTTGGGCAGCGAGCCCGAGGCCAGCACCACGGCGCCGACCAGGCCCAGGATCATCAGCGAGAAGTATTCGGCCGGGCCGAACTTGAACGCGACTTCAGCCAGCGGCGGCGCGAACGCGGCCAGCAGCAGCGTGGCGACGCAGCCGGCGAAGAACGAGCCCAGCGCCGCGATGGCCAGCGCCGCACCGGCACGGCCATTGCGCGCCATCTGGTGGCCGTCCAGCACGGTCACCACCGCCGAGGTCTCGCCCGGCAAGGCCACCAGGATGGCGGTGGTCGAGCCGCCGTACTGCGCGCCGTAATAGATACCGGCCAGCATGATCAGACCGGCGATCGGCGGCAGCACATAGGTGATGGGCAGCAGCATCGCGATGGTCGGCACCGGACCGATGCCCGGCAGCACGCCGATCAGCGTGCCCAGCAGGGCGCCCAGGAAGGCGTAGGCGAGGTTCTGGAGCGTGAACGCTACCGAGAACCCCAGCATGAGGTTGTCGAAAAGTTCCATGTCTGCGCTCTCAGTTCATGAAGGTGGGCCAAAGGGGGAAGATCAATCCCAGACCCTTGACGAATGCGAGGTAGGAGAACACCACCAGGAAGATGGCGTTGGCCAGTGCGACTTTCCAGCTGAACTCGTGGCTGGCGTAGCTGCTGATGACAACCAGCACGACCAGCGACAGGTACAGGCCGAGCGGCTGCAGCAAGGCGCCATACAGCACGACCGAGCCCACGACCAGGCCGATGATGCGCCAGTCGAAGCGGTCTACCGTGGTTTCCTGAGCCTTGGGCGAAAGCGAGCCGAAAGCGACCGCGGCCCCCAGCAGCGCCAGGCAGATGCCCAGCCAGAACGGGAAATATCCCGGGCCCATGCGGGCAGCCGTGCCCATTTGATACGTACTGGCTTGCAGCGCGAATCCAGCGCCAATGGCGATGAACATTACCCCTGACCAGAAGTCTTGTTGAGATCTTATTCTCATTGCTCCTACCTGATTTTTTGTCCGGCGCCAGGCGCCGATACCCCTGAAAACCCGCGCCACGGCACGGTTGGCGTTCCGCAAATGAAAGCCAGCGAGCATCTTATGGAAATCCGCATGCGCATAACATTACGGTTGGGTAATCATTACGGTCAGGTAATGTTTGGGCTGGCGGGCCCCGCGCTACACTGCGCAGCCATAAGGGCCAAGGACCTGGGAAACAATCGATATGTGGCGTTGCCTGATCATCGAAGACGACCTCGAGAACGCGCGCTATATCAGTGCCGGTCTCAAGGAGATGGGCCACTCGGCCTCGGTCTGCCTGGATGGCCCCACCGGCATGCGCCGCGCGACCGAAGAGCAGTGGGACGTGATCGTGCTCGATCGCATGTTGCCCAACGAGGTCGACGGACTGTCGATCCTGTCGGCGCTGCGCGGGCTGGGCAAGACCACGCCGGTGCTGGTGCTCAGCGCGCTGACCGCGCTCGATGAACGGGTGCGCGGCCTCAAGAGCGGCGGCGACGATTACCTGACCAAGCCGTTTGCGTTTCCCGAACTGGCGGCGCGCATCGAGGCGCTGGTGCGGCGCGCCTCGCCCGCCTACGAGGCGCGCCAGCTGCAGGTGGCCGACCTGGTGCTGAACCTGGTGACCGGCCGCGTCGAGCGCGCCGGCCGGCTGATCACGCTGCAGCCGCGCGAGCTCAAGCTGCTGGCCTACATGATGAGCCACTCGGGCCAGGTGCTGACCCGCACGATGCTGCTGGCCTCGGTATGGGATTACCACTTCGATCCGCAGACCAACGTCATCGACGTGCAGATCAGCCGGCTGCGCCAGAAGGTCGACGGCCGCAACGAAGAGACGCTGATCCATACGGTGCGGGGCGCCGGCTATATGTTGTCGGGCAGCCCCGCGACCCAGGCTGCCTCGTCGTGATGCGCGACTGGCTGGCCGCCGCGCGCGGGCTGTGGAGTTCGGTCGCTTTCCGCCTGACGCTGAACTACAGCCTGCTGGCGCTGGCGGCCGCGCTGGTCTGCATGATGGTGTTCTATCACCAGACCTCGCTGGTGCTGGCCGCGCAGTTCTCGCGCCAGGTCTCGATCACCGCCCAGCGCCTGAGCGCGCACTACGAGCGCGGCGGCATGCCAGGGCTGATCGACGAGATCGAGCTCGAGCTGGCCGATCGGGTCAACAGCGACACCGAGATGTTCCTGCTGCTCGATGCGCAGGGCAACACGCTGGCCGGTAATCTGGCGGCCGATCCGGCGCTGATGGACATCAGCCCGCAGGGCATGAACCACACGGTGACGCTGCGGGGCCAGCCGGTCGAC
Organism: Pseudomonadota bacterium; assembly: GCA_023427085.1. Classification (GTDB taxonomy): domain Bacteria; phylum Pseudomonadota; class Gammaproteobacteria; order Burkholderiales; family Burkholderiaceae_B; genus Orrella. Next base: position 2,875 of record JAEZBO010000262.1, read on the forward strand.
GGCTACCTGGTCGGCCTGCCGCTGCCCGACGAGGCGCGGCTGATCATCGGCCACGACCTGCGCGACCTGCAGGAGATCCGCCGGCTGATCACGCAGACCAGCCTGGCCGCGATCAGCACCACGCTGCTGCTGATCCTGCTCAGTGCGTTCTTTTTCCGCGGCGCACTCGAGAGCCGCGTGGAAATCATCCGCCGCACGGCGCGCCAGATCGGCGCCGGCGAACTGACGCGCCGCATCCCGGCGCAGCAGCAGGAAGACGAGTTCGCGTTGCTGACGCGTGACATCAACGGCATGCTCGACCGCATCGAACAGCTGATGAACGGCGTGCGCAACGTCTCGGACGCGGTGGCGCATCATCTGCGCACGCCGCTGACGCGCATCCTGATGCGGCTGCGCGAGGTCAACCGGCCCGATGCCACGCCCGAGGCGCTGCGCCAGTGCGTGCAGGCCATGCTGCGCGAGGTCGAGGAGCTGGCCAAGGTGGCCGAAAAACTGCTGCAGATCGCCGAACTCGAATCCGGCGCGCGCCGCAAGCAGTTTGGCCCGGCGCGGCTCGACAGCATCGCCCGCGACGTGGTCGAGCTCTACGAGGCGACCGCCGACGAGGCCCGCATCACGCTGCGCTACACCGGCGCCGAACCGGTCGTCGTGCACGGCGACCCGGACCTGCTGGCCGGCGCGATCGCGTGCCTGGTCGACAACGCAGTCAACTATGCCGGCAGCGGCGCGCGGATCCAGGTATTGGTGCGCGCGCACGAGGAGGGCGCCTCGGTGACGGTGATCGACGACGGTCCCGGCATCCCGGCCGACAAGCACGCGCGGCTGGGCGAGCGTTTCTATCGGCTCAACAGCGCGGTGCCCGGCTACGGGCTGGGACTGACGACGGTGATGGGCATCGCGCGGCTGCATGGCGCGCGCGTCAAGCTCAAGGACGCCGGCCCGGGCCTGTCGGTGCGGCTGGATTTCCCGACGCCGTAGGCGCCCGCGCGATCCCTGCCGATGCCCGTCAGGCACATTGCAGAACCGTAATGCTTTGGTAATCCTCGTCCCGGGCGGCCTTGCCTATCATGGTCCGATCAAGGATATCGCCGCTATGAGCAAGGTTCACGTCAACGATCGCATCTGGCCCGGCTGCCGTGTCTACCGGCACATGAGCCTGCACGAGCTGATCGACCTGCTGACCTTTGGTCAGCTGGTGTTCGCGTGGGCGCACCCGCTATGGCGCGATGGGCTGGCGCGCGCGCTCGGTCCGCGCGGGCGCAAGAGCAAGCTGGGCCGCGCGATGGGCAGCGACACCGTGGCGCTGCAATCCTGGAGCCTGCTGCCCGACGACGGCCCGCCCGACTGGCGCGAGCAGGACATGACCCGGCCGCACGTCTGCGTCATCTCCAGTGTCGGCGCGTTGTCGTCGGCGCTGGTCGCCAACGACGGCACCGACGTCTATATAGAGTGCCTGGACCAGATCGCGCCGGCCATGGCGGCCGGGCGCGGCGTGACCGCGTCCAACCATCTGCACATGATCGCCAGCATCGCCGGCCGCACCCTCCAGGGTCCGGCCGGCGGCAGCCTGCACGTGCGCGCCGACCTGGGCACGCTGCTCGAAGGGGTGGCGGTCAGCTCCAGCGCGCCGGGCCGTTTTCTCGAGCTGGTGACACGCCTGGTGCAGAACAACACCAACGCGGCGATCCTGCGCGCGCAGCACATGCCGCAAGCCGTGCCCGCCGCGCCCGCCCAACGGCCCGAATGGGCCGGCTCGGCGATGGCGCTGTCCTAGTGCCGCAGCCCGCAGCGGCTGAAAACCTGGCGTCGCCGCCAGCCGCGGCGGCTCGCCGCGGACC
>JAEZBO010000264.1 GCA_023427085.1 Pseudomonadota bacterium
CGGCGGCACCGGCCGCCCCCGCGCCGCTGGCCGCGCCGGCGATCGTGCAGCCGGCCATCGCCGACCAGACCTACGACCGTTCGCGGCTGAACACCGACCTGACCTTCGAGAACTTCGTCACCGGCAAGGCCAACCAGCTGGCGCGAGCGGCCGCGCTGCAGGTCGCCGAGAATCCCGGCATCTCGTACAACCCGCTGTTCCTGTACGGCGGCGTGGGCCTGGGCAAGACCCACCTGATCCACTCGATCGGCAACGCGATGGTCGCGGCCGGCACCGGCGTGCGGGTGCGCTACGTGCACGCCGACCAATACGTGTCCGACGTGGTCAAGGCCTACCAGCGCAAGGCCTTCGACGACTTCAAGCGTTATTACCATTCGCTCGACCTGCTGCTGATCGACGACATCCAGTTCTTCGCCGGCAAGACACGCACGCAGGAAGAATTCTTCTACGCCTTCGAGGCGATGGTCTCGCACCGCAAGCAGATCATCATCACCAGCGACACCTATCCGCGCGAACTCTCGGGCATCGACAGCCGCCTGACCACGCGCTTCGACTCGGGCCTGACGGTCGCCATCGAACCGCCCGAGCTCGAGATGCGGGTGGCGATCCTGCTGCGCAAGGCCGAATCCGAGGGCGTGCACATGCCCGAGGAAGTCGCGTTTTTCATCGCCAAGCATCTGCGCAGCAACGTGCGCGAGCTCGAGGGCGCGCTGCGCAAGGTGCTGGCGTTCGCGCGCTTTCACGGCCGCGAGCTGCTGACCGTCGACGTCTGCAAAGAGGCGCTCAAGGACCTGCTGTCGCTGTCCAGCGGCCAGATCACCGTCGAGAACATCCAGAAGACGGTCGCCGACTTCTACAAGATCAAGGTGGCCGACATGTACTCGAAGCGCCGGCCCGCCAATATCGCCATGCCGCGTCAGGTGGCCATGTACCTGGCCAAAGAGCTGACGCAGAAAAGCCTGCCCGAGATCGGCGATCTGTTCGGCGGACGAGATCACACCACCGTCTTGCATGCGGTGCGCAAGATCTCCGAGGCTCGCACCAAACAGGCCGAACTCAACCATACCCTGCACGTGTTGGAACAAACTCTAAAAGGATGACCATGCAACTGGTACAAACCACGCGAGATGCCCTGCTCAAGCCGCTGTCGACCGTGGCGGGCATAGTCGAACGTCGGCACACGCTGCCCATCCTGGCCAACATCCTGATGCGCAAGGAAGGCAATCGCGTGTCGTTCATCGCGACCGACCTCGAAGTGCAGATCACCACCCATGCCGAGTTCGGCGTGGGCCAGGACAACGAAGCGATCACCGTGGCCGCGCGCAAGCTGCTGGACATCCTGCGCGCGCTGCCCGACACCGGTGACGTGCGCATGTCGCTGGCCGCGTCCAAGATGACCGTGCAGACCGGCAAGAGCCGCTTCGCGCTGCAGACGCTGGCGGCCACCGAGTTTCCCACCGTGGCGCAGCCCGAGCAGTGGGACGTGTCGATGTCGCTGACGCAGAAGTCCTTCCGCCATCTGCTGAATATGGTGCATTTCGCCATGGCGCAGCAGGACATCCGCTATTACCTGAACGGCATGCTGCTGGTGTTCGAACCGGGCCAGGTGCGCGCCGTCGCCACCGACGGCCACCGCCTGGCGCATTGCGCCACGCCGGTCGAAGGCATCACCGAACGCCACGAAGTCATCGTGCCGCGCAAGACCGTGCTCGAGATGCAGCGCCTGCTCGAGGACAACGACGAGCCGCTGGCCATCGACGTGGCGGCCGGCCAGATCCGCTTCCGTTTCGGCGCGGTCGAGCTGATCTCCAAGCTGGTCGAGGGCAAGTTCCCCGACTTCAACCGGGTGATCCCGACCACCTACACGCGCCACTTCAACGTGCGCCGCGACGTGCTGCTGGGCAGCCTGCAGCGCGCGGCCATCCTGACCACCGACAAGTTCAAGGGCGTGCGCCTGCAGCTGGCGCAGCACCAGATGAAGATCTCGTCGTCCAACGCCGAGCAGGAAGAAGCCCAGGAAGACATCGACATCGATTACGCGCACGAGGCGCTCGACGTCGGCTTCAACGTCAGCTACCTGCTGGACGTGCTGTCCAACATCAAGACCGAAGAGATCACCTGGTCGGTGATGCCCGATTCGAACGCGTCGGCGCTGATCACGCTGCCCGACGACGAGCAGTTCAAGTACGTCGTGATGCCGATGCGGATCTGATCCCCGTCAGCACCGCGTAGTTTGTTGCGTTGCCGCTCGCGCTTGCCGCGATAAGGAACCGAGAGAAATATGACCGATACGAATACCCCCAAGCCTGCCGAATACGGTGCCGACTCCATCAAGATGCTCAAGGGCCTGGAGGCCGTGCGCAAGCGTCCAGGCATGTACATCGGCGATACCTCCGACGGTACGGGCTTGCATCACATGGTGTTCGAGGTCGTCGACAACGCGATCGACGAGGCGCTGGCCGGTCATGCCACCGAAGTGACGGTGACTCTCAATCCGGATGGCTCCTGCACGGTGCGCGACAATGGCCGCGGCATCCCGGTCGACATCCACAAGGGCGAGGGCGTGTCCGCGGCCGAAGTAATCATGACGCAGTTGCATGCCGGCGGAAAGT
>JAEZBO010000036.1 GCA_023427085.1 Pseudomonadota bacterium
TATGTGTATAAGCGACAGCGTCACGCCGGGGCGGCCCGCCGAAGCGCTAGCGCGCCGGCGCCGCGCCGCGCGGCGGCTCGCCCTGCCCCAGCATCTGGCCGAGTTCGGCCAGCAGGCTCGCGTGAAAGCGCTTGGGGTCCTGGATCTGCGGCGAGTGGCCCAGCTCGGGGTAGCTCACCAGCCGCGCGCCGGGTATCGCCTGCGCGGTCTCCGGACCCAGCTCACGATAGTTGCCCAGCGTGCGCGCGACCGCGGGCGGCGCGCCATCCTTGCCCGGCGCGGTGGTGTCCTGCTCGCCGATCAGCAGCAAGGTCGGCACGCTGATCTCGCCGAACTCGTGCACCACCGGCTGGGTGTAAATCATGTCGTAGGTCAGCGCCTGGTTCCACGCCACGCGCTCGCGGCCCTCGCCGGCCAGCATGCCGGCCGACATCAGCACCCACTTGTCGTACTCGGGCCGCCAGGTATTGGCGTAATAGGTGGCCTGCTGGTACTTCTTCATGCCGGCCGCATTGGCCTTGAGCTCCTGCTGGTACCACTGGTCGATGGTGCGATACGGCACCCCCTTGGCCTGCCAGTCTTCCAGGCCGATCGGGTTGACCATCACCAGCGCATCGACCTGTTCGGGATGCATCAGCGCGTAGCGGCTGGCCAGCATGCCGCCCATCGAATGGCCCATCACGACGGCGCGCTCGATGCCCAGCATCTCGAGCAGGCCATGGGTATTGGTGGCCAGCTGTTGCAGGCTGAACTGATAGGCCTGCGGTTTGCTCGACTTGCAGAAGCCCACCTGGTCGGGCACCACCACGCGGTAGCCCTGCGCGCTCAGTGCCCGTGCGGTGCCTTCCCAGGTCGCGCCGCAGAAGTTCTTGCCGTGCATCAACACCACGCTGCGCCCGTTGGGCTGCTGCGGCCAGATGTCCATATAGGCCATCGACAACTCCTGTCCCTGCGACACGAAGTTGTACTGGCCGACCTGGTAGGGGTACTCGAACCGTTCGAGATTGGGACCGTAGTCGGGCACCGGCGGCAGCGCGCCGGCCGGTTGCGGCTGCGCCTGCGCATGGGCGCACAGCAGCAGCGCGGCGGCGGCCAGCAGTTGCGCGGGCCGGCGGCCAGCAAGGGATGAAGGGTTCGAATGGCGGTACATCGGGGCTCCCGGAGTCTGTATAGGCCCCGCCGCGTCACGCGAGCCACGCGGCGGGTCGCCTATTGCGACCGGGCGGCCGGGCTTCGGTTCCCGCGGCAGCCAAGATGTATCTCGCGCTGCAACATCGGCATGCGATCATTCCGCCGCAACATTCAGATTGGAGAATCGCATGAGTACGCTTGCCATAGGCATCTCGCTGGCATTGCTGATGTATTTCGCCTACCGGGGCGTCACGGTATTGCTGCTGGCGCCCATCATGGGCGCGCTGGCCGTTCTGCTGTCGGGCGATGGCGGGCTGCTGCTGCCCATCTACACCACCACGTTCATGTCCGCGCTGAGCGGCTACGTGCTGCAGTTCCTGCCGATCTTCCTGCTCGGCTCGCTGTTCGGCCAGCTGATGGCCGACTCGGGCGCGGCCAACACGCTGGCGCAATGGATCGTGCGCACCGTCGGCGAACGCCGCGCGATCGTTTCGGTGGTGCTGGCCTGCGGCCTGCTGACCTACGGCGGCGTCTCGCTGTTCGTGGTGGCCTTCGCGCTGTACCCGGTCGCGGTCAGCCTGTTCAAGACCGCCGACGTGCCCAAGCGGCTGATCCCCGGCACCATCGCGCTGGGCGCCTTCACGTTCACGATGACCGCGCTGCCCGGCACGCCGGCGATCCAGAACGCCATCCCGATCCCCTACTTCGGCACCAACGTATTCGCCGCGCCCGGCCTGGGCCTGATCGGCGCGATCTTCATGTTCAGCGGCGGCCTGTGGTGGCTGCAGCACCGCGCCGCGCAGGCGCGCGCGGCCGGCGAAGGCTATGGCGAGCACGACGACGAAACGCCGCCGCCGGCCGGCGAGGCCGGCCAGGCGCCGCAAGGACGCTGGTCGCTGATGCCGGTACCGCTGGCCTTCCTGCCGCTGCTGCTGGTGGTCGGCATCAACGCCGTGCTGACCTACGGCGTGTTTCCGCAGATCGACTTCGCCTTCGTCGGCGAACGCTTCCCCGAGGTCGATCCGGCCAAGGCCCTGGGCCTGTGGTCGCTGATCATCGCGCTGGCCGCGGCCTGCCTGGCACTGGTGCTGTTGCGGCTGCGCCATTGGGCCAATCTCAAGGAGACCGTCAACAAGGGCGTGTTCGGCTTCATGCTGCCGCTGTTCAACACCGCCTCCGAGGTCGGCTATGGCGCGGTGATCGCCGGGCTGGCCGGTTTTGCGCTGATCCGCGACGCGGTGCTGAACGTGTCGCCGAACAACCCGCTGATTTCCGAAGCCATCGCGATGAACATCCTGGCCGGCATCACCGGCTCGTCATCGGGCGGCCTGAGCATCGCGCTGCAGACGCTGGGCGATGACTATCTGCGCATGGCCAACGACGCCGGCATCAGCCCCGAGCTGCTGCACCGGGTCGCGGTGATGGCGGCCGGCGGCATGGACACGCTGCCGCATTGCGGCGCCATCATCACGCTGCTGGCGATCTGCAAGCTGAACCACCGCCAGTCGTACCGCGACATCGCCACGGTGACGATCCTGTTCCCGCTGCCGGCGCTGGCGCTGGTGATCCTGCTGGGCACGCTGTTCGGCAGCTTCTGAGGCCGAGGGGCCCGGTACGCCGGGCTGCCGATACGCCGGGCCCAAAAGAAAAACCCGCGACGACAGGAGTCGTTGCGGGTTTTTTGCAGTTCTGGCGCGCCCGACAGGAATCGAACCTGTATCAAGAGCTTCGGAAACTCTCATTCTATCCATTGAACTACGGGCACGTAGCCCGCTATTGTAGCGCGTCCGCGGCAACTGCGCGCGCCGGCCACGATGGCCGCTCGCGCAAGGGGCGCGGCCGCCCGTCAGATGTCGCTATAATCGGGCGTTTGCACGGCTGCGGCGCACAGTGGGCCGACCGCCGTCGCTCAGTAAAAGAAACAGAAGCAGCAATCCCCAAATGCTGTCGCCCGAGTCGGAGCGGGCGTCCCGGTATCCGCTTATCGCAGGATTATTAGGTCATGAGACAAGAGCAACAACACGCAGAAGAGCACGGTTCCCTCATCAAGACCCCCAAGCAGTTGATCGTCACGGTGGTGCTGGCCTTCGTGGTCCCCATCATCATCATCCTGCTGCTCGTGAACGTCGTCGCCTCGGGCACCAAGGTCGGCGCCGGATCGGACACCCTCACTGCCGACGCCATCAGCAAGCGCATCGCGCCGGTGGCCGGTTTCGAACTGGTCGACGCCAACGCGCCGCGGGTGCTGCAAAGCGGCGAAGACGTCTACAAGGCCACCTGTGCCACCTGTCACAACGCCGGCACCGCCGGCGCGCCCAAGCTGGGCGACAAGGAAGGCTGGGCCAAGTACATCAAGGAAGGCTACGAAACCATGCTGAAGGTGGCGCTCGAGGGCAAGGGCGCCATGCCCGCCAAGGGCGGCAACCCGGGCCTGGACGACCTCGAAGTGGCGCGCGCGGTGGTCTACATGGCCAACCAGTCCGGCGCCAACTTCGACGAGCCGGCCGAGCCCGAGCCCAAGGAACAGGCGCAGGAAGGCCAGCAGGCCCCCAAGCAGGACACCGCCCAGACCGATCCGAAGCCCGCCGCCGCGACGCCGGCCGCCGAGCAGGCCAGCGCGCAGCAGGCGCCCGCCGCGCCGGCACAGGCCGCCCCGGCCCCGGCCGCTGGCGACAGCCAGGCCGCCATCGATCCGGCCGGCGAAAAGCTCTACAAGGCCACCTGTTTCGCCTGCCACGGCACCGGTGTCGGCGGCGCGCCCAAGCTCGGCGACAAGGCCGCCTGGGCCAAGTACATCGAAACCGGCGAAGACACCATGCTGGCGGTCGTCATCAAGGGCAAGGGCATCATGCCGCCCAAGGGTGGCGCGATGAACGCCAGCGAGGACGAACTGCGCGCCGCAGTGCGCTACATGGTCAACGCGTCGAAGTAAGCCGCTCGCCCCGGCGCCCGCCCCGCCGCTTGCGCGCGGTGGCCGGGCGCAAGGTCCGGCCTGCGCGGCGCACGCTCAAGCGGTCGCCAGCGCCGCATCGATCTCGGCGTCGGACAGGCCCATCTCGCGCAGCACCTCGAGTGTGTGCTCGCCGAGCAGCGGCGGCGCGCGCCGGTACTGCACCGGCGTGTCGGACAGCCGCAAGGGGCTGCCGGCCACCGGCACGCTGCCCGCCAGCGGATGCGGCAGCTCGCGGCGCAGGCCGCGGGCCAGCACCTGCGGGTCTTCGTAGACCTGCTCGATCGTATTGATCGGTCCGGCCGGCACCCCGGCGCGCTCGAGACTCTGCAGCCAGTCGTCGCGCAGGCCGTCGCGCATGCGTTCGACCAGGATCGGCACCAGCACCTCGCGGTTGACCACACGGCCGGGATTGCTGACGAAACGCGCGTCCTGCGCCAGTTCCGGCATGCCGATCACCTGGCAATAGGCGCGGAACTGGCTGTCGTTGCCGACCGCGACGATCAGGTGGCCGTCGCGCGCGGCGAACACCTGATAGGGCACCAGGTTCTGGTGCGCGTTGCCGGCACGCCGCGGCGCGGCGCCCGAAGTCAGGTAATTGAGGTTCTGGTTGGCCAGCATCGCCACCTGGCAATCGAGCAGGGCCATGTCGATGTGCTGGCCCAGGCCGCTGCGATGGCGCTCGTGCAGCGCCGCCAGGATGCCGGTGGTGGCGTACATGCCGGTCATCAGGTCGGCCACCGCCACGCCGGCCTTTTGCGGACCGCCGCCCGGCATGTCGTCACGCTCGCCGGTGATGCTCATCAGCCCGCCCATGCCCTGGATCATGAAGTCGTAGCCCGGCCGCGAGGCATAGGGCCCGGTCTGGCCGAAGCCGGTGATCGAGCAATAGATCAGGCCCGGGTGGGCGGCGCGCAGCGACTCGTGGTCCAGACCGTATTTCTTGAGCCCGCCGACCTTGAAGTTCTCGACCAGGATGTCGCTGCGCTCGGCCATCTTGCGCACCAGCGCGGCGCCCTGCGGCGTGGCGATGTCGACGGCGACCGAGCGCTTGTTGCGGTTGGCCGAGAGGTAATAGGCAGCCTCGCTGGTGGGCTGGCCCGCCTCGTCCTTCAGGTAGGGCGGCCCCCAGCCGCGGGTATCGTCGCCCGCGCCCGGACGTTCGATCTTGATGACGTCGGCGCCCAGGTCGGCCAGGTTCTGCGTGCACCAGGGACCGGCCAGCACACGGGTCAGGTCCAGGACCCGGATACCGTCCAGCGGTGCGGATCTCGTCGGCATGGCGATTCTCTCGATTCGGACAAAGAGGGCATTTTGCCCTAAGCCCCGGCCGCCGTGGCGAGGCGCGAGACACGGACGCCGGCAGCGTGGCATGCTAGGCGCTCCCGATGCGACAGGAGCCCGCAGGCCATGCCTTCCCCGCTGATCGAAGAACTGCACCGCAGCCTCAGGCTGCCCGTCATCGGTTCGCCGATGTTCATCCTGTCCAATCCCGAGCTGGTGCTGGCGCAATGCATCAACGGGGTGATGGGCGCCTTCCCGGCCCTGAACGCCCGGCCCGCCGAGCAGCTCGAGCAGTGGCTGCAGGCCATCGACGACGGCCTGATGACCTGGCGCACCGCCTATCCCGACCGGCCAGTGGCGCCCTATGCCGTCAACCAGATCATCCACGCGTCCAACGACCGCCTCGAACAGGACCTCGACACGTGCGCGCGTCATCGGGTGCCCTACATCATCACCAGCCTGCGCGCGCCGCAGCAGGTGGTCGGCGCGGTACACGGCTGGGGCGGCCGGGTGCTGCACGACGTCACCACCGTGCGGCACGCCGAGAAGGCGCTCGAGGCCGGGGTCGACGGGCTGATCCTGGTCTGCGCCGGCGCCGGCGGCCACGCCGGCACGCTCAGCCCGTTCGCGCTGGTCGAAGAGGTGCGCCGCTTCTATGACGGCCCGCTGGTGCTGGCTGGTGCGATCGCCACCGGCCGCGGCATCCTGGCGGCGCAGGCCATGGGCGCCGATCTGGTCTATATGGGCACCCGCTTCATCGCCGCGCAGGAGTCCAACGCCGACCCGGCCTACAAACAGATGGTGGTGCAGTCCCACGCCAGCGACATCCTGTACACGCCGACCTTCACCGGCATCCCCGGCAACTACCTGGCCCCCAGCATCGTCGCCGCCGGCATGGACCCGGCCAGCCTGCCGCCACCGGCCGAGGCCGGCGCGGTGTTCGGCTCGGGCCGCAGCAAGGCCTGGCGCGATATCTGGGGAGCCGGCCAGGGCGTGGGCAGTACCGACGCGGTCGAACCGACACGCCTCATCGTCGAGCGGCTCGAGGCCGAATACCGGGCGGCGCGGCAGTCGCTGGACCGGCTTCCAGCCCCATCTCCATAAAAATCCGGCGTCATGGTTCGCAGTAAACGGTAAGGAATTGGCAGCAACGAGTGCGTCCACGCAACACACCTAGGGTTACCCCTAGTTTTTTGTTGCGGCGCATCTAGGGATTACCCTATACTCGTTTATACCAACTCACCCGTTAAGGAAAACACCATGCGCCAAGCCACTCTTTCCCCGAATGCCCGCCTGACCGACACGCTGGAGCGCGACGTGGTTCGTGGCGCCATGGCCCGTCAATCGTCGCTGAACGTCGGCCGTTTCGCCGCCCGCACCACCCGCCGCGCACTGCGCGCCGTGGTCTCGACGGTTGCCTTCTTCGACGAAGTCAACGCCGACATGAACCGCGCCCGCCAGAAGTACGGCGTGCGTTCCGGTTCCGACTGGTAAGCAGCACCCGATCGGACGAACCAGCGGGTGGTTCGTCCGGTTTTGAAACAATACGTTTCAACTTCGGGATGATTCCCGTCCGTTCCAGACCCCGCCTCATCCTTACGCTCACGCCACGCTGAGCACCGCCGCAACAGGCGTTCCGCCGTTTTTCCTGCCACACCGCCGTCCTTGTTCAGCCAGCCTGGCCGCGCCTGTCCAGCTCGCTGCCCGCTAGCCTGCCGTCCCGCCGCCTGATTCACGCCGCGTAGTGCGAAGCGTTCTCAAGTCGCCGCAGGTCGTCCCCCCCGCTGCAACCATCCTCGTCCGTCGGCTGACACGTACCGTCACCATTTGTTTGCAGACGACTGCTATTCTGCGCGCACTCGCCGCCCCCGCCCGTGCGAACTACGGAGAATGCAGATGCAAGCGCAAGAACCCGCCGATCCTTTTGGCGCCGCTCCCGCAGTCGGTCACGACGCCGGCAACGCCTTGCCCCCCGCCACGCCGACCACCCGCCTGCTGCCCGTCACCTTCGACGGCGACGCGCGCAGCTATTTCGGCGTCTGGATCATGAACGTGCTGCTGACCATCGTGACCCTGGGGGTGTACTCGGCCTGGGCCAAGGTGCGCACCAACCGGTGGTTCTACGGCCACACCGCGATCGACGGCCATAACTTCGAGTATCACGCGACCGGCATGCAGATCTTCAAGGGGCGCGCGATCGCGGTGGCGATCATCGTCGCGTTCTCGATCGTCGGTGCATTCGCGCCGATGCTGCAACTGCTGTTCATGCTGGCCATCCTGTTCGTCATGCCTTGGGCGATCAATGCCGGCCTGCGCTTTACGGCCCGCATGACCTCCTGGCGCAACGTGCGCTTCGATTTCCAGGGCAATTACTGGCGTGCCCTGCTGTTGTTCATGCTGATGCCGATCGCCGTGATGCTCACGCTCGGCGCGCTGGCACCGGTGGCCTCGCGGCTGGTGGCGCGCTATGTCGCAGGCGGCCACAGCTACGGCGGCGCCGCGTTCCGCAGCGAACCGCGCCTGCGCGCGCTGTACGCCGCGCTGGGGCGCACGCTGCTGGTCGTGATCGCGCTGCTGATCGCCCTGTTCGTGCTGTTCGCGCTGCTGGGCATGCTGTTCGGCGCGGGTTTCAGCGGCTTCCACGGCCTGATCCTCGGTTTCTACGGCGCCATGCTGGTGGGCGGCGCCTACTACGTGGGTAGCGTGCGCAATGAAGTCTTCAACACGATGACCATCGACGGCGGCCACCGCACGCACAGCTCGCTGGCGCCGCTGCGATACACCTGGATCGTCGTGTCCGGGCTGCTGGCCACCGCCTTCACGCTCGGCCTGGCCTATCCGTGGGCGGCGGTGCGGCGCCATCGCTACACCGCACAAAACACGCAGCTCGAGGCCGCGCCCGGCCTGGACGACTTCGTGTCGACGCAGCAACGCGCACCCAGCAGCTTCGGCGGCGAATTCAGCGAGCTCGAAGGCTTTGGCGACGTCGCTGCTTTTTGAGCGCCAGGTGATCCGCGGCCGCCTGTTCGCCGCAGGCGCCTCGGCACACCGGCCCGCCACCCTCACGCTGGAAGCCGACGGCACGCTGTGCCTGACGGTCGACGGCCAGGCCGGCGTCGAGAAAATCGCGCCGCCGCGCTGGTCCAGCCGCGTCGGCAGCAGCGGCCGGCGCACCGAGCTGGCCGACGGCCGGATATTCGAGACCCACGACAACGACGCGGTGGACACGCTCGAGCGCAAGCTGGGCGGTGCCAGCAGCTCGTTCATGCACCGGCTCGAGCACCTGCGCCTGCACCTGCTGGCGCTGGCCGCCGTGGCGGTGGTGGCCTTCGTGATCGGGCTGCGCTGGGTCATCCCTTGGATCGGCGACATCTCGGCGCAGTGGGTGCCGTATAGCGTCGAGGCCCGCATCGGCGAAGGCGTGATGACCACGCTGGACCGGGCCGTGCTGCGGCCCAGCAAACTTTCCGAACCGCGTCAGGCCGCCATCCAGGCGGTCTTCGACGACCTGAGCCGGCATTCATCCGCCCCGCCCGGCAGCCTCAAGCTGGCGTTCCGCAGCGGCGCGGCCGTAGGCGCCAATGCGCTGGCGCTGCCCGGCGGCTGGATCGTGGTCACCGACGACCTGGTCGAGCTGGCCCGCGAGCCCGAGACCGTGGCCGGCGTACTGGCGCACGAGATCGCCCACGTCGAGGAACGCCACGGCCTGCGCCGGCTGGCGCGGGTGGCGGGCCTGTCGGCGGTCACGATGCTGATGACCGGCGACGTCAGCGACATGGTCCACGAAGTCGCGGTGCTGGGCGCCGGCGTGCTGGACTTGTCCTACTCGCGCGCCTTCGAACGCGAGGCCGACGCCCGCGCGGTCGCGCTGCTGCAGCGTAGCGGCCGCGACCCCGAATCGCTGGCGCTGCTGCTCGAGCGGCTGACCGCCGACGCCCAGCGGCGTGGCGAGCCGCCCGCGTGGCTGTCCAGCCATCCGCCGACGGCCGAGCGCGCGCGGGCGATACGGCAGGCGCCTTGAGATAGCGCGCTCAACCGGCCGGCCGCGGTCCCTTGGCCAACAGCGACTTGAGCATGCCCAGCCGCTCCTTGGGACTGAGGTTGGCGGTGGCCTCGTCTTCCTTGGGCGCGGCGCCGCCCAGCCCCATCTCCTCGATGAAGCGCGACGGCTCGCGCACCACGTCCTCGCGCGCGCGGCGGCGCTTCTTGCACCAGCTCAGGTTCAGGCTGCGCTGCGCCCGCGTGATGCCCACGTACATCAGCCGCCGTTCTTCCTCGATGCGGGCGGCCAGCGACTCGGCGGCGCGTGCCGGATCGCCCTCTTCGTCGTCCTTGCCCAGATGCGGCAGCAGGCCTTCCTCGACGCCGGCCAGATAGACGTGCGGATACTCCAGCCCCTTGGACGCATGCAACGTCGACAGCTTGACCGCGTCGGGCTCTTCCTCGCCCTGGCGTTCGAGCATGGTGATCAGCGCCACGTGCTGCACCAGCTCGAACAGGTTCAGGCCGTCTTCCTCGGCCTTGCGCTTGAGCCAGCCGGTCAGCTCGAGCACGTTGAGCCAGCGCGTCTGCGCCGGCTTCTCGTCCATCGTGTCGTACAGGTAACGCTCGTAATCGATCGCCGCCATCATGTCGTCGAGCAGTTGCGCGGCAGGCTCGGCCGCCTTGACGGCCTGGCCCGCGGCGCCGCGGCCGGCGCGCCACTGCATGCGCTGCACGAACTCGGCGAAGGTGCGCAGCGGCTCGATCTGGCGCGGCGCCAACCGGCTTTCCAGGCCATGCTCGAAGACCGCGCCGAACAGCGACAGCTCGCGCTCGGCCGCATAGGTGCCCAGCGCCTGCAGCGTGGCCTGGCCGATGCCGCGCCGCGGCGTGGTGGCCGCGCGGATGAACGCCGGGTCGTCGTCGTCGTTGGCGATCAGCCGCAGGTAGCACAGCACGTCGCGGATCTCGGCCTTGTCGAAAAAGCTCTGTCCGCCCGAGATCGTGTACGGGATCTTGGCGGTGCGCAGCGCCTGCTCGATCACGCGGGCCTGGTGATTGCTGCGATAGAGCACCGCGAAATCGCGCCACGCGGCCTGCCGTTCGAAACGCGAGGCCGAGATCTTCATCGCGATGCTCTGGGCCTCGGTCTCGTCGTCGTTCATCGGCGAGATCACGATCGGCTCGCCCACGCCCAGGTCCGACCACAGCTTCTTCTCAAACAGCTTGGGGTTCTTCTGGATGACGTTGTTGGCGGCGAGCAGGATGCGCTGCACCGACCGGTAGTTCTGCTCGAGCTTGATGACCTTGAGCGTGTCGTAGTCGGTCGTGAGCTTGGCCAGGTTCTCCATGGTCGCGCCGCGCCAGGCATAGATGGCCTGGTCATCGTCGCCCACCGCGGTGAACTGGTCGCGCGCGCCGGTCAGCCAGCGCACCAGCTGGTACTGGCAGACGTTGGTGTCCTGGTATTCGTCGACCAGCAGGTAGCGCACACGGTTCTGCCAGCGGGTGCGCACCTCTTCGTTGGCCGCCATCAATTGCGCCGGGATGCGGATCAGGTCGTCGAAGTCGACCGACTGGTAGGCCGCCAGCGTCGCGTCGTAGCTGCGATAGATGCGCGCGGCCTCGGCCTCGCCGGCGGTCTGCGCGATGCGCTCGGCCTCGTCAGGGCCGATCAGGCCGTTCTTCCACAACGAGATGGTCGACTGCACCGAACGCAGCCGGCCCTTGTCGGTGGTCGCCAGCATCTCCTGGATGATGCCGGTGGCGTCGTCGGCGTCGAGGATGGAGAACTGCGGCTTCAGGCCCGCGTGGCGCGCCTCTTCGCGCAGGAAACGCACGCCCAGCGAGTGGAAGGTGCTGATCGTCAGGCCCTTGGCGATGCGGTTGTCGACCAGCGTCTTGACGCGCTCGTCCATCTCGCGCGCGGCCTTGTTGGTGAAGGTCAGCGCCACGACGTTGCGCGCCATGTAGCCGCAATCGCGCAGCAGATAGGCAATCTTCTGGGTGATCACGCGGGTCTTGCCGGAGCCGGCGCCCGCCAGCACCAGGCACGGGCCATCCAGGTACAGCACGGCTTCGCGCTGCGCGGGATTGAGACCGGCCGGAACGGAATTGGACATGTCGGGACTCGCGCGGCCGCGGGCCGCGCATTGTGCAAGGTTCAGATTTCGAGGGGATCGACTTCGAGCTGCCAGCGGATGCGGCCGGCCGCGAGCGCCGGCAGTTGCTGCACCCAGCCGCGCAGGAAGGCCAGCAGCAGCGGCCGCGAATGGCTTTCGACCAGCAGCTGGGCCCGCTCGACGTCGGCGACGCGCACGATCCGCAGCGGCACCGGGTCGTAGAGTGTAATCCCCTCGGGCGGTGGCGAATCCGGGGACGCACCAATATCGCGAGCCTGCTGCAGAAACCCCAGCGCCGCCGCCAGTTCGCGCGCCTCGGCCGACAGCAGCGCCTGGAACGCATGGGGCGGCATGCCGGTGGCTTCGCGCTCGCGCAGCGCGTTCTGGGCGAAGCCTTCGTAGTCGTGACGCAGCAGCGCCTGGTAGACGAACTGGTCGGGATAGCCGGTCTGGATCAGCACCTCGCCCGGCAGCCCATGGCGGCCAGCGCGGCCGGCCACCTGCATCAGCTGCGCGAACAGGCGCTCGGGCGCGCGAAAGTCCTGCGAAAACAGCATCGAGTCGGCGTTGAGCACCCCGACCAGCGACAAGCGGGCGAAGTCGTGCCCCTTGGCCACCATCTGCGTGCCGACCAGGATATCGATCTCGCCGGCATGCACCTGTGCGAACAACGCCTGCGCACTGCCCTTGCGGCGGGTGCTGTCGGCGTCGATGCGCGCCACCCGAGCCTGCGGGAAGGCCTCGCTCAGGTGCTCTTCGATGCGCTGCGTGCCACGTCCCATCGGCCGCAGGTCCTGGTCGCCGCAGTCCGGGCAGGCCTGCGGCACGCGGGCCTGATGGCCGCAATGATGGCACTGCAGCCGGTGCTTGCCGTGCGGGCCGCGGTGCAGCACGGTGAAGGCGGTGCAGCGCGGGCACTTGCTGACCCAGCCGCAGGACGGGCAATGCAGCGCCGGCGAATAACCCCGCCGGTTCAGGAACACCAGCGACTGCTCGCCACGCGCCAGCGTATCGCCCAGGCCCTGCATCAGTTGCGGCGACAGGCCGTGCTCCATGTACAGCCGGCGGGTGTCGACCAGCCGCATCGCCGGCAGGCTGCTGGCGCGCGCGCGCGCCGGCAGCCGCAGCAGGCGGTAGTGGCCGCGCTGGGCGTTGTACCAGCTCTCGAGCGAGGGGGTCGCCGACCCCAGCAGCACGCCGATGTCCTGGTCGCGGGCGCGCCAGACCGCCAGGTCGCGCGCCGAATAGCGCAGGCCGTCCTGCTGCTTGTACGAAGGATCGTGCTCTTCGTCGACGACGATCAGCCCCAGCTGGTCGAGCGGCGCGAACACCGCCAGCCGCGTGCCGAGCACGATGCGGGCTTGGCCGCTGGCGGCGCGGCTCCACGAGCGCAGGCGTTCGCCGTCGGACAGGCCGCTGTGCAGCACCGCCAGGCCGTCCTCGCCGGCGGCATGCTGCAGCCGCGCGCGCAGCGCGGCCTCGAACTGCGGCGTCAGGTTGATCTCGGGCACCAGCATCAGCACCTGCCGGCCGCGCGCCAGCACGCTCTCGGCGGCGCGCAGATAGACCTCGGTCTTGCCGCTGCCGGTCACCCCGAACAGCAGGCAGGGCTGGAACCCTTCACGCTCGAGCACCGCGTCGACCGCCGCCTGCTGGGCCGGGTTCAGCGCCGGCGCCTGGCCGTCCGGCACGCCGGCCCCGGCGCCGGCCTTGCCG
>JAEZBO010000041.1 GCA_023427085.1 Pseudomonadota bacterium
CCCAACCGGTGACCGCGCCGCCGCGGCCGCCGTTGTGCTGGCCGGCGCCGAGCGCCTGGTCACGCTCACGCCCAGGTCGCGCCCCGCGCTGCTGGCCTGGTTGCCCCTTCCCAAACAGAACTGGAACACCTGGTGGTCTCTCCCCGTCTGACCGTCCGCACCGCCGACCCGCAAGCCTGTGCCCGCCTGACCGGCGCCGGCGTGCATCCGCTGCTGGCGCGCCTGTGGGCCGCGCGCGGCCTGGCCGACGCCAGTCACGTCGCCTGTGGCTGGGGCGGCCTGCTGCCGCCGGCCGGCCTGACCCACGTCGACCACGCCGCCAGCCTGCTGGCCGACGCCATCGCGGCCGGCAAGCGCATGCTGGTGGTGGCCGATTACGACTGCGATGGCGCGACCGCCTGCGCGGTCGCGCTGCGCGGCCTGCGCAGCATGGGCGCGGTGGTCGACTATCTGGTGCCCAACCGCTTCGAGACCGGCTACGGCCTGTCGCCGGCAGTGGTCGAACTGGCCTGCGTGCACCCGTCCGGCAAGCCCGACCTGCTGATCACCGTCGACAACGGCATCGCCAGCGTCGATGGCGTCGAGGCAGCGCGCCAGGCCGGCATCGACGTGATCGTCACCGACCACCACCTGCCCGGCGACGTGCTGCCGCGGGCCCTGGCCATCGTCAATCCGAACCAGCCCGGCTGCGGCTTCCCGTCCAAGAACCTGGCCGGCGTCGGCGTGATCTTCTATCAGATGCTGGCGCTGCGCGCCGAATTGCGCCGCCGTGGCGTCTATCCCGCCGACGGCGGACCGCGCCTGGACGCGCTGGCCGACCTGGTGGCGCTGGGCACCGTCGCCGACGTGGTCAAGCTGGACGCCAACAACCGGCTGCTGGTCACGCAGGGACTGGCGCGCATGCGCAGCGGCCGCATGCAACCTGGCATCCGCGCCTTGTTCGCGGTGGCCGGGCGCGAACCGCGTACCGCCAGCGGCTTCGACCTGGGCTTCGCGCTGGGCCCGCGCGTGAACGCGGCCGGCCGGCTGGCCGACATGAGCCTGGGCATCGCCTGCCTGACCACCGACGACGACGCGCAGGCGCTGGCGATGGCGCGCGAACTGGACACCATCAACCGCGAGCGGCGCAGCATCGAGGGCGTCATGCGCGAACAGGCGCTGGCCAGCATGGAAGCCGCGCCGCAGGCGCCCGGCGCCACCGTCTGCGTCTATGACGAAACCTGGCACCAGGGCGTGGTCGGGCTGGTCGCCTCGCGCCTGAAGGAACAATTCTGGCGCCCCACGCTGGCCTTCGCGCCGGCCGGCGACGACGAGATGCGCGGCTCGGGCCGCTCGATCCCCGACGTGCACCTGCGCGACGCGCTCGACCTGGTGTCCAAGCGCCATCCGGGCCTGATCCGCAAGTTCGGCGGCCATGCGATGGCGGCCGGCCTGACGCTGGGCCGCGCCGACCTGCCTGCCTTCGAACCCGCCTTCGAGGCGGCGGTGCGCGAACTGACCGGCCGCAGCAGCTTCGAGCCGGTGCTCGAGACCGACGGCTCGCTGGAGTCGGGCTACGCCAACATCGAAACCGCCGCGCTGCTGCAGCAGCAGGTCTGGGGCTCGGGCTTCGCCGCGCCGGTATTCCTGGACGAGTTCTACGTCCGCGGCCAGCGCCTGGTCGGCGAAAAACATCTCAAGCTTTCGCTCGAGCGCGGTCCGCAGCGTTTCGACGCGATCTGGTTCGGCCACGCCGACAGCGTGCCCGAGTCGCTGCGGGTGGCCTACCGGCTCGACCAGAACGAATGGAACGGCCGGGTGTCCATCCAATTGGTCGTGGAACACGCCGAGGGCGCCTGAGGGCAGCCCCGCGTTAAACTAGTCAGTTATCTCGACGCACAGACAGAACAGGATTACTCATGGAAGCCGAACGCCAGAACCAGATCTCCGCCCGCCTCGCCGACTACGCCGAGCGCGAGCTGCAACTGCGGAGGTATCTTTGACTACGATGCCAAGACTGAACGCCTGCAGGTCGTAAACGCCGAGCTCGAAGACCCGGCCGTCTGGAACGACCCCAAGCACGCCCAGGACCTGGGCCGCGAAAAGAAAAGCCTCGAAGACGTGGTCGACACGCTGCGCGAACTGGGTTCGGGCATCGCCGACTCGCTCGAGCTGTTCGAACTGGCCGCCGGCGACGACGACGAAGCCACGCTGCTGTCGATCGAAGAGGACGCCAACGGCTTCCAGCAGAAGCTCGAGGCGCTCGAGTTCCGCCGCATGTTCGCCAACCCGGCCGATCCGCTGAACTGCTTCCTGGACATCCAGGCCGGCGCGGGCGGCACCGAGGCGCAGGACTGGGCGTCGATGCTGCTGCGCCAGTACCTCAAGTACGGCGAGCGCAAGGGTTTCAAGGCCGAGGTGCTCGAAGAATCCGAAGGCGAAGTCGCCGGCATCAAGTCCGCCACGATCAAGCTCGAGGGCGAATACGCCTTCGGCTTCCTGCGTACCGAGACTGGCGTGCACCGGCTGGTGCGCAAAAGCCCGTTCGACTCGTCGGGCGGCCGCCACACCTCGTTCGCCAGCGTGTTCGTCTACCCCGAGGTCGACGACTCCTTCGAGGTCGAGGTCAATCCGGCCGACCTGCGCGTGGACACCTACCGCGCCAGCGGCGCCGGCGGCCAGCACATCAACAAGACCGACTCGGCGGTGCGTCTGACGCACATGCCGACCGGCATCGTGGTGCAGTGCCAGAACGACCGTTCGCAGCACCGCAACCGCGCCGAGGCGATGCAGATGCTCAAGTCCAAGCTCTACGAGCTCGAGATGCGCAACCGCATGGCCGAACAGCAGAAGCTCGAGGACTCCAAGACCGACGTGGGCTGGGGCCATCAGATCCGCTCCTACGTGCTGGATCAGAGCCGCATCAAGGACCTGCGCACCAACGTCGAAATCTCCAACACCCAGAAGGTGCTGGACGGCGACCTGGATCCCTTCATCCAGGCCAGCCTCAAACAAGGCGTATAAGCCTGCGGGCGCGCGGGCGGGCCGGCCATCGGCCGCCTGCCCGGCCCCGCCATGACGAACATCAGGAACCCCTGCCGGAGGACTGCATGAACGAAAAGGTAATCGTATTGACGGGCGCATCGCGCGGCCTGGGCGCCGCGCTGGCGGCCGAACTGCTGGCCGCCGACACCCTGCTGGTGACGGTCTCGCGCAAGCCCAACGAATCACTGCAGAAGCTGGCGCGCGAACGCGGCGCGCAGCTGTTGCAGATCGCCGCCGACCTGTCCGAGCCGCTTAAGGCCGTGGTCGGCGCCGAAAAAGTCGCCGCCGCGCTGCCGGCCTCGGCCGCCAGCTACACGCTGATCAACAACGCCGGCATGGTGCAGCCGCTGGGCCTGGCGACGCAATTGACCGAAGGCACCGCGATCGCCTCGGCGCTGAACCTGAACGTCACCGCCGTCATCCTGCTGACCGCGCGCTTTCTGGCGACCACCGAGGGCCGCGCCCGCGACCGGCGCATCCTCAACATCTCGTCGGGCGCCGCCCGCAGCCCGTCGCCGTCCTGGGGCGTCTACTGCGCCTCGAAGGCCGCGCTCGACATGTACACCCGGGTGCTGAACACCGAGCAGAAGGACAGCGGCGTGCGCGCCGTGTCGCTGGCGCCCGGCATCATCGATACCGACATGCAGGCCAACATCCGCAACAGCGACCCGGCCCGCGTGCCGGTGCAGCCGCGCTTCGTCGAACTGCACCAGCGCGGCCAGCTCGCCTCGCCGGCGCAGACCGCCGCGCGCATCGCCGCCTACCTGTGGCGCGACGACTTCGGCCAGACCGAACTCGACGACATCCGCCATTACTGATCCTTCCTACCTTTCCAGCCTTTCCTGAACCCGACATCATGACCGACCCGACGCCCGCACCGATCCCCGCCCAGGACGAGAACCGCCTGATCGCCGAGCGGCGCGCCAAACTGGCCAAGCTGCGCGAGGCCGGCGTGGCCTATCCCAACGACTTCACGCCCGACGCCCGCGCCGCCGAACTGCACGCGCGCCACGACGAGCAAGAGCAGGAGGCGCTGGCCGCGCAGGCCGTGACGGTCAAGGTGGCGGGCCGCATGATGCTCAAGCGCGTCATGGGCAAGGCCAGCTTCGCCACGCTGCAGGACGGCAGCGGCCGCATCCAGATCTACCTCGAGCGCGGCACGCTGGGCGAAGAGCCGTACGCGGCCTTCAAGCAGTGGGACATCGGCGACATCGTCGCGGTGCAGGGCACGATGTTCAAGACCAACAAGGGCGAGCTCTCGGTTCACGCCACCGAGGCACGCCTGCTGTCTAAGTCGCTGCGGCCGCTGCCGGACAAGTTCCACGGCGTGTCCGACCAGGAACTGCGCTATCGCCAGCGCTATGTCGACCTGCTGATGACCGAATCGACGCGGCGCACCTTCGAGGCGCGCAGCAAGGCCATCGGCGGCATCCGCCAGCAGATGCTCGAAGCCGGCTTTCTCGAGGTCGAGACGCCGATGCTGCATCCGATTCCGGGCGGCGCGGCGGCCAAGCCCTTCAAGACGCATCACAACGCGCTCGACATGGAGATGTTCCTGCGCATCGCCCCCGAGCTCTACCTCAAGCGCCTGATCGTCGGCGGCTTCGAGCGGGTCTTCGAGGTCAATCGCAACTTCCGCAACGAAGGCGTCAGCCCGCGCCACAATCCCGAATTCACGATGATGGAGTTCTACGCGGCCTATGCGGACTACCGCTGGCTGATGGACTTCACCGAGACGCTGATCCGCCAGGCCGCCATCGCCGCGGCCGGCACCGCGCAGTTGCAGTACCAGGGCCGCGAACTCGACCTGGCCGCGCCGTTCGACCGGCTGACGATCACGCAGGCCATCCTCAAGTACGCGCCCTCGTACACCCAGGCGCAGCTCGACGACGCCGACTACGTGCGCGGCGAACTCAAGCGCCTGGGCGCCGACGTCGAGGGCGCGGTGCTCAAGCGCGCCGGGCTGGGCGCGCTGCAGCTGGCGCTGTTCGAAGAGACCGCCGAATCACAGCTGTGGAAGCCGACCTTCATCATCGACTACCCGATCGAGGTCTCGCCGCTGGCGCGCGCCTCGGACACCGAGCCGGGCATCACCGAGCGCTTCGAGCTGTTCATCACCGGCCGCGAGATCGCCAACGGCTTTTCCGAGCTCAATGATCCGGAAGACCAGGCCGAGCGCTTCCGCTCGCAGGTCGAGGCCAAGGACGCCGGTGACGAAGAGGCCATGTACTACGACGCCGACTACATCCGCGCGCTCGAGTACGGCATGCCGCCGACGGGTGGTTGCGGCATCGGCATCGACCGGCTGGTCATGCTGCTGACCGACAGCGCCAGCATCCGCGACGTGATCCTGTTTCCGCATCTGCGTCGCGAAGACTGAAGCTGGCGGCGTGCCGGCCGCCGTGGGCGACGCGGCACGGCCGCGATGCGCGCCCCGGAGCCGGCCGGTGCCGCCGCTGCGCGCGATCGCGTGACCGCCGGGCGCGGCATCGACAGGCCCGGCCGGACCCAAGGCCCCACGGGCCTTTTTTTACGTCCTCGGCGCTGAAAGATCCGGCTACAACCCCGCGCGGCCCGAGCGGCTACAAATCGCCGCGCGGCCAGTACGATAGCCACTTTGCAGCCCACCAGGATCGCCCCTCATGACCCGTCGCACCCTGCCCGCCCTGCTCGTAGCCCTGCTCGCGGCCGCCCCCGCCCTCGCGCAATCCGATCGCGAGACGGTAGAACGCACCGTCGCGCAGAGCGCCCAGGTATGCCCCGGCCATTCGGCCGAGCGGACCCAGCCCGGCGTCAAGGCGATTCCGGTCGCGGCACTGCGCGTGCTGCTGGCCAACGACGTGCGGGTCTGCCCCGACCGCCGGCTCGACCCCGGCGCACCGGTGGTCTGGTACGGCCAGTTCAAGGTGCTGGCGTGGAATCCCGAGGTCGAGGGCGCCGTCAAGACCTTGGCGGCGCAGGCCGACGCCATGACCCGCAAGGAAGAATTTCCGGTCGAAACGCGGGTCTGGGATGCGCAAGGCAAGCCGCTGCAGCAGCAAACCGTGCCTGGCTTCGAACCGCGTCCGCGCGGCCTGCGCTAAAACCGTCATGGCCGCCATGCGCCGGGCTGGCCGGGCGCAGGCGCCGCGAGCCCGGCCGACGACGGCTGGCTAGCGGCGATGGTCACCGCCGGCCACCGGCCGCCGGCATCGCTGAATCAGCCCTGGCGGCTTTTCTCGACCGCCTGCGCCCAGCGGCGCGCGACCTGCACCGAGGTCGCGCAGGTCGCGGTCTCGGTCACCACCCGCACTGCCCGCTCGAGCAGCTGGATGTCGGCCTCGTGCTGGCGCGCCACGTGCGGATCCTCGAAAAAGATCACCCGATGGCACTGGCGTTCGAGCACCAGTTCGGCGATCTGCGCATCACCGCCCAGCGGACCGCTGAGATAGCGGTGCACCCAGGGCTTGTCGCGCGGCCAGCCGCGTGACCAGGCCAGCTCGTTGAGCAATCCGCCGGTGGTGCCGGTCGCCACGCGGCGCTCGAAGCCGCACAGCAGATCAAAGTGATCGGCCGCGAACGCCACCATCTCGGTCTTGAGCGCATCGTGCGAA
Source organism: Pseudomonadota bacterium (assembly GCA_023427085.1). Taxonomy (GTDB): domain Bacteria; phylum Pseudomonadota; class Gammaproteobacteria; order Burkholderiales; family Burkholderiaceae_B; genus Orrella. The sequence continues at coordinate 6,618 of JAEZBO010000041.1, forward strand.
ATCATCGCCAGCGTCTGGCCGCCAAAATCGAAATGACCCTGGTCGGCGCCCTTGGGCGGCAGGCCGGCGTGGATCCGTTCGACCGACATCCATTCGATCGCGCCGGCCAGCGTCGAGATGAACGGCCGGCCGTGCGTGATGCACTGGCGCTTGAGCGCCAGCGCTTCCGGGAAGATCGACGAGGGATCGACTGGGTCGATCAGGTAGATCGCGCCGTCGAACGGCGCGACACCATCGCGGCCCTCGGTGACCCGCGCGACCAGCTTCATCAGGCCGCCTTCGCGGCCGTAGGGATAACGGATCAGCCCGGCGTAGCCGGGCAACATGCCTTCGCGCTCGATGGCGTCGTGCGTGCGGCCCACCGTGTGCAGCTGGACGCCCAGCTGGCGGATGGTGTCCGAACTGGCGCGCAGCCATTTGAACAGCGCCGCGTCGGGTGTCTCGTGGTGCAGACGGTTGGCGGCCAGGCCGAAGCGCAGAGGGGATGTCGTCATGAGCAGAACGCAGGCAATGGAAAACGATGCCCGATGATACCGTGTCCGCCCGGCAGGCTGGCGTTAGCCCGATACCGAAGACCGCCAGGCCGCGTCACAGCGCGCGCAGCCTCAGTCGGCTTCGTCGATCCAGGCTGCCTGGATGGCCTCGAGGATCTTCTCGCCGCTGCGGCCGGGCTCGTCGTCGAAGCCCGGCAGCGCCAGCACCCAGGCGTGCAGCTGGGTGAAGCGCACCTGCGTCGGATCGACGTCGGGATGCGCATCGGCCAGCGCCTCGGCGATCTGGAAGGTATCGGTCCACTTCATCAGTGGTTTTCCTTGGCGTGGTTGATCGTGTACTTGGGGATTTCGACGGTCAGGTCGGCCGATGCGACGCAGGCCTGGCACGACAGCCGCGACGTCGATGTCAGGCCCCAGGCGCGGTCCAGCAGGTCTTCCTCGCTGTCGCTGGCTTCGTCCAGCGAATTGAAACCCTCGCGCACGACGACGTGGCAGGTGGTGCACGCGCACGACAACTCACAGGCATGTTCGATGTCGATGTGGTTGTCGAGCAGGATCCGGCAGATCGAAACGCCGACGGGCGCGTCTTCGATGACGGCGCCTTCCGGGCAGTACTCGGGATGAGGCAATACGGTCAGTTTCGGCATGATTCTTCAGGCTAGTTCGTCGAGCTTGCGGCCTGCCAGGGCCTTGCGGATGCTGCGGTCCATGCGGCGCGCGGCGAAGTCCTCGGTCGCATCGGACAAGGCCTTGATGCTGGCGCGCACGCGGTCGGCATCGGTGTCGTGCTGGGCCTGCGCCACGTCTTGCAGGGCCTGATCGACACGGGCGCGCTCATCATCGGACAGCAGGTCGGCATCGGCGGCGAGCGCGGCCTGCACCGACTCGTGCAACTGCCTGGCATCGACCTGCTGCTCGCGCAGCATGCGCGCCGACGCATCGTTGTCGGCCTGGCTGACGCTGTCGGCCAGCATGCGGGCCACCTCGTCGTCGCTCAGTCCGTACGACGGCTTGACGGTCACCGATGCCTCGACACCGGTGCTCTGCTCGCGCGCGGTCACGCCCAGCAGCCCGTCGGCATCGACCTGGAAGGTGACGCGGATGCGCGCGGCGCCCGCCACCATCGGCGGTATGCCGCGCAGTTCGAAGCGGGCCAGCGAACGGCAATCGGCCACCAGATCGCGCTCGCCCTGCACCACATGGATGCTCATGGCGCTCTGGCCGTCCTTGAAGGTAGTGAACTCCTGCGCGCGCGCCACCGGGATCGTGCTGTTGCGCGGCACGATGCGCTCGACCAGCCCGCCCATGGTCTCCAGGCCCAGCGACAGCGGCAGCACGTCCAGCAGCAGCCAGTCTTCGCCGGGCGCGCGGTTGCCGGCCAGCAGGTTGGCCTGCGCGGCGGCGCCCAGCGCCACCACCTGGTCGGGATCCAGGTCGGTCAGCGGCGTGTGGCCCAGGGCCTCGCCGACACGCGCCTGCACGATCGGCATGCGGGTCGCACCGCCGACCATTACCACGCCCTGGATGTCCTGCGGCGCCAGTTCGGCGTCGCGCAGCGTGCGTCGTACGCATTCGAGCGTGCGCGCCACCAGCGCCTCGGCCAATGCCTCGAAGCGCTCGCGCGTCAGCACGCCGGCCACCCGACGCTGTTGCGGCAGCCCGATGTCGTAGGCGGCCTGCGGCTGCGTCGACAGTTGCTCGCGGACCTCGCGCGCGGCGCGCAGCAAGGGCCGATAGGTATGCGGGTCCTGCAGCGCGTCGGCCAGTTCGGCATGCTCGAGCAGCCAGGCATCGACGATGGCGGCGTCGAAGTCATCGCCGCCCAGCGCCGTATCACCGGCGGTCGCGACCACTTCGAACACGCCCTTGGACAGACGCAGGATCGAGATGTCGAAGGTGCCGCCGCCCAGGTCATAGACGGCATACACGCCTTCGGAGCCATGATCCAGGCCATAGGCCAGCGCCGCCGCGGTCGGCTCGTTGAGCAGTCGCAGCACGTTCAGGCCGGCCAGCCGGGCCGCATCGCGCGTGGCCTGGCGCTGCGCATCGTCGAAATAGGCCGGCACCGTGATGACCGCGCCCACCAGCTCGTCGCCCAGCGTCGCCTCGGCGCGCTCGCGCAAGGCGGCCAGGATGACGGCGGCGACCTCGACCGGACTCTTGTCGCCTTGCACCGTGCGCAGCCGCACCATGCCCGGCGCATCGACGAACTCGTAGGGCGCGCGGGTGGCGCGCGCATCTTGCGCCGAGCGGCCCATGAATCGTTTGGCCGACACGATGGTGTTCAGCGCGTCGCCGGCCATCGCCTGCAACGCCTCGTAGCCCAGCTCGGTCTGGCCATCGGCCAGGTAACGCACCGCCGACGGCAACAGCATGCGGCCCTGCGTATCGGGCAACACCTCGGGCACGCTGCTGCGCACCGCGGCGACCAGCGAATGCGTGGTGCCCAGGTCGATGCCGACGGCCAGCTTGCGCTGGTGAGGCGCCGGCGACTCGCCGGGCTCGGAAATCTGCAGAAAAGCCATAAGTTTCCTCTCGCAGGCCCGCCGTCCAGTGACAGGCGAAACTGCGCGCGCTGGGCCGCCAGGCCCAGGCTATGCATGTTCTAGGTCTGAAGCTGGCGCAGCTCTTGGGCGAAGCGCTCGAGAAACATCCACTCGCGTACCCGTTCGCCCGCGGCCGCCACGTCGTCCTGCTCGTCGAGCAGCCGGGCCACCTGGGCCTGCATCCGCTGGCGCGCCGCGGCCAGCTCGTCGGCCACCTCGCGCACCTGCGCCGCGTCGCCGCTGTCGCGCGCCTCGTCCATCGCCTCGCGCCACTCCATCTGCTGCATCAGGAAGGCCGGCGACATCGCGGTATTGCTTTCGGTCTGCAGGTCGACGCCGCGCGTCTCGCACAGGTAACGGGCACGCTGCAAGGGATCACGCAGCACCCGATAAGCCTCGTTGGCGCGCGCCGACCACTGCATGGCGACGCGCTTCTCGACCGCCGATGCGGTCGCGTAACGATCCGGATGCACCTGGGCCGAGACCTCGCGCCAGGCCTGCTCGAGCCGGTTCAGGTCGAGGGCGTGGCGTGCAGGCAGGCCGAACAGCGAGAAATGATCGTCGGCCAAGCGCTACACCGTGAACGATTCGCCGCAACCGCACTGGGCTTTTTCGTTGGGGTTGCTGAACTTGAAACCCTCGTTCAGCCCCTCACGCGCGTAGTCCAGCTCGGTGCCGTCCAGGTAGGACAGGCTCTTTGGGTCGATGAAGACCTTGACGCCGAAGCTCTCGAAGATCTGGTCCTGGTCATCGGGCGCGTCGACGTATTCGAGCTTGTAGGCCAGCCCCGAACACCCGGTCGTGCGCACGCCCAGCCGCAGGCCGACGCCCTTGCCGCGCTTTTGCAGGTAACGGCCGACGTGATCGGCGGCTCGTTGGGTCAGCGTGACACCCATGGCTTCAGCTCGCGTGCTTGTCTTGGTAATCCTTGACGGCCGCCTTGATGGCGTCTTCGGCCAGGATCGAACAATGGATCTTGACCGGCGGCAAGGCCAGTTCTTCGGCGATCTGCGTGTTGCGGATGGCCATCGCCTGATCGAGCGTCTTGCCCTTGACCCATTCGGTCACCAGCGAGCTCGAGGCAATGGCCGACCCACAGCCGTAGGTCTTGAAGCGTGCATCTTCGATGACGCCGGCTTCATTGACGCGGATCTGCAGTTTCATGACGTCGCCACAGGCCGGTGCACCGACCATGCCGGTACCGACATTGTCGTCGCCCTTTTCGAAGGAGCCGACATTGCGGGGGTTTTCGTAGTGATCCAGTACTTTTTCGCTGTAAGCCATGATGTTTCTCCTATGCCAGTCTGGCGGCAGGCCTAACCCGGCCCGCCGCGATGCCCATCAGTGGGCGGCCCACTGCACCGAGTTCAGGTCGATGCCTTCCTTGGCCATTTCCCACAGCGGCGACATGTCGCGCAGCTTGCCGACCCGGCTGGCCAGCAGTTGCGCGGCGAAGTCTACCTCTTGCTCGGTCGTGAAGCGACCGATCGTGAAACGGATCGAGCTATGTGCCAGCTCGTCGTTGCGGCCCAGCGCCCGCAGCACGTAAGACGGTTCGAGGCTGGCCGACGTGCAGGCCGAGCCGCTGGAAACGGCCAGTTCCTTGATCGCCATGATCAGCGACTCGCCTTCGACGTAGTTGAAGCTGACGTTCAGGTTGTGCGGCACGCGCTGTTCGAGATCGCCGTTGACGTAGATCTCTTCGATGCCCTGCAGGCCGGCCCACAGGCGGTCGCGCAGCATGCGGATGCGTTCGTTCTCGGTGGCCATCTCGACGCGCGCCAGGCGGAAGGCTTCGCCCATGCCGACGATCTGGTGCGTGGCCAGCGTGCCCGAGCGAAAACCGCGCTCGTGGCCGCCGCCATGGATCTGCGCCTCGATGCGCACGCGCGGCTTGCGGCGCACATACAGGGCGCCGATGCCCTTGGGACCGTAGGTCTTGTGGGCGCTGAACGACATCAGGTCGACCTTGAGCTTCTGCAGGTCGATGACGACCTTGCCGGTGGCCTGCGCGGCGTCGACGTGGAAGATGATGCCCTTGTCGCGGCAGATCTCGCCGATCGCCTCGATGTCCTGGATGACGCCGATCTCGTTGTTGACCATCATCACCGACACCAGCACGGTGTCCGGGCGCAGCGCGGCCTTGAAGGCTTCCAGGTCGAGCAGGCCGTCGTCCTTGACGTCGAGGTAGGTCAGCTCGAAACCCTGACGCTCGAGTTCGCGACAGGTATCGAGCACCGCCTTGTGTTCGGTCTTGACGGTGATGACGTGCTTGCCACGCTCGGCGTAGAAATTGGCCGCGCCCTTGAGCGCGAGGTTGTTGGACTCGGTCGCGCCGGAGGTCCAGACGATTTCACGCGGATCGGCGTTGACCAGCGCGGCGACATCGGTGCGCGCCTGCTCGACCGCTTCCTCGGCGGCCCAGCCCATGGCATGGCTGCGCGACGCGGGATTGCCAAAATTCTCGTAAAGCCAAGGGACCATCTTGTCGACCACGCGGGGGTCGACCGGCGTGGTCGCCGAGTAATCCAGGTAGATGGGACGATTGGACATGTTTGACTCCTGACTCATGAATGCTGTCGTGCTGTACTGTGAAGCCGGGCCGCTTACGCTGCGGCGCGCGCGGCACGTTGACGTTCGGCCGTATTGGCCGGGGCGGCGCCGATGCGGTCGACCCGCACCGACGAGCAGGCCTTTTCCTGGCTGGCCTCTTGCAACTGGCGCAGCCGCTGCTGGTCGACCAGGTCTTGCAGCGACACGGAATCGAGGTAGTCCACCATCTTGCGGTTCAGGGTCGCCCACAGCTCGTGCGTCATGCACTTGCCCGGCTTGCCGTCGTTACCGCTGGTACAGTCCCGCTTGCCGCCGCAGCTGGTGGCGTCGAGCGGTTCGTCGACCGCGAAGATGATGTCCGCCACCGTGACGTTGCGCGCCAGCCGGGCCAGCGAATAGCCGCCGCCGGGACCGCGCACGCTTTCGACCAGCTCGTGACGGCGCAACTTGCCGAACAGCTGTTCGAGGTAGGACAGAGAGATGTTCTGGCGCTGGCTGATTGCCGCCAGCGTGACCGGACCGCTGTGCTGGCGCAAGGCCAGGTCGATCATCGCAGTGACGGCGAAGCGCCCTTTTGTGGTCAGCCGCATGGAATCTTCCTTTCGATACGGCAGCGCACCGAGCCCGGTGTGCTGCCCGCCCAATACCTGAGCAATTGACTCAAGTATAGCAAATTCCCGACTAAATTGCTTGGGTACCCGGCCAACAAAAAACGCGCCGAGGCGCGTTTTTTGGAGCAGGCCGCCCGCGCGTGGCGCGCGGCCGATCGGGGTCAGGCAGCCTGATACTGGGTCGCGCGCTTGCGCACCAGCTCGAGCACGCCCTGACAGGCATCTTCGAGGTAATCCAGCACCTTGCCGAAACCTTCGGGGCCGCCGTAATACGGATCGGGCACCGTGGCCTCTTCGAACTCGTTGGCGAAACGCATCAGCAACATCAGCTTGTGCTGATAGGGCTTGGGGCATTGCTGCTGCAGCGCCGACAGGTTCTCCCAGTCCATCGCAAGGATCAGATCGAAATCGCGGAAGTCCTCGGCCGAGACCTGGCGCGCTTCGCGGCTGGTCATGTCATAGCCGCGTTTGCGTGCAGCGGCCTGCGCGCGGGCGTCCGGCGCTTCGCCAATGTGGAACCCGTGGGTACCCGCGGAATCGACATTGACGACTTCGGCCAGGCCGGCGTCGGCAACCAGATGGCGGAACACACCCTCTGCGCTCGGCGAGCGACAGATGTTACCCATGCAAACGAAAAGTACCTTGGTCATCATGTCCATAAGTGTGCGGGAAAACCCGCAACAAGGCAAGCTTTTTTTGCGCTTGCGCAATAACGGTGCCAAGCGCGGACATAAGGTTAAACCTTATATAAAACAATGACCTGGAATTGCCTTAAAAAGTTCACAAAAGCAAAAAACGGTCAGAAATTGCCGATTTTTCACGTTCTGTGTGCAGCGCAAAAAACGCCTGAAAACACTGCTCGGCACCATCCCGAGCCGCACGGCGCACCAACTTGGTGCGCCGTGCTGTTACAGCCTTGCGCCACCTAGCCGATCTGTGCGCCGGGCCCCAGCAGCGCTTGATCCTTGAGCCGGTTGAGCTGGTCGCGGGCCGCCGCGGCCTGCTCGAACTCGAGGTTGCGGGCGTGGTCGAGCATCTGCTTCTCCAGCCGCTTGATCTCCTTGGCCAGCGCTTTTTCGTCGCCCAGCAGCGCCAGCGGCAAGGCGCTGTCGCCGGCCGCTTCGGATTGCGGTGCGACGATGCCGTCGATCAGCTCGCGCACCGCCTTGCTCACGCCACGGGCGACGATGCCGTGCTCTTCGTTGAAGGCCAGCTGCTTGTCACGCCGGCGGGCGGTCTCGTCCATGGCACGCCGCATCGAATCGGTGATGCGGTCGGCGTACAGGATCGCCCGGCCATTGAGGTTGCGCGCGGCCCGCCCGATGGTCTGGATCAGGCTGCGCTCGGAGCGCAGGAAGCCCTCCTTGTCGGCATCCAGGATCGTCACCAGCGACACCTCGGGGATGTCCAGCCCTTCGCGCAGCAGGTTGATGCCCACCAGCACGTCGAACACGCCCAGGCGCAGGTCGCGGATGATCTCGACCCGCTCGACGGTGTCGATATCCGAGTGCAGGTAGCGCACCTTGACCGCGTGTTCGCTGAGGAAGTCGGTCAGGTCTTCGGCCATGCGCTTGGTCAGCGTGGTGACCAGCACCCGCTCGCCCTGCGCGACGCGCAGCCGGATCTCGCCAAGCAGGTCGTCGACCTGCGTGCGGGCCGGCCGCACCTCGACCACCGGATCGACCAGCCCGGTCGGCCGCACCACCTGCTCGACCACGTTGTCGGTGTGCTCCTGCTCGTAGGCGGCCGGCGTGGCCGACACGAACACGCACTGGCGCATGCGTTGTTCGAACTCTTCGAGCTTGAGCGGCCGGTTGTCCATCGCCGACGGCATGCGGAAACCGTACTGCACCAGGGTCTCCTTGCGCGAACGGTCGCCCCGGTACATGGCGCTGAGCTGGCCGACCGTCACATGGCTTTCGTCGATGAACATCAGCGCGTCGGCCGGCAGGTAGTCGATCAGCGTGGGCGGCGGTTCGCCCGGGGCGGCGCCCGACAGGTGGCGCGAGTAGTTCTCGATGCCCTTGCAGAAGCCAAGCTCCTGCAGCATCTCGAGGTCGAACCGGGTGCGCTGCTCGAGACGCTGCGCCTCGACAAGCTTGCCTTCGGCCAGGAAAAAATCGAGCCGTTCGCGCAACTCGGCCTTGATGGTCTCGATCGCCCGCAGCACCGTGTCGCGCGGCGTGACGTAATGCGAGCCGGGATAGACGGTGAAGCGCGGCACCTTCTGGCGCACCTTGCCGGTCAGCGGATCGAACAGCTCGAGCGACTCGACCTCGTCGTCGAACAGCGTCAGCCGCAGCGCCAGCTCGGCGTTTTCGGCCGGGAAGATGTCGACCGTCTCGCCGCGCACGCGGAAGGTGCCGCGCGTGAAATCGGCATCGTTGCGGGTGTATTGCATCGCCACCAGCCGCGCCAGGATCTCGCGCCGGCCGATACGGTCGCCGCTGCGCAGCACCAGCACCATCGCGTGGTAGTCACCGGGATTGCCGATACCGTAGATACAGGAGACCGTGCCGACGATGATGGTGTCGCGTCGCTCGAGCAGGCTTTTCGTGGCTGACAGCCGCATCTGCTCGATGTGTTCGTTGATCGAGGAGTCCTTTTCGATGAAAAGGTCGCGCGTCGGCACGTAGGCCTCGGGCTGGTAGTAGTCGTAATACGAGACGAAGTACTCGACCGCGTTGCGCGGGAAGAACTCGCGCATCTCGGCATACAGCTGCGCGGCCAGCGTCTTGTTGGGGGCCAGCACCAGGGCCGGACGGCCCAGCTGCGCGATGGTGTTGGCCATCGTGTAGGTCTTGCCCGAACCGGTCACGCCCAACAGCGTCTGGAACATCAGGCCGTCGTTGGCGCCCTGCACCAATTGGGCGATCGCGTTGGGCTGATCGCCCGCTGGCGGATAGGGCTGAAAGAGCTGGAAAGGGCTGCCCGGGTAGTCTACGTATCGGCTATCGCTCATGCTAGACTGATTGAGGGTAAACCCCTCATTATCCCCTTCAGTGCAGTACGCGTCCACCGTCACAGACAGCCATCCATGAGCTCACCCTTCGCTTCCGTAGAACTCGCTCCGCGCGACCCCATTCTCGGCCTGACCGAGCAATACAACGCCGATACCCGGCCCGGTAAAGTCAACCTGGGCGTGGGCGTGTACTACGACGACCAGGGTCGTATCCCGCTGCTGCAAAGCGTGCGCCGCGCCGAACAGGCCCGTCTCGAGGCCGCATCGGCCCGCGGCTATCTGCCGATCGAAGGCATCGCCGGCTACAACCAGGGCGCGCAGGCGCTGCTGCTGGGCAAGGACTCGACGCTGGCCGCCGAAGGCCGCGTGCTGACCACCCAGGCCCTGGGCGGCACCGGCGCGCTCAAGGTCGGCGCCGATTTCCTGCGCAGCATCCTGCCCGATGCCAAGGTCGCCATCAGCGATCCCAGCTGGGAAAACCACCGCGCGCTGTTCGAACGCGCCGGCTTCGAAGTCGTCACCTACCCGTACTACGACGCCGCGACCCGTGGCCTGAACTTCGAAGGCATGCTCGAAGGCCTGCGCGCGCTGCCCAAGGGCAGCATCGCGGTGCTGCACGCCTGCTGCCACAACCCGACCGGCGTCGATCCCACGCTGGACCAATGGACCCAGATCGTCGAGCTGGTCAAGGAGCGCGAGCTGCTGCCCTTCCTGGACATCGCCTACCAGGGTTTCGGTGACGGCCTCGAGCAGGACGCCGCCGTGGTCCGCATGATGGCTGCCCAGAACATGACCATGCTGGTCAGCTCGTCGTTCTCCAAGTCGTTCTCGCTGTATGGCGAGCGCGTCGGCGCGCTGACCATCGTGGCCGGCAGCAAGGAAGAATTCGGCCGCGTGCTCAGCCAGGTCAAGCGCACCATCCGCACCAACTACTCGAACCCGCCCACGCACGGCGCCAGCGTCGTGTCGGCGGTGCTGAACTCGCCCGAGCTGTTCAAGCTGTGGGACGACGAACTGGCCGGCATGCGCGATCGCATCCGCCAGATGCGCAGCCAGCTGGTCGCCAAGCTCAAGGAGCACGGCGTGACGCAGGACTTCGACTTCGTGCTCAAGCAGCGCGGCATGTTCTCGTACTCGGGCCTGAGCGCCGAGCAGGTCGGCAAGATGCGCGAGGAGTCGGGTGTCTACGCGATCCCGACCGGCCGCATCTGCGTGGCCGCGCTCAACAGCGGCAACATCGACGTGGTCGCCAAGGCGATCGCCGCGGTGCTCAAGTAACAGCCCCGCTTCAGTCGGCAAAAAACGGAGCCCTTGGGCTCCGTTTTTTATTGCCGGCCGCCCCGGCCGTCATGGGCTTGCAATCACGACGGGGCTCGGTCACAATCCAGGCTGTATACATATACAGTGCAAACCCGACATGGCCGCCAAACTCACTGCCCGCCAGCAAGAAATCCTCGACCTGATCCGCCAGGCCGTCTCCAGCACCGGCTTTCCGCCCACCCGCGCCGAGATCGCGCAGGCCCTGGGCTTTCGCTCGGCCAATGCGGCCGAGGACCACCTGAAGGCGCTGGCGCGCAAAGGGGCGATCGAGCTGACCGCCGGCGCGTCGCGCGGCATCCGGCTGGTCGCCAGCCGGCCCGAGCCGGTCCAGCAGTTGCTGCCCCACCCTGCGCTGGCGCAGTTGCTGTTGCCGCTGGTCGGCCGGGTCGCCGCCGGCAGCCCGATCCTGGCGACCGAACACGTCGAGCGCGAAGTCGGCGTCGACCCCGGCCTGTTCGCGCAAGCCCCCGACTACCTGCTCAAGGTGCGCGGCCTGAGCATGCGCGACGCCGGCATCCTCGAAGGCGACCTGCTTGCCGTCAAGCGCAGCACCGAAGCGCGCAACGGCCAGATCGTTGTGGCCCGGCTCGACGACGAAGTGACCGTCAAGCGACTGGCGCGCCAGGGCAGCCGGATCCAGTTGCTGCCCGAGAACCCTGATTTCGAGCCGATCGAGGTCAAGCCCGGGCAAGAATTCGCACTCGAAGGCATCGCGGTCGGCCTGATCCGCACCCAGGCCCTGCACTGATCGCTGCGCAGCCCGGGTGGTGCACTGATCACTGCGCAGCCCGGGCGCTGCACTGACCGCCGCGCCGCGGCCCAGGGTCCGACCCGCTCCCAGCGCGCCGACCGCCCCCTTGATCGCCGCGTCCGGCGACCACTTCAAGACTCCCGATAGCGATCCAGGTCGCGCCGCTCGCGCTTGGTCGGCCGGCCATGACGATCGCCGGCCGGCTCGTTGTACAGCTGGCGCTGTTCCTGCCTGACCTGGCGCGCCACCACGCTCTGCTCGGTCTCCTGATACAGCGTGCGGGCGATGGTAGCCGAACCGCGCTTTTCGGCCAGTCCGGTCACCACCACTTCCCAACGCTCCTCGGCGCCAGCGATGCGCAGCACGTCGCCGACCCGCACCGTCCGCGCCGGCTTGACCCGCGCATCGTCGATGGTGACGCGGCCAAGCTCGATCGCGGCGGTCGCCAGCGAACGCGTCTTGAAAAAGCGCGCCGCCCACAACCACTTGTCGACCCGAACGCCTTGCAAGGCTTCGCTCATCTCCATCCTCTCCCGCCGGCGGCCGGCCTGCGACGCGTGCCGCCACCAAAGAAAAGGCCCGCCTGGCGCCGTCGGAAAGACGGCAGGCGGGCCTGGACCAGCTCGTCAACCTGTCAGTGCTTGATCACCGAATCGGCATCCGAGCCTGACTTGTTGCCGGCCACCACCGGCTCGGTCTTGACCTCTTCGTCGGGCAAGGGCGTGGGCAGGCGCTCGAGCGCCTTTTCCAGCACCTTGTCGATCCAGCGGACCGGAACGATCTCGAGGTGATTCTTGACGTTGTCCGGGATCTCGGCCAGATCCTTGACGTTTTCCTCGGGGATCAACACGGTCTTGATGCCACCGCGGTGCGCGGCCAGCAGCTTTTCCTTCAAGCCGCCGATGGCCAGCACCTCGCCGCGCAACGTGATCTCGCCCGTCATCGCGACTTCGGCCCGCACCGGGATGCCGGACAAGGCCGAGACCATGGCGGTCGTGATCGCGATACCAGCCGACGGACCGTCCTTGGGCGTGGCGCCCTCGGGCACGTGCACGTGCATGTCGTGCTTCTCGAACACGCTGTCGGCAAAGCCCAGCCGGCGCGCGCGAGCCCGCACCACGCTGCGCGCGGCCTCGACCGACTCTTTCATGACGTCGCCCAGCGAACCGGTGCGCTGGATCACGCCCTTGCCCGGCATGTCCGCCACTTCGATGGTCAGCAGATCGCCGCCCACCTCGGTCCAGGCCAGACCGGTGACCTGGCCGACCTGGTTTTCCTTTTCGGCCATGCCGAAGGAGTAGCGGCGCACGCCCAGGTAGTCGTTGAGGTTGGCCTCGCTGACGCGCACCTGGCTGATCGGCTCGTCGGCCTTGGCCGGCTCGCCCTTGCCGATGCCCTGCTTGGGCTCGACCTGGGTCAGCAGCTGCTTGACCACCTTGCGGCAGATCTTGCTGATCTCGCGCTCGAGCGCCCGCACGCCGGCTTCGCGGGTGTAATAGCGCACGATGTCGCGGATCGCCGACTCTTCGACCGCCAGCTCTTCGGGCTTGACGCCGTTGTTCTTCATCAGCTTGGGCAGCAGATGCTCACGGGCGATGTGGACCTTCTCGTCTTCGGTGTAACCCGACAGGCGGATCACTTCCATCCGGTCGAGCAGCGCCGGCGGAATGTTCAGCGTGTTGCTGGTCGCCACGAACATCACGTCGGACAGATCGAAATCGACCTCGATGTAATGGTCCTGGAAGGTGTGGTTCTGTTCGGGATCCAGCACCTCGAGCAGCGCCGACGCGGGGTCGCCCCGGAAATCCATGCCCAGCTTGTCGATCTCGTCGAGCAGGAACAGCGGGTTGCGCACGGCGACCTTGGACATGTTCTGCAGGATCTTGCCGGGCATCGAACCGATGTAGGTCCGGCGGTGACCGCGGATCTCGGCCTCGTCGCGCACGCCGCCCAACGCCATCCGCACGAACTTGCGGTTGGTGGCCTTGGCGATCGACTGGCCGAGCGAGGTCTTGCCCACGCCAGGGGGGCCCACCAGGCACAGGATCGGCGCCTTGACCTTGTCGACCCGCTGCTGCACCGCGAGATATTCGAGGATGCGTTCCTTGACCTTCTCGAGACCGTAATGGTCGTCGTCGAGCACCTTCTCGGCGTTGACGATCGAGTTGTTGACCTTGCTCTTTTTCTTCCACGGAAGATTGATGAGCGTGTCGATGTAGTTGCGCACCACGGTGGCTTCGGCCGACATGGGCGACATCAGCTTGAGCTTTTTCAGCTCGGCATCGGCTTTCTTGCGTGCATCCTTCGGAAGTTGCGCGGCCTGGATCTTCTTTTCCAGCTCTTCGATGTCGGCGCCTTCCTCGCCCTCGCCGAGTTCCTTCTGAATGGCCTTGACCTGCTCATTCAGATAGTAATCGCGCTGGCTTTTCTCCATCTGCTTCTTGACGCGGCCGCGGATGCGCTTTTCGACCTGCAGGATGTCGATTTCGGTCTCGAGCTGGGCCAGCAGCGCCTCGAGGCGCTCGGACGTGCCGAAGACCTCGAGCATCTTCTGCTTTTCCTCGAGCTTGAGCGGCAGGTGCGCGGCGATCGTGTCGGCCAGGCGGCCGGCGTCGTCGATGCCGGCCAGCGAGGTCAGGATCTCGGGCGGGATCTTCTTGTTGAGCTTTACGTACTGCTCGAACTGGGCCACGATCGCGCGGCGCAGCGCTTCGGTCTCGGCACCCAGTTGCGCCTCGGGCGCAATCGGGACGACCTCGCTGCTGAAGTGCGATTCGGCATCGTCGATACGGGTGATGCGGGCGCGCTGCGAACCCTCGACCAGCACCTTGACGGTGCCGTCGGGCAGTTTGAGCATCTGCAGGATGCCGGCGACGCAGCCGATTTCATAGACGTCTTCGGGGGTCGGGTCATCCTTGCCGGCCGATTTCTGGGCGACCAGCATGATGCTTTTGCCGGCTTCCATGGCGGCTTCGAGGGCGCGGATCGAACGCGGACGGCCCACGAACAGGGGAATGACCATGTGCGGGAACACGACGACGTCGCGCAGCGGCAGCAGCGGAAGCTCGATCGGTTCGGAGGGCAAGGTCTGGCTGGCAGACATGATGGGCTTCCTTCAGTTGATTGCGGCGTTTCGGAAGCGGGAGGGACAGGGCGACGACGCCCGCTTTCCGGTCATACGTCCCATATGAAGACAATAGCCGAAAATTCAAGTTCCGAACCCAAATAGAACGCCAGCAACCCTGCGGGGAGCAGGGTTGCTGTGGCTTTCAAGCCGCGGCGTCGCGCACCTTGCCGTGGCCCGATTCTTTCTGGGCAGGCTTGGCGGAGGCATCATCCGCATAGATCAGCAGCGGCTTGCCGCTGCCGTCGATGGCGCCCTCTTCGACCACCACGCGGCTGACATTGCCTTCGGTAGGCAGGTCGTACATGGTATCGAGCAGCGAGGACTCGAGTATCGAACGCAGGCCGCGTGCACCGGTCTTGCGCTTGAGCGCCTTGCGGGCGATCGCCCGCAGCGCCTGCGGCCGCACGTCGAGCTCGGCGCCTTCCATCGCGAACAGCTTCTGGAACTGCTTGAGCAAGGCGTTCTTGGGTTCGGTCAGGATGCTGACCAGCGCGTCCTCGTCCAGTTCGCGGAGCGTGGCGACCACCGGCAGGCGGCCGACCAGCTCGGGAATCAGGCCGAACTTGATCAGGTCTTCGGGCTCGACCTCGGAGAACATCTCGCCGACCGTGCGTTCGGCCTTGGTGCTGACCGACGCCGAAAAACCGATGCCGGATTTTTCAGTGCGGTTGCGGATGACCTTTTCGAGTCCGTCGAAGGCGCCGCCGACGATGAACAGGATGTTGGTCGTGTCGACCTGGACGAAGTCCTGGTTGGGGTGCTTGCGCCCGCCCTGCGGCGGCACCGAGGCCACCGTGCCTTCGATCAGCTTGAGCAGCGCCTGTTGCACGCCCTCGCCCGACACGTCGCGCGTGATGGACGGGTTGTCGGCCTTGCGCGAGATCTTGTCGATCTCGTCGATGTAGACGATCGCGCGCTGGGCCTTCTCGACGTCGTAATTGCAGTTCTGCAGCAGCTTCTGGATGATGTTCTCGACGTCCTCACCCACGTAACCGGCTTCGGTCAGCGTGGTCGCGTCGGCCATCACGAACGGCACGTTCAGCTGGCGCGCCAGCGTCTGGGCCAGCAGCGTCTTGCCCGAGCCGGTCGGCCCGATCAGCAGGATGTTGCTCTTGGAGAGTTCGACCTCGTCGCCCTTGATCTCGCCGTGGCGAATGCGCTTGTAGTGGTTGTAGACCGCCACCGCCAGCATGCGCTTGGGAGGATCCTGGCCAATCACGTACTGGTCGAGGAAACGCTTGATCTCGGCCGGGGTCGGCAGTTCGGAACGAATTGCGGCACGCGCCGAGGCCTGCGCCTCTTCGCGGATGATGTCATTGCAGAGATCTATGCACTCGTCGCAGATGAACACCGACGGGCCGGCGATCAGCTTGCGAACCTCGTGCTGGCTCTTGTTGCAGAAAGAGCAATGCAGCACCTTGGCGTCGGCCGATCCTTTCTTTTCGGGCATATGCGTTTATATCTGGTTGGGCGGCGCGGGCCACGTCGGCCCGCGCCAGATGAACGTCAGCCTGAAAGACTCAGGAGGCTGAGACTTCTTGAGCCCGGCTGGTGAGCATCTTGTCGATCAGTCCATACGATACCGCATCTTCCGCCGACATGAAGTTGTCACGTTCGGTGTCGATTTCGATGCGTTCGATGGGCTGGCCGGTACGCTCGGCCAGGATGCGGTTCAGGCGCGCACGCAGGTCGAGGATCTCGCGAGCCTGGATCTGGATGTCGGTGGCCTGACCCTGGGCGCCGCCCGAAGGCTGGTGGATCATGATCCGCGAATTGGGCAGCGCGAAGCGCTTGCCCTTCTGGCCGGCGGCCAACAGGAAAGCG
Source organism: Pseudomonadota bacterium (assembly GCA_023427085.1). Lineage (GTDB taxonomy): Bacteria > Pseudomonadota > Gammaproteobacteria > Burkholderiales > Burkholderiaceae_B > Orrella. The sequence goes on from JAEZBO010000041.1 coordinate 22,806, forward strand.
CCCATGCTCGCGGCCAGGCCCGTGCACAGCGTCGAGATCTCGGGCTGGATGAACTGCATGGTGTCGAAGATCGCCATGCCAGCGTAGACCGAGCCCCCGGGCGAATTGATGTAGAAGGAGATGTCCTTCTCGGGGTTCTCGGACTCGAGGAACAACATCTGCGCCACGATCAGGTTGGCCGAGTTGTCATGCACCGGGCCGACCAGGAAGATCACCCGCTCTTTGAGCAGGCGCGAGTAGATGTCGTAGGCGCGCTCGCCGCGCCCGGACTGCTCGATGACCATGGGGATGTAGCCCAGGCCGGTGGGCGTCACCGACTCGCCACCGTACATGGACGCATAGAAATCGGTGAAGCGTTGCATCAGGCAGTTCCCATCAGTTGATCGAAGGCGACCGATTCGTCGGAGACCTTGGCCTTGGACAGCACGTGATCGACGACGTTGTCCTCGAGGACGACGGCTTCGATCTCGGCGCGGCGCTGGCGGTCGGACAGGTAATAGCTGACCACCTGGGCGGGCTGTTCGTAGCTTTGCGCGAATTCTTCGATGCGCGCACGCACCTGCTCGGGCTTGGCTTGCAGCTGTGCCTGCTTGACCAGTTCGGACACCACCAGGCCCAGGCGCACGCGGCGCTCGGACTCGCTGGAGAAGGCCTCGGGCGGGATCGGCACGGACTCGGCATTGGGCACGCCGCGTTGCTTTAGGTCCTCACGGGCCGCGGCGATGCGGTTCTGCGTGTCGTTGTCGATCAGCGCCTTGGGCACGTCGAAGGTGCAGGCTTGCGCCAGCGCATCCATCACGCTCGTCTTGGTGCGGCCCTGGGTGCGCTGCTTGACTTCGCGCTGCAGGTTGGCGGTGATGTCGGCCCGCAGCTTGTCGATGTCGCCCTCGGCCTGGCCGAGCGACTTGGCGAACTCGGCGTCGAGTTCGGGCAGCACGGGTTCGGCGACTTCCTTGATCGTGATCGTGAAGTCGGCGGTCTTGCCGGCGACTTCCTGGCCGGCATAGTCAGCCGGGAAAGCCAGCGGGAAGGTCTTGCTTTCGCCAGCCTTCATGCCCTGCACCGCGGTCTCGAACTCGGGCAGCATGCGGCCCTGACCCAGAACGAACGGGAAATCCTCGGCCTTGCCGCCGTCGAAGGGCACGCCGTCGATGGCGCCGACGAAGTCGAGCGTGACACGGTCGTCATCCTGCGCGGCGCGATCGGCGCGCGCTTCGTATTGGGCGCGCTGCTTGCGCAGGATGCCCAGCGTGCGTTCGACTTCGCCGTCGCCGACGTCGGCGACCGAGCGCTTGACTTCGAGCGTGGCCAGATCGGGCAGCTGCACTTCGGGGTAGACCTCGAATTCGGCCGAGAAGGCCAGCGTGCCTTCAGGCACGCCTTCGGTCTTGGGCTCGAGCTTGGGCGAACCGGCCACGCGCAGCTTGGATGCGTCGATGGCCTGCTCGAAAGCGCGGCCGACCTGGTTGTTGATGACGTCGTAACGGATGCCGGGGCCGTGGGTGCGCTCGATCATGGACAACGGCGCCTTGCCAGGGCGAAAACCCTGAATCTTGGCCGTCGTGGCCACGCGCTTGAGCTGCGCCTGGACTTCTTTTTCGACATCGGCCAGCGAGACGGCCAGATCAACGCGGCGCTGGAGGCCGGAGAGAGTTTCAACCACAGGCTGCATGAAAAACCTATATCCCAGAATTGATCGCGCTTGCGCGAGAGAGTTGACAAGAGCTCCACCCCACGCGACACGAGAGTGGCCCACCGGCAGAACGAGGCTGCACTGGTGCGTAACCGCTCATTTTACCGGAAACTGAAAAGCCGCCTGCGCCAGCCCGCGGATCGGGTGGCGCAGACGGCCGGAACGACGGCGTCGGCGGGTGCCTGGGCGCCGCCCCCGGTCGGCACCGCCGGCCGCGCGACGCCCTGCCGGCGACGTCTTACTTCAACGTGTCGAGCTTGGTCTGCATGTTCTGCGCACGCTTGGCCGAGCCCGGGTGCGAGCTGAGCATGCTGCTCTGGCCGCCGTCCATCTTGCCCAGCTTCTGGAACGCGGTCAGCAGGCCACGCGGGTTCTGCTTGGCGGCGACGATCTTGTCGAACGCGTAGCTGTCGGCGTCGTTTTCCTGCGATTGCGAGAACTGGGCGTTGACGAGCTTTTCGCTGAGGTCACCCAGTTGCGAGGCGTTCAGCGAGGTCACGGTGCTGTTGCCCGACGACGCGGCGGCATCACGCGCGGCCGAGACCGCGTAGGCGGTCTGCATTGCCTTCTTGCTGTGGCCGAGCGCGACGTGGCCGATTTCGTGCGCCACCACGCCACGCACTTCGTCGTCGGTCATCATGTCCATCAGGCCGGCATAGACCCGGATGCAGCCATTGGCCATCGCCCAGGCATTGACGTCCTTGACCTGGTAGACCTTGTAGCTGAGTTTCTGGCCGTCCACGGTCGAACCGAGCGGCTTGGCGATCTTTTGCAGGCGCGCATCGTACTTGCTGCCCGGCGCGGCGACCTTGTTCTTCTTGTCCATGTCCGCGCACGCCTGATCCGACAGGCTCTTGACCTGTGCATCGCTCAGGTTGACGGCTTGCAGGGCCTTGGCGCCGGCCCCGACCAGACCACCGATATCGAAGGCCTGGGCCCCCGCCCAGGGCATCAGCAACGCCAGCGTCAAGCTGGCCACACGCACCTGCATAATCATGAAAGCTTCTCCGTAGCTCAATGAGGAAACGCATTCTATCCAGCGCGAAAAACATCCGTCTTGTTCTGCAATATCCGCTGTCGAAAAGACGAATATCGTTACGTCACCGTCTGCCGCGCGCATAAAAAAAGCCGGGGCACCTGGCCCCGGCTTCTTGCCGTCATCCGCCGATCAGCGGTTGGCGGCACCCTGGATCTTCTCCCCACCACGCTCGATATCCTTACCGGCACCGTCGACGGTGTTGCAGCCGGCGGTGATCGCGGACATGGCGACCAGCACTGCGAGTATGGTCTTGTTCAGCATGACAGCTCCTCTTGGCGATTTACGCGGCGTTTGCCACGAATGTGTTCGCTGCCCGGTCCGAAACGGGCTGAGACAGCGAATTGAAAAACCGGAAACCATCCGACGCGGCTTGCGCTGGCGAGGCGAACTTGTAGGGGGCGGTCGTGCACTGCTCACCGGCCTGCTGGCGGGCGTCACGGACCTGCACTTCCCAATAAAAGCCGCCGCCCAGACCGGTGCGCAGGCTCAGCACGGCACGGCGGCCGGCTTCTTCTCGTACGGATAGTTCCATTGCGATGATCTCCACGGGGTTGCCGGCGGCACACCGGGACTGCCAGACCGGGCGAAGCCGGTATCTGCCGCCCGGGCGTGCCGCGCGGGCACGCCCGATTTACTTGCCGACGCGGTTCTTTGCGTCGCCGTAGGCGGCTTGCGCCTTGCCTTCGCCCTGCTGGACACGGCCCTTGACTTCGGTGGAGGTATTGCCGGTCACCTTGCCGGCGACTTCCTTGACCTTGCCCGCAGCTTCGTTGGCACGACCCTTGACTTGATCTTTGTTCATGGTGTTGCTCCGTTGTTGGCCTGCCGAATCGGCAAGACCAACGATAGCCAAGCGCCGGGGCGCGGCCTGTGAGCAACCGTGTCATTGCGTTGGGGTGTACATCGCGGGGCGGCGCCTGCCCCGGCTCGGCCGCGGGGACGGCTTAAAGTCTTGTCACGCCGGTTGCAAGCCCGGCACGCGCGGCGGGCGCCGCGCAAGCGTCAGAACCCGGGGTGTTTACTCGGTGCTTTCGTTCATGGTCGCGAACAGATCCCAGATCGCGATGAACAAAGCGGCGATCAGCGGGCCGATGACAAATCCGGTCAGGCCGAAGATGGTCATGCCGCCCAGCGTGGTGATCAGCACCAGATAATCGGGCATCTGGGTATCCTTGCCGACCAGGATCGGACGCAGGATGTTGTCGACCAAACCGATGACCAGCACGCCATAGGCGATCAGCACGATGCCCTGCACCACTTCGCCGGTGGCCAGGAAGTAGATCGCCACCGGGCCCCAGATCAGGCCCGCGCCCACGGCCGGCAGCAGCGACAGGAAGGCCATCAGCACCGCCCATAGCAAGGCGCCCTGAATGCCGAGGATCCAGAAGATCAGGCCGCCCAGCGCCCCCTGCGTCAGCGCGACGACCACGTTGCCCTTGACGGTCGCCCGCACGACCGTGGTGAACTTGCGGAACAGGTGGCGCTTGTGGTCTTCGCTGAGCGGCACCGCATCCTTGATCCGGCGTGACAGGGCCGCGCCGTCGCGAAACAGGAAGAACAACAGATACAGCATCACGCCGAAGCTGACCAGGAACTGCGCGGTGTTCTGGCCGATGCTGAGCGCCTGCGCCGCGATGATCTGGCTGCCCTGCGCGGCGGCCGACGACAGCTGCTGCTGCATGGTCGCCAGGTCGGTCACGCCGAAACGCTCGAGCAGGCTGTGCGCCGGCCCCGGCAAGGCCAGGAAAATCTGCTGGAAATAGGCGCCGAAGTCGAGCTGGCCCGAGCGGATGCGCTCGTAGATCTGCGACCCCTCCTGGACCAGCGCACCGGCGATCAGCGCCGCCGGCAGGATCACCAGCAACAGCACGACCAGCAGGCTCAGCAGCGCGGCGAGGTTGCGGCGATGGCCACAACGATTGAGCATGCGCCGCTGCAGCGGCACGAAGATGATCGCCAGGATCGCGCCCCAGAACACGGCGCCCGCGAACGGCCAGATCACCCACAGGAAAGCCACCGACACCAGCAGCAGCAGGAAGATGAAGGTCCGGTACTGCAGGGTCGTGTGATTCATTGCAGGTATCCCAACGCGAGCCGCGTCCGACGGCGAAGCGCGCCGTCTCGCGGCGCTCATTGTATAGATACCCGGACGGCGCGACGCAGCCGTCGCGCGCCCTTACACATTCGTTGCGCTACAGCCCCGCCACGCCCCGTCCGAGCACGATCGTGCGCGACGGCGAGTTGGGAATCAGCCCCGGGGCGATGCCCTCGCGCAACAGCCAGGCGTTGATGGCCAGGCCGCGCGTGGCGCGTTCGTCGTCGCCAGCCTGTTGCAGGTATTCGTGCAGGGCCTCGTCGAGCCGCAGCACGGCTTCGAATCGACGGCTTTCGCTGCTTTCGTAAGTCACCACCCATGCAACGGTGGCTTCGGACGGTCCGGTAAAGACGATCTCGGCGTGGTCGCCGAACACCGGACGCAGATAGGCGCGAGCCCAGGCTTGAAAATCAAACATCGATGCTCCTTGCTGCGCGAGCCCCCCATGTCCGGGCGCCGCGCATGAGTACAGACCCCGGCCCGGGCCAGCCGTCCCGGACCTCTCATGCGGCCATGCTAGCCCCGGCCGCAGCGGCTGCGGTGCAACAGAATGCTGGGAAGCGCAAGGGCTGCGGCGCGCGGCCGCGCCGCCGTACGAGGGCAGCGAGGCTGGGCGCCGCGGTGGTCGCAACCTTTTTTTGCCGCTGCTGCCGTACGCTTGCGCTTGCAGCAAATTGACACCATCGCGGCGAGCTGAAACAGACAGCCGACGGGCGAAGGATCAGAATCGGGGCCGTATCCATGGCGCATGGCCGGACCTGCCGGTCCGGCTGACGGCACCTGCCGCAGCGCCGCCCAACGAGGAGAACCGCCATGAGCGTCGAAGTCACAGTCACGATAGAACCCACCGCCGGCGGCACCTACAAGGCGCGCGTCGATGTCATCGGCGCCAAGCACCAGGTCGACCAGGGCGACGAAGCGCTGCGCACCGACGAATTCGACACGCCCGAGCAGGCGCGCGCGGCCGGCGAAAAGCTGGCAGCCGGCATCCAGGCCCGCTACGAAGGCGCTTGATCCGGCGCGATGAGCCCGCCTGACCCCGCCTCCCAGCCCGCCCCGCCTCGCATCGAAGGCCTAGCCGACGTGATGCAGGCGCTGCAGCAGCTGGGGCGCAACCATGGGCAAGTCTCGGTGGCCGATGCCCGCGAGACGTTCGGCGAGCGCAGCATCGGGCCTTTCCTGTTTCTGCCGGCACTGCTGGAGATCACGCCGCTCGGCGCGATTCCGACCGTGCCCACGCTGCTGGCCGCCGTCATCCTGTTCTTCAGCATCCAGCTGGCCCTGGGCAAGCGCCACTTGTGGCTGCCAGGCTGGCTGGAGCGGCGTCACCTGGCGGGTGACAAGCTGTGCCGCGCGGCCGCCAAACTGGAAAAATACGCCGCGGTGATCGATCGCCTGCTCAAGCCACGCTGGCACCTGCTGGCCGGGCGCAACGCGCGCCGCGCGATCGCTCTGCTGTGCATCGCCCTGTGCCTGACCGTGCCGCCGCTCGAGCTGGTGCCCTTCGCGTCGACGGTGCCGATGTTGATCATCGCGGTGTTCGGCCTGGCGATCACGGTGCGCGACGGCCTGCTGATCGCCATCGGCCTGACACTGGCGCTGGGCGGCGGCGTGTTCGGATTGCTGGAACTGGCCGAGCACTAGATCGCAGGGCGCACTCACGTCAGACCTCAAGGCGCCGGCAGCAGCCGCAGCCCGGTCTGCTTCACGAAGTCCGGGTAGCTGATCGGCGCGCCGACGCGGGCATCGGCGTGATTGGCCTGCCAGTGCACCCACGAACGTCCGCTGCGGGCGTCGTAGACCAGCTTGAACAGGTAGTCCGGCACCGCCACGCCCTGGCCGATGGCCTGATGACCCTGCGCGTAAACCGGACCGGTGTAGACGTAGACGTCGCCGCCCGAGCGCAGCACGTATTTGCGGGTGTCCTGCTCGATGCGGCTCCACGGACCCGAATTCTGCGACTGATCCTGCGGCACCATGTTGGCCAGTGAGAAACTCTGCGCGATGCCGGGACCGGTGGCCATGTCGGCGGCCGGCGCCATGTGACCGCGCGAGTAGCCCGAGCGCCGGTAATCGTCGAGTTCGGCGCGTTCGCGCCGAGGCAGCCGCGCCTCGGCATAGAAACGATCGGTGCGCTCGTTGCCGCGGGCCTGCAGCAGCGTCTGGCGGTCGAGTCGCTGCGCGACGAACACCGGCGTGCGGGTGCTGCCGCTGTGCAGCACCGCGAATTCATCGAAACAGAGTTCGCGCAGCTGCGGCGCGGCGGGCACCGCGGGCGCGTGGCCGCCAGGGAAAAACTGCGGACAGCCGTCGAACCGGGTCTGCGCCAGCGCGCCGCCAGGCGCCACCACCACCGGCGCGGCAGGCGCCGGCGGCCATGCCAGCCAGGCCGACAAGGCGGCGGACAACGACTGCGGCTGCCAGGAAGGATTGAGCAGGTAGCTGGCGACGCCGAATGACGCCGTGGCCGACAGCACCAGCGCCCGCAGGAAGCGAGGCAGCCGACGCGTGGCGGGAGAACGGGAGCGCGGGCTGGCGCGCCGCGGGCTGGCGCGCTTGCGCGGCGCGGGTCTGGAGGCGCGGGTCATGCTGACGAGAGCTGCTGTCGGGCGGCGCAGTCTACCATCCGGCGCCCTCCGATCCGGCGTATCGCCCACCCGCCCGATGCTGTAGCATCCTCGCTGGGAAATCGCGGCCCGGCAGGCCGCTACAGGCCGTATGGCCGTTTTCTTCCATTCGATCGGCAGCCGCATCGTGCGTCGTGCCCCACTAGGCTAGTGATGAACAGCAATCCTCAGGATGGTCGTGGCGCTGACGCGGCGCACGGCCCCGCCGAACGCCCTGCCCTGCAAATTTTGCGGTCGTCCTGCGATCCCGCCGCAAGGCGCTCGCTGGAAGACATCTACGACCCGTCGCCCGGGCTCGATGCCGCGGTAACGCTGATGCACGACAGCGCGCCGCCCACCTGGATCGCCTGGGGCCCGGAACGCAAGGTCGTCTTCAACGATGCGTACGCCCGGCTGATCGGCGCGGATCACGCCGCCAAGTGGGGTCTGGCGCTGCCTGCCTTCATGGACCAGGCCTGGGGCGACCTGTCGGCGCTGATCGGCGAAGCCCTCGAGGGCACCGGCGTGCACCAGGAAGAACTCTGCCTGACCGAGCTGCTGCCCTCGGGCGAGCGCCGCGCGCGCTGGTACACCTTCACCTGTGTGCCATTACGCGACGTCGAAGGCCAGATCCACGGCGTGATCGGCACCATGAACGACACCACCGAGACCGTGCAGATCCGCGCCGAACTGGCCGCCAGCCGGCTCGCGCTGCGCGAAAGCGAGCGGCGTTTCCGTGCGCTGTTCGACTCGATGGACGAGGGTTTCTGCATCATCGAGTTCTTCGATGGTCCGCATGGGCCGCTGAGCGACTACGTGCACGTGCTGGCCAACCCGGCCTACGAGGCCAACGCCGGCATCCCCGACATCGTCGGCCAGCGAGTGCGCGACATGGTGCCGGCCGAGGCCGACGCCTGGGTCGAGACCTATCGCAACGTCCTGCTCACCGGCGAACCGATACGGTTCGAACGTGAACTGGTACGCACCGGACGTTTCCTCGAATTGGCGGCCTTCCGGGTCGAACCGGTCGAAAGCCGCCAGGTCGCCGTGCTGTTCAAGGATGTCTCCAAGCGCCACCAGGCCGAGACCGCGTTGCGCGACCTGAACAACTCGCTGGAAAAACGCATCATCGACGAAGTCACCGCGCGCATGGGTATCGAGGACGCGCTCAGACAGTCGCAAAAGATGGAAGCGGTGGGCCAGCTGACCGGCGGCATCGCGCACGACTTCAACAACATGCTGGCGGTGGTGATGGGCTCGCTGTCGCTGCTCGAGCGGCGCTTCCCGCTCGAGGACCCGCGCGCCAAGCGGTATATCGATTCGGCAATGGACAGCGCCAAGCGCGCCACGCTGCTGACCCAACGGCTGCTGGCGTTCTCGCGTCAGCAGCCGCTGCGCCCCGAACCGGTGGACGCCAACAAGCTGGTTTCCGGCATGTCCGACCTGCTGCGCCACACGCTGGGCGGCATCCAGCTCGAGACCGTGCTGGCCGGCGGCCTGTGGCGCACCCACGCCGATCCCAACCAGCTCGAGAACGCGATCCTGAACCTGGCCGTCAACGGCCGCGATGCGATGGCCAGCATCGGCCGCCTGACCATCGAAACCGCCAACTTCTTCCTGGACGAACGTTATACCGCCGAGAATCTCGGCGTCACGCCGGGCCAGTACGTGATGATCGCGGTCACCGACACCGGCACCGGCATGACGCCGCAGGTGATCGGCAAGGCCTTCGACCCCTTCTTCACGACCAAGGAGGTCGGCCGCGGCACCGGCCTGGGCCTGAGCCAGGTCTACGGCTTCGTCAAACAGTCGGGCGGTCACGTCAAGATCTATTCCGAGGTCGGCCAGGGCACCTCCGTCAAGATCTACCTGCCGCGCCTGCTGGGCGCCGGCGAAGACGCGGCCAAGGTGCAGAGCAATCCCGAGATCGCCACCGGCGACTATCTCGAGGTCGTCCTGGTGGTCGAGGACGAGCCGGCCGTGCGCCAGTTCTCGGTCGAGGCGCTGTGCGAGCTGGGTTATCGCGTGCTCGAGGCCGATAGCGGCGCCGCGGCGCTGAAGATCCTCGACACGCACGACGACATCGACCTGCTGTTCACCGACGTGGTCATGCCCGAGATCAACGGCCGCAAGCTGGCCGACGAGGCGCTCAAGCGCCGCCCCGGGCTGAAAGTGCTGTTCACGACCGGCTACACCCGCAACGCCATCGTCCACAACGGCGTGCTCGATGCCGGTGTGTACCTGATCGGCAAGCCTTTCTCGCTGGAAGAACTGGCGGCACGCGTGCGCGAGGTGCTGGATTCTTGAAGCCGCGGCTCCCGGACAGGGCCCCGCTGGCCCAGTGGCTGCACGTGCTGCGCCTGAGCTGGTTCGTCTATGCGCTGTATCTGGGCTGGGCGGTGCCGGCCTATCTGGACGTGACCGCGCGCGTACCCGCACCCGCGCATTGGCACCACAGCGCCGGGCCACTGCAGGTGGTGGTGCCAGAGAACGTCAAGTACCACGATACCCACAGCAGCTTGCGCATCGGCGAGCAGGAATTCCGCTGCGCGGGTAGCTGGCTGCAGGTGTCCAACTGCATTCCCGAACCGTACCGGCGCGCGGCGCTCGACGGGCAGCCCGCGCGCATCAGCTGGTTCGAGCAGACGGTGGCACCGGGTATTCGCAGGCCGCGCCTGATCGAAATGACCGTGGCCGGACAGCTGGTGATCGGCCAGGCCTACACGGCACGCGACATGGCGTTGCGGGCGCCCTCTCTGCCTGCCTTTGCCACGCTGGCCTTGGCGATTCTCGCTGCGCTGACCGCCGCCGCCTGGTACGTGGTCGCACGCGTCGATGCGCACGCGGCGCGCCGCTGTGACGACAGCCGGACTCCCTCTCGATGAACAAACCCGCCCGCCGGCGCGGCGCCGCGAAATCCCGGCGCCGCGTCTTCACGCTGACCGCACTGACGCTGGGCCTGCTGGCGCTGGGCCTGTTGCTGATCATCGCGCTGGTGCTGTCGCCCCGTGCCGTCGACACGATCGCCCAGGTGATCAAGCCGCGCACCGAGGTCAATGCCATCCCGCTGAATTGCCGGTTGTTGCGTGATGGGCATCGCCGCCGTGATGCGATCTCTTGCGACTTTGTTTACCGCCACGCCGGTCAGGTCTACGAGCGCCCCGCGGTGGTCTGGTTCAGCAAGAGCCCATTTGCGTCGCCGGCGCGGCTCGACGCGATGCTGACGCGGGCGGCCGATCGGGCCGACAGCGTCTGGATCGACGAACGCCGGCCCGGCTCGCCACGCGTGCGCGACGGCCGCTGGCTGATGCCGCCGACGCTGTGGCTGTGGCTGGGCGCGGGCTGGATCGCCTTGGTGTTCGTGGTGCTCAAGGCCCAGACCTCGGCCAGCGTGCATCGGCGCGGCGACTATCGGCGCGATCGCGCCCATGACCAGCTGGTGCCGCTGAACCGTTCGCCCGCGCAGCGCCAGCGGCGCTATGCGCTGCTGCTGGGCGCCCTGGCGCTGTACACGTTGGCGATCACCGCCATCAACGTGTCGCAGAAGCTCGAGAACGATGTCCAGATGCTGGGCATGCGCAGCCTGACACCGGTGACCGCGACCCTGCAGGACTGCGGCCTGCGCTATATCGGCACCACCCGCGGCGGCCACCACCAGGTACGCTGCAACGGTCTTTATCGCTACGACGGCGTCACGTATCTCAGGCAAGCCGATGCGCTGAACCTGGCATTGCCGACGCGTCGCGCCACGCGCGAGACCTTTGTCGACGAGTTGCAGGGGGCTCAGGTCACCGCCTACGTGGATCCGCGCCATCCGGGCTATGCGCGCATGCCGTTGAACGACGATTGGCTGCTGCCGCTGTCGTGGAGCCTGCTGACGATACTGATCGCCCTGGCCGCGCTACCGCTGGTGCCGTGGTGGCTGGTCTGCGCGTGGCGGCACTGGGCGGCCGCGCGGCGTCTGACATAGCGTCCGGCGGGCGCGACACGCAGCTCGGCGGACCGCCGTTGCCACCCGACGTCGATGACGATCAGTCGTCGCGCGGCGGTTCGTAATCCAGGCGCCGCATCGCGGCGCCCAGCGACTGGCCGGCGTAGTCGTCCCAGGCGCCGTTGCCGACGTCCAGGCGCTGATGGACGTTGGCGATGGTCCAATGCGACGAGGCCGGCAATTTTTCGAGTTCATCCCAGGTCAGCGGCACCGAAATGCCCATGCCCTCGCGCGCGCGCGCCGACCAGGCCGAGACCGTGGTCGCGCCAAACCCGTTGCGCAGGTAATCGACGAAGATGCGGCCGACGCGGTTGCGCGGGCCGCTCTTGGCGACGAACAAGGTCGGCAAGGTCTTGGCCAGATGTTGCACGATCGCTTGCGAGAAGCCCTTGACCGCCGTCCAGCCGTATTGCCTGCGCAAGGGCACGACCACGTGCAGACCCTTGCCGCCGCTGGTCTTGAGCCATGACTTGAGGCCGATCGTCTCGAGCATCACCCGGACCAGGCCGGCGCCCTGGCGTACCGCCTCCCACTCCACGCCCTCGCCCGGGTCCAGATCGAACAACATGCGGTCGGGTTTGTCGATGGCCGACTTGACCGCGTTCCAGGTGTGGAACTCGACCACGTTCAACTGCGCCGCCGACAGCACGGCCTCTTGCGACGGGACTTCGATCAGGGGTGGATGGTCGGGGTCGAGCTCGGGCGGCAAGGCGCGCATGCCAGGCATCGCCGACTCCAGATGCTTCTGGAAGAAGACCTGTTTGTGGATGCCAGCTGGCGCACGCAGAAAGGCGGTCGGCCGGCCGGCCAGATGCTCGAGCAGCAAGGGCGCGACCAGGCCGTAATAACGCGCCAGATCGAGTTTGGTCAGGCCGGTGGACGGGTCGATGACGCGGTCGGGATTGCTGAGCTTGGTGCCGATCGCACTGCGGGTTGATTTGGAGGTGTTGGAGGCGCTCGACTTGGTCGATCCTGCCGATTCCGCTGACGTCGATGAGCGGCTCGTCTTTCTCGCCTTGCCCCTCCTGGCTGGGCTTTTCGGATCGTGGTCCGGCTCATTCAGTTCATCGGTATCAAGCGCCTGCTCGCGCTGGATGGCCGACGGCGGTTTATCGCCGCGCAAGCCTTTGAACACCGCGTGCCGGATATGGCCGGCCGACGTCCACTCGGCAAATGACACCTCGGCGATCAGCTCGGGCTCGAGCCAGGTCGTGCGGCGCTCCGACGGCGTCTTGGCCTTGAATGGCTTCTGGTCGGTCTGCAAGGGGCGCATGCGGCGCGCCAGACGCTCGAGCGTATCGCTATCGAAGCCCGTGCCGACATTGCCGGCATACCGCAGCGTGCCGTCGTCGTCATGGACCGCCAGCACCAGCGCGCCGAAGTGAGCGCGCGAACCGGCCGGTTCGGTGTAGCCGGCGATGATGAACTCCTGCCGCTGGCTGCACTTGAGCTTGATCCAGCTGTCGGCGCGACGGTTGACATAAGCGGCCTCGCGGCGTTTGCCAATGATGCCTTCCAGCCCCATCTCGCAGGCGGCGCCGACCAGTTCGTCGGGGGGCACGTCGAACAGTTGGCTCAGCGCCACGTGATCGAGCGGCTGGCGCTGGATCACTCGCTCGAGCAGCTCGCGCCGCACCGTCAACGGCTCGCCGCGCAGGTCGCGGCCGACCAGATGGGGAATGTCGAACACGAAGAACTCGATGTCCTCGGTCTGCTCGTTGTCGAAGGCATTCTGCAGCGCCTGGAAGTTGGGCCGGCCATCCACCAACACGACGATCTCGCCGTCGATCCACGCGCTCTGAACTTCCAGCCGCGCCAAGTCCTTGGCCAGATGCGGCATGCGGCGCGTCCAGTCGTGGCCGTTGCGGGTGATCAGTTTCACCTTGCCGTCCTCGACCCGGGCCAGCAGGCGATAGCCGTCGTACTTGACCTCGTAGAGCCAGTCTTGCGCCTTGGGCGGCGGGCCGGATACCAGCGTTGCCAGTTGTGGCTTCATCGACGCAGGCAGGTCGGCGGGTACGCCGGGCAGGTCTGCGTCGGTGGCGGGCGGGTCGGCGATGGGTTTGCCGGCCTTGGTGGCTTTCGGTGCGTTGGTGGCTTTAGCGGCTTTAGTGGCTCTAGTGGATTTGGTGGCTTTGGTGGATTTGGCTTGAGCCGCTTTGGTCACCCTGTTGGCGTTGACAGCCATTCCCCCCTGGCGGTCTTGCCGCAGCGGTACGACGCTATCGGGAAACTCGTCGACGACGCTGAACTCCTTGGCCGACTTGGCCCAATCGTCGCGGTCCTTGATCAACAGCCAGGCCTGCTGCTTTTCGGTGGTCTTCAGGCGTATCAGGGCCCAGGTGCCCCGCAGCTTCAGACCGTGCAGATTGAATTTCAGGTGGCCGTCGCGATAACCCTTGGCCGGATTGCCGATCGGTTCCCAAGTCCCCTCGTCCCAGATGATGACCTTGCCGGCGCCATACTGGCCGGCCGGTATGGTGCCTTCGAACTGGTTGTACGAGATGGGATGGTCCTCGACCTGCACCGCCATGCGCTTGACCGACGGATCGTAGCTTGGGCCCTTGGGCACCGCCCAGCTCTTCATCGCGCCGCCCAGCTCGAGCCGAAAATCGTAGTGCAGCCGCGAGGCCCAGTGCTTCTGTATGACGAAGGATCGCGCCGACTCGTTGGCCTGGCCGCCCTCGGCCGGCTCGGTGGTGACGCCAAAATTGCGCTTCTCGCGATAGCGCTGCAAGGTATCAGCCATGATCGTCAGCAGGCCTCCGGGCTAGTCGAGCGGCGGCTGGCGGCTATTCGGCCAGATAATCACGGACCTTGTCGGCCGAGACCCCAGCCTTGTTGACGGCCTGGCGCAAACGCGCCTCGGTCACGCCCAAGGCTTCAGTCCAGTACTGGACTTCGTGCGGTTCGTTCAGATTGATACGCGCGCGATCCTGCGCACCACGATTCGAAAGGTCGTCAGCCATGCTGGTCTCCGGACGGGTTGTAGGAGTCCGAGATATACCGTGCAGGGAGGACTGATGGCTTTAGTAGCGGTAACGGGCTGCGACCGTACCTGTAACGCGGGCTGGCTCACTGGCCGGTTGCCGGGGGCGGGCCCAGCCGGTACCGAAGCAATTTCGATACATGGATTTCCAAGTCTTGCACCTGGAGCGGCGGAGTCCATGCGCTACCGCGCACAGCGAACGACCTCAAGGGCGATGGCCGGCAGCATGGATGGTGCGAGGGAGAAGACTCGAACCCCTGCACCTGGTACGCACGGGCCGTCGCCCTCTCTATCAGGCTCGCAGCAGGCGTCTGAGTATCAAAGGCCCGAGGTCGCGCCGCCCATCACAAATCAAGTGAACGTAGACCGTATCACCCGTCACTTCATAGACCACACGGTTCATGCCGGACAGCGCCTGCCGGTATCGTGACAAACCAACGAGCGTCAGTTCCGGCGGGATCATACCGATACCCGGATGGTGTCCGAGATTTCTAATGGTCTGTTTGAGTTTGGCGTAACTGCCTTTCCAGGTTTCGACGCCGAACTCTTGGCTCAAATAAGCTCGGAGTTCACGCAGATCATCCTGTGCCGAGTCGAGCAGCACTACTCGAAGAGTCATCAGACGTCGTCTCTGTCCAGGTCGGCAAAAACGTCTTCCGCGCTTCGGTAGCTGCCCTTCTCGATCTCCTTGTGCCCCAGCGCCAGGATCTTCAGCAGGGCCAAAGTTTGCTCGTGCTCTTCGTAACTACGAACGTCCATGACCACCAGCTTGGCTTCGCCATCCTGCGTGATCAACATGGGCTCGCGGCTTCGCTCGAGGTCCTTGATGATCTCGGCGGCGTTATCTTCCAGGTAGCTGATCGGCCGGACGTGAGTCGAATATTTCATGACAGCACCCTCATTCGCGACAGGGGCCCGGCACGCGATGGCCGGCAGCATGGAAATGGTGCGAGGGAGGGGACTCGAACCCCTACACCTGTTACGGCGTCAGGACCTAAACCTGGTGCGTCTACCAATTTCGCCACCCTCGCACGGCGCAAAGGGCGGCCAGGCCGCCATTTGCGCAATCCGCGATTGTAGCTCGCTTTGCCGCTAGACAGCCACCAGCCTGCGGTTCGCCTCGCCAGGCAGGCTCATCATGCTGTGGCCCAGCGAGGCAGTGTATTGCTCGGCCTTGACCGTGGCGACGTAATGCCAGTCGGCCCGCACCTCGCTCTGCGTGTAGGTCACCACCATATAGCCACGCTGGCTGGTGTCGGCGTACTTCAGGCTGCCGGCCCAGCGGTTGGCCGCCGGCAAGGTGTTCAGGTTCGACAGCATGCGCACCAGCTGCGACAACTCCTGCGGCGTGCCGGCGCCGGCCAGGTATTCCTCGAAACCGGGCGAGCTGACCGAGGCGGTCGCCAACTCGACGCCGACGGCGCTGCCATCGAGGGTGCGCAGATCGCTGGCCCAGGCGTTGTGCGTATCACCGGCCAGCACCACCAGATTGCTGTCGGTCGCGCGGGCCGAGGCCAGCACGGCCTCGCGGGCGGCCCAGTAGCCGTCCCACGAATCCAGGTTGTAAGGCAGGCACGGCAGGCTCAGGATCAGCCGCTGTTCGGGCGTGAGCGAGGCCGGATCGGCCTGCGCCAGCGCGATGTATTGGGCCGGCGTGACGGCCAGGCCCTCGGGCAACGGAGCGCTGCCGAGCTGGCCGGCCGCCTGCAGCATGCCGATCAGCACCGGCAGCGGCAGTTGCACCGGCGCCATCAACACCTGCTGGCCCAGCACCTGCCAGGTGGCATCGGACTCGGCCAGGCCCGCCTGCAGCCAGTCGGTTTGCGCCGTGCCGAGCAATTGCCGGCCCGGCCGGCCGACGTCGGTCGCGAAGTCATTGAGAAACTGGGTCACGCCGGCGCTCAAGCCGCCGGGATGGCCGAAGATGGTCGGCAGGTAGTCGGTATAAGACAGTTGCTCCTCGCGCGCCAGGATGCGCGTGTCGAGCATGTGCAGCGTCAGCAGGTCGCCGAACGCAAAGCGGCGGTAGATGACGTTCAGCGGATCCTGCTCGCGCGTCGGCAGCCACTCGTGATAGGCGCGGATCGCGGCGGCCTTGCGCAGGTCGTAGGGGCCCTCGGTGTCGGGCTGGTAATTTTCGGCGCCGTCTTCCCAGGCATCGTTGGTGACTTCGTGGTCGTCCCACACCGCGATCATCGGCAAGGCGGCATGCAGCGCCTGCAGGTCGGGATCGCTGCGGTACAGTGCATAGCGGCGGCGGTAGTCGGCCAGCGAGACGATCTCGTGGACGGGCTCGGCCTCGCGGCCCAGTTCGGCAGCCTGTTCGGATGCGTAGGCCGGCGCCCCGCTATCGTCGGTACGGCCATACTCGTAGATGTAGTCGCCCAGGTGCAGCGCCACATCCAGGTCGTCGCGCCGGGCGGCTTCGGCATACACATGGAAGTAGCCGGCCGGGAAGTTGGCGCACGAGAACACCGCCATCTTCAGCTGCGCCAACGCGCCGACCGGCAGCGTCCGGGTACGGCCGGCCGGCGAGACGGTCTGCTCGTGCGTGAAGCGATACCAATAGGCGGTGCCTGCCGCCAGGCCGTCGACGTCGACCTTGGCGGTGTGGTCGCGCAGGTCGTCGGTGCGCACCTCGCCCGAGCGGACGATGGTGGCGAAGCCCGCGTCGGTCGCGACGTCCCAGCGCAGCGTCAGCGTTTCTTTGCGCGACGGCGTGGCGCGGGTCCACAGGTTGACCCGGTCGGCCAGCGGGTCGCCGCTGGCC
>JAEZBO010000047.1 GCA_023427085.1 Pseudomonadota bacterium
CCTTGTCGGCGCCCTTGCCCGGCCGGATGCCCAGCAGCACCTCGAGCGGCGAGCCTTCGGGGCTGGCCGTCGTCGCCGCCATGCCATCGGCGAACGAACGCAGCGTCGCGATGGTGGCGCGCTGCACTTCCAGGCCCTGGATCGTGCTGCTGAGCAGCGACAGGTTCAGCTGCAGCCAGTTTTCGACGGTGCGCAGGTCGGCGATGCGGCGCTCGAGGTCTTCGAGGTTCATCGGCGGCGTCATCGGCATGCTCTGTGCCAGGCCGCCCGCGCCAGCCAGGCTGGACCAGGCCTGGCGCATCATCTCCATGCTGGCCAGCAGCGGATTGCCGGCCAGCTCGGAGCCTTGTCCCATGCCGGGCAGGACGAAGGGGTTGTTGCTTGCGGTGCTCATGCTTGGGTTCCCAGGTCAGACCGGGCCGCTATCGCAGCACCACCCGGCCGTTGTCGTCGATCCGGACGTGGTCGCCCGAAGCCAGCATGAAGGGCTCCTGGCTGGTGAAGGTGCGCAGCGACCCGTCGCTCATGCGGACCTTCATCTCGTGGCGCGTCACGGTTTGTTGCCCAGAGATATTACGCTCGATTTCACGACCGGCCAAAGCGCCGCCCAGGCCGCCGGCGATGGTCAGCGCGGTCTTGCCGCTGCCGCCGCCGAACTGGTTGCCGACCACGCCGCCGATCACGCCGCCGGCGACCGTGCCGACCAGGCCGTTGCTCTTGGGGCCGGTCGCCACCTGGATCTGCCGCACGCTCTCGATGGTGCCGCAGCGCGCGCAGTCGGCGGCGGCGGGCTTGGCCGGCGCCGGCTTGGCCGGTGTGGCTGCCGGCTTGGCTGGCGGCGCGACGGCGGCGACCGGTTCGGTGGCGGGCGCCTGCTGCGCCTGCGAGCCGGGCAGCCAGCCGGCGAAGGCGGCGATGCCCACCGCCGACAGCGCGATCACGGCGACGGCCGCGGCCGCGACCAGCGGATGGATGGACGGCGAGGACGAACGCTCGCGGTGCTCGGTGGCCGGAATGATCTTCATGTCGTACTCCTAGTATCGGACCTCGATGCCTGTATAGCATCGGGGTCCGGTATCGGGAGGTTGCGAACGTGACCGTTTGCAAGCCGCGCGCCGCCTCGGCAGCCGGGCCGGCATTCTGGGAGAATGACCGGATGACAGACATCACCACGCTGGCCGATATCGAGGCCGCCATCAACTACTGGCGCCGCCGCCTGCCCTCCGAGGGCGAAGCCCACAAGCTGTGCGCGCAGGCCGCGGCGCTCGCCACGCCCTATGCCGCCATGATCATCACGCATCGCCACGAAATCGGCGTGGCCGAGCTCGACGAGGCCGCCCGCGCGGCGCTGGCCGAGGCCGGGCAGGCCACGGCCGCCTGAGGCGGCCGCGATAGACCCTCGGCCCGTCAGCCCAGGTCGACCAGCGCCTTGATGTCGTGCGTCAGCACGTCGACGCCGGCGGTGTTGTTGAGCAATACGCGCGATTCGCCCTTGGCGTCCAGCAGGTAGAACGCCGCCGTGTGGTCCATCGAATAATCGCCGTCGGCGCGCGGAGACTTGGCGTAATAGACCTTGAACGAGCTGGCGGTCTGCTTGATCTGCTCGGCGTTGCCGGTCAGCCCGACGAACCGTTTGTCGAAGGCCCCGACGTATTCACGCAGCACCTCGGGCGTGTCGCGCTCGGGATCGACGGTCACCATGATGACCTGCACCTTGTCGGCGTCGGGACCGAGTTTCTGCATCACCTGCGCCATCTCGGCCAGTGCGGTCGGGCAGACGTCGGGGCATTGCGTGAAGCCGAAGAACACCACCTTGACCTTGCCGTCGTAGTCGGCCAGCGTGCGCGGCTGGCCGGCGGTATCGACCAGCGCCATGTCCTTGCCGAGCTTGGTGCCGGTGATGTCGCTGCCCTTGAACTCGGGACCGCTGTTGCCGCAGGCGGCCAGCAGCGGCAGCAGGCTGAGCGCGAGCGCACCGCGCAGCACGCCGCGGCGCAGGGAAGAACGCAAGGACATGGCAAGGCTCCGTATCAGGTGGGCAGGTTCGACAGGACCGATTGGACCGCGCGGGTTCAGATCCGTTGCAGCCAGTGGTCGACCAGCAGCGCCGAGAACAGCAGCGCCAGGTAGAGGATGGAGAAGCGGAAGGTGCGCCGCGCCAGCTCGTCGCTGTATTCGCGGTACAGCCGCCACGCATAGCCCAGGAACATGAAGCCCAGCACCAGCGCGGCCGCCAGGTACAGCAGGCCGCTCATGCGCATCGCGTACGGCAGCAGCGTGGTGGCCAGCAGCGCGAAGGTATACAGCAGGATCTGCAGCCGCGTGTAGCGTTCGCCGTGCGTGATCGGCAGCATCGGCAGGCCGGCGTTGGCGTAGTCCTGGCTGCGGTACAGCGCCAGCGCCCAGAAGTGCGGCGGCGTCCAGATGAAGATGATCAGCACCAGCACCCAGGCCTCGGCCGGCACCGCGTTGGCCATCGCGGCCCAGCCCAGCGCTGGCGGCATCGCGCCCGACAGGCCGCCGATCACGATGTTCTGCGGCGTGCGCGGCTTGAGGATGACGGTATAGATGATCGCGTAGCCGACGAAGGTCGCGAAGGTCAGCCACATCGTCAGCGGATTGACGCCGTGATACAACACCAGCATGCCGGCGCCGCCCAGCAGCCCCGACAGCACCAGCACCTGGGTCGACGTGATCGTGCCCTGCGCGGTGGCGCGCCTGGCGGTGCGCGCCATCCGGGCATCGACTTCCTGTTCGATCAGGCAGTTGATCGCGAACGCCGCGGCCGCCAGCAGCCAGATCCCCAGCGTGGCGATCAGCACCCGTCCGAGGTCGGGCATGCCCGGCACGGCCAGGAACATGCCGATCACGGCGCAGAAGACGGCCAGTTGCGTCACCCTCGGCTTGGTCAGCACGATATATTGGCGCAGCAGGCCGGGACGGGAGGCAAGAGCGGTGTTCATGGGGCTATTTTAAAGCGTCGCGACGGGCGGCTGGGTGGCGGGCTGCCGGCCAGCGCGGGCCAGCCGCACCACCAGCGTGACGCAGGCCAGCACCAGGCCGGCCGCGCCGCCGTTATGCAGCACCGCGACCAGCAGCGGCCATTGGAACACGATGGTGCTCAAGCCAGTCAGCAGCTGGGCCGCCAGCAGCGCCAGCACCAGCCTGGCCGGACCGGCCAGCCCCGCGACCGCGCGCAGCCGCCAGGCCAGCACGCCCAGGTAGGCGAACACCACGAAGGCGAAGTTGCGATGGACCCAGTGGATCGCGGTCAATGCGCTCTGGGAGATCATTTCGCCGGACGGCAATTCGCCCAGGCCGCGGATCACCGAGAAGCCGCTGGCGAAATCCATCTCCGGCACCCACTGGCCGTGGCAGGTCGGGAAGTCCATGCACGCCAGAACTGCGTAGTTAGTGCTTACCCACCCGCCCAGCGCGATCTGCACGAACAGCAGCGCCAGGCCGGCAAGCGTCCACGGCAGGAAACGATGCGCCGCGGCCGAGGCCGGCACGTTCTCGCGCGCCCGTTCGGCCAGCCAGGTCATCAGCGCCAGCAGGCCCATGCCGCCCAGCAGGTGGGCGGTGACCACCGCCGGCATCAGCTTGTGGGTGACGGTCCAGGCGCCGAAGGCGCCCTGCACGCAGACCGCCACCAGCGTCACCACCGCGAGCCGCGGCGTGTGGGCCAGCTCGCGGCGGTAGCGCCAGGCGAACCAGACGATCGCGATGATCAGCAGCCCCAGCAGCGAACCGACGTAGCGGTGGATCATCTCGATCCATGCCTTGGACAGCGTCACCGGCCCGTAGGGCATGGCCTGCGCGGCCTCGCGGATGTCGCCCAGCGCGCCGAAGGGCGTGATCTTGCCGTAGCAGCCGGGCCAGTCCGGACAGCCCAGCCCCGAGTCGGTCAGCCGCACGAAGGCGCCGAACATGATGAGGTCCAGCGTCAGGAACCACGTGAAGAAGACCAGCTTGCGGTAGCGGGCCCGGATGCGATCGATGTCCATGCTGCGAAAAGTCGTGTCGGTGCCCTGGCGGGCGGTTGCGTGGCGGACCTCAGCCTATGCGCGAGTTGTAGACCAGTTTGCTGATGTCCTTGCGGACCCGCACGGGATCGGCCTGGTCGGGGTACTGCAGGATCAGGTTGCCGTTCGGGTCGATGATCCACATCGGTCCGAGCAGGCCTTCGGCCGCGTGCGGCGTGCCCTGCACCAGGAACGGCTCGAGCTGCTCGCGGCGGGCGCGCAGCATGACCGTGCCCTTGTAGGCTTCGAGCACCTTTTCAGGCACCGGTTCGTCGTCCAGGATGAACCACACACGGGTCAGGCGCTCGACGTTCTTGCCCTGGCTGGCGTGGCTGTTGCGCAAGATGAACAGCTTGCGCGCGCAGGCTTCGTCGCACTGCGCCACGTCGGACGCCACCAGCAGCCACTCGCCCTTGAGCGAGGACAGTTCGAAGGGCTTGCCGTCGAGCGTCGTCAGCGTCAGCGCGGCGTCGGCCGGCATCGGCCGCTGCGGCGTCAACAGCTGGCCGTAGTTGGTCGAATCGGCCGGCCACCATTGCGGGTTGAAGTAGACCACGAAAGCGCCGACCACGGGCGCCAGGCTGACGGCCAGGACGGCCAGCAGGGGCGCGATCGAACGCTTGGGCTGAGTGGGGGCGGCTTGCGGCTGGGAATCCATGTTCTGTCTCGGTGAAGGCTGTTCTAGGTATCGCGGGGACGATCTGGCGGCGCCGCGCGGCGCCGCCATGACCGGTAGGCCACCACCAGCGCGGCGATCGCGGCGATGGCGGCAAAACTGAACCACTGCAAGGCGTAGCCGACGTTCTTGTCGGCGTCCACCGACGGCTCGGGCCAGCGCTGCGCCAGGCCCTCGCCGGCCGGCGGATCGGTCTGCATCAGCACCGCCGGCAGCAGCCGCAGGCCGGCGGCCTGCGCCAGCGCGTCGAGATCCAGGTTCTGCACGCGCGGCGTGGCGGTGGCCGCGGCGGCCGGCCAGCCTGGCGGCAGGGTGTTGTCGGTGCCGGGCAACTCGAACATGCGCGGCACCCGCGGCGCCAGTTCGCCCGCCACGGTCTGCTCGCCCCGCGGCGC
>JAEZBO010000101.1 GCA_023427085.1 Pseudomonadota bacterium
GGGCAAGGAGCCAGGAGGCCGCGAATGAGGCGGGGCCTTCGGCGGCGAGAAGGAAACCGGCGGCGGCCGCGAGTCCGGCTCCGATGCCTGGCGCGCCTACATGCGTCGGCAGACCAATACGGTGAACTACTCGCGCGAACTGCCGCTGGCGCAGGGCATTACCTTCGACTGAACAGGCGGCGTTTCAGGATCTGCCGGGCATCGGCTCGCTGGGGAGCCTAAGGAAAGGAGTGTCGGACATGACCATGCTGCGCCAGGAATGTCTGTGGGAAGCGCTGACCCCGAAGCGGCCGCGTGCGGCGGCGCTGGCGGGGGAACACAAGGCCGACGTGTGCGTGATCGGCGCCGGTATCACCGGGCTGTCGGCGGCGCTGCACCTGCTCGAGCGCGGCAAGCGGGTGTGCATCCTCGAGGCCCATGAAGTGGGTCATGGCGGTTCGGGGCGCAACGTCGGGCTGGTCAACGCGGGCATGTGGATCGCCCCGGACGAGATCGAAGCCGGCCTCGGCCTCGCCGTCGGCCAGCAACTGAACCAGACGCTGGGCGCGGCGCCCGCGCTGGTGTTCTCGCTGGTCGATCGCTACGGCATCGATTGCCAGCTGCGCCGCGAGGGCACCCTGCACATGGCGCACAACGCCGCCGGGCTGGCCAACCTGCGCAGTCGCTGCGAGCAGTGGCAGCGCCGTGGCGCGCCGGTCGAACTGCTCACCGGGCAGGCCTGCGTGCGCGCCACCGGTACCGAGCGGATCGCCGGCGCGCTGCTCGATCGTCGCGCCGGCACGCTCAATCCGATGGCCTACACGGTCGGGCTGGCGAATGCGGTGCAGCAACTGGGCGGCGAGCTGTTCGAGCATTCTCCAGTCGCCCGGCTGGAACGCCAGGGCGCCCAGTGGGTGGTGCGCAGCGAGGCCGGGGCGGTGCTCGCCGAGCAGGTCGTGATCGCGTCCAGCGCCTACACCGAAGGCGAATGGAGCGAGGTGCAGCGGCATTTCTTTCCCGGCTTCTACTACCAGGTCGCCTCGACGCCGCTGCACGGTGAGGAAGCGGCGCGCATCCTGCCGGGCGGCCAGGGCTCCTGGGACACCCGCCAGGTGCTCAGCAGCATCCGCCGCGACGCCGACGGTCGCCTGTTGCTCGGTAGCCTGGGCAACGGCATGCGCAAGCCGGCGTGGTTCCTGCGCGCCTGGGCCCGGCGCATCCAGAAGCACTACTTTCCCTACTTGCCGGCGGTCGATTGGGAATACACCTGGACCGGTTGCATCGACTTCACCCCGGATCACCTGATGCGCCTCTTCGAGCCGGCGCCGGGGCTGCTCGCGGTGGCCGGCTACAACGGTCGTGGCGTCACCACGGGCAGCGTGGTCGGCAAGGCCTTCGCCGATTACCTGTGCACGGGGAACGCCGCCGCGTTGCCGATGCCGTTCCGCTCCACGCCCGCCGTCAGTGCGCCGCGGTTGCGCAGCGGGATGTACGAACTGGGGTTTTCGCTCTACCACGCCGGGCAGTGCCTGCGCGTGGTGATCTAAGTGTGTTCGGAGGGCTGACCAGCGATGGTGCGGGTGGGTATTTTCGGTGCACCAGCGGTGGGCGATTCCCCGTCGCTAAGTGGCCGTTACCGAAAGTAAAAATGGCCTTCCGGGCAGCCTGTCGCATATCTGCCCGAAAAAGGCGCATTGAAATAGAGGGCCACTAAATTTTTTTTTGAATCCTCTGATTTTTTGACAAGACCCTCTGTTTCTTCCCGTTCGGCCGGAGTTTCTTCTGGATGGCACAAGGCTTGCTCTTGCAAGCTGCCAATCCAAACCCCTCAGGGAGCAACTCCATGCCTCACAAGTCTTTCAACAAAGGTGTTCTGGCTTTCGCTGTTGCAAGCGCGATGAGCCTCTCCTCTTTTGCATACGCAGACGTAGTCATTGGTGTAGCCGGTCCGATGACCGGGGGTAACGCCGCGTTCGGCGAGCAGCTGTGGCGTGGCGCTGAACAAGCCGTCGCCGACATCAACGCTGCCGGTGGCATCAACGGCGAGAAGATCAAGCTGGTCAAGGCGGACGACGCCTGCGAGCCGAAACAGGCCGTAGCGGTCGCCAACCGTCTGGTCGACTCCGACAAGGCCGTCGCCGTGGTCGGTCACTTCTGCTCCTCCTCGACCATGCCGGCCTCCGAGGTCTATGACGAAGCAGGCATCATTTCGATTACCCCGGCGTCGACCAACCCGCAGGTTACCGAGCGCGGCCTGACCGGCGAATTCCGCATGTGCGGTCGTGACGACCAGCAGGGCGTGGTTGCCGGCGACTACATCGTCGATACCCTGAAAGCCAAGAAAGTCGCGGTCATCCACGACAAGGACACCTACGGCCAGGGCCTGGCCGACGCCACCAAGATGGAGCTGAACAAGCGTGGCGTTAAGGAAGTCCTCTACGAAGGTCTGACCCGCGGCGAGAAAGACTTCAACGCCCTGGTCACCAAGATCCGTTCCACCGGCGCCGAAGTCGTCTACTTCGGTGGTCTGCACGCCGAAGCCGGTCCGCTGGTCCGCCAGATGCGCGAGCAGGGCGTCACCGCCAAGTTCGTTTCCGGCGACGGCATCGTCACCGACGAATTCGTCGGCACCGCGGGTGGCGCGCAATACGCCAAGGGCGTGCTGATGACCTTCGGCGCCGACCCGCGTCAGATCCCGGATGGCAAGGCCGTCATCGAGAAATTCCGCGCCAACGGCTATGAGCCGGAAGGCTACACCCTGTACTCCTACGCCTCGATCCAGACCATCGCCGCCGCCTTCGCCGGCGCCAAGAGCACCGAAGGCGCCAAGGCTTCGGCCTGGCTGAAAGCCAACCCGGTCTCCACCGTCATGGGCAAGAAGGAATTCGATGCCAAGGGTGACCTGAAAGTCTCCGACTACGTGATGTACGAGTGGGACGACGCTGGCAAGTACAAGCAACTCTGATGTCAGTCGAAGCCCCCGTGCGGTGATCCCGCGCGGGGGCTTCGGGTATTTGCGTCGAGCCTCGGAAGGGCGGCGCGGCTTCGGTCGCCCGGCCCTTCTTTTCAAGGGGGAGTCGCCGCCCTGCCTTACCCAGGCAACCGGATGCACCTCCCAGGCCCCTCGCAAGACTCCTCTTCCCGTCATGACTTGAGAGTTGATTTATGGACGGTATTTTCCTGCAGCAAATGATCAACGGCCTGACCCTCGGCTCGGTCTATGGCCTGATCGCCATCGGCTACACCATGGTTTACGGCATCATCGGCATGATCAACTTCGCCCACGGCGAGGTGTACATGGTCTCTGCCTACCTCGCCGCCATCGCCATCGCGGTACTCGGCTTCTTCGGCGTGCACTCCTTCCCGCTGGTGATTCTCGGGACCCTTATCTTCACCATCGTGGTGACCGGCGTTTACGGGTTCGCCATCGAGCGCATCGCCTACAAACCGCTGCGCAACTCGACCCGCCTGGCACCGCTGATCTCGGCGATCGGCATGTCGCTGATCCTGCAGAACTACGTGCAGCTCAGCCAGGGCGCGCGTCAGCAAGGCATCCCGACCATGCTCGAAGGCAGCCTGCGGCTGCACGTCGGCGAAGGGTTCGTGATGATCACCTACACCAAACTGTTCATCATCGCCGCCGCCATTGCCGGCATGCTGGCGCTGACCTTCATCATCCAGCGCACGCGCCTCGGACGCATGTGCCGGGCGACCCAGCAGGACCGCAAGATGGCGCAGATCCTCGGCATCAACACCGACCGGGTGATCTCCTACGTATTCGTCATCGGCGCGTCCATGGGTGCCCTGGCCGGTGTGCTGATCACCCTGAACTACGGCACCTTCGACTTCTATGCCGGCTTCATCATCGGCATCAAGGCGTTCACCGCCGCGGTGCTCGGCGGCATCGGCTCGCTGCCCGGTGCGATGCTCGGCGGGCTGATCCTCGGCGTGGCCGAGGCGCAGTTCTCCGGCATGGTCAACACCGACTACAAGGACGTGTTCAGCTTCTCGCTGCTGGTACTGATCCTGATCTTCCGACCGCAAGGGCTCCTGGGTCGTCCCCAGGTGACTAAGGTGTGATGCCCGTGAGCACTTCTTCCATCGATATCAAGAAAAGCCTGATCGACAGCGTGATGGCCGGGCTGATCGCCCTCATCGTGTTCGGTCCGATCGTCGGGGTGGTCCTTCAGGGCTACGATTTCAACCTGCAGTTCGACCGTGTCGGCTGGATGGTGCTGGTGGTCATGGTCGGCCGCTTCGCCCTCAGCCTGTTCCTGCAGACCTCGCGCGGCGCCGTGGTGCTGCAGAGCTTCGAGAGCCCGGCGGGCGGTGTCGGCGTACTGCCGCCGGACTACAAGTCGCGGCTGCGCTGGATTCTCCCGGTGCTGGTGCTGCTGGCGGTGGCGTTCCCGTTCTTCGCCAACAAGTACCTGCTCACCGTGGTCATCCTCGGCCTGATCTACGTGCTGCTCGGCCTCGGCCTGAACATCGTGGTCGGCCTGGCCGGCCTGCTCGACCTGGGCTTCGTCGGCTTCTACGCCATCGGCGCCTATGGCCTGGCGATGGGCTACGAGTACCTTGGGCTGGGTTTCTGGAGCATGCTGCCGCTGTCGGCGATCCTCGCCGCGTTCGCCGGCATGTTGCTCGGCTTCCCGGTGTTGCGGATGCACGGCGACTACCTGGCGATCGTCACCCTCGGCTTCGGCGAGATCATCCGCCTGATCCTCAACAACTGGCTGGCGGTGACCGGCGGTCCGAACGGCATGAGCGCTCCGGCGCCGACCTTCTTCGGTCTCGAGTTCGCCCGCCGTGCGAAGGATGGCGGCACGCCGTTCCACGAGTTCTTCGGCATCTCCTACGATCCGAACCTGAAGTTCCTGTTCACCTACGCCGTGCTGTTCCTGGTCGTGCTGCTGGTGCTCTACATCAAGCATCGCCTCACCCGCATGCCGGTCGGGCGTGCCTGGGAAGCGCTGCGTGAAGACGAGATCGCCTGCCGCGCGATGGGCCTCAACCACGTGCTGGTGAAGCTCTCGGCGTTCATGCTCGGCGCCTCCACCGCCGGTATCGCCGGGGTGTTCTTCGCCACCTACCAGGGCTTCGTCAACCCGGCTTCGTTCACCTTCTTCGAGTCGGCGCTGATCCTCGCCATCGTCGTCCTCGGCGGCATGGGATCGACCATCGGGGTGGTGATCGCCGCCTTCGTGCTGACCGTCGCCCCCGAGTTGCTGCGCAGCTTCGCGGACTACCGCGTGCTGCTGTTCGGCATCCTCATGGTGGTGATGATGATCTGGAAACCACGCGGCCTGATTCGCATCAACCGCATCGGCATAGCCCCACGCAAAGGAGTGGCGCCATGAGCGACGTCATTCTCTCCGTCGACTCGCTGATGATGCACTTCGGTGGCATCAAGGCGCTGAACGACGTGAATTTCTCCGTCAAGCGGCATTCGATTTCCGCGCTGATCGGCCCCAACGGCGCCGGCAAGACCACGGTCTTCAACCTGATCACCGGCCTGCTGCCGCCGTCGGGCGGCGCGATCGAGTTCGAAGGCCAGAGCCTGCTGGGCAAGAAGCCGCACGAGATCACCCGCATGGGCATCGCGCGCACCTTCCAGAACATCCGCCTGTTCAAGGAAATGACGCTGCTCGAGAACGTCGTGGTCGGTTCCTACCGCCACATGGACTACGGCTACGCCAGCCTGCTGCTGTCGCTGCCGAAGTTCCGCGAGCACGAGCGTCGCGCGCGCGAACGCGCGCTCGAGCTGCTGTCGTGGATGAAGCTCGATCACAAGGCCCACGACCTGGCCGACAACCTGTCCTACGGTGAACAGCGCCGCCTCGAACTGGCGCGCGCGCTGGCCACCGAGCCGCGCATCCTGCTGCTGGACGAGCCGGTGGCCGGCATGAACACCGGCGAACGCGCCGAACTGATGCGCGAGATCACCGCGATCCGCGACCGCGGCTACACCATCCTCATGATCGAGCACGACATGCGTTTCGTGATGGGGCTGTGCGAGACCATCGCGGTGCTCAATTTCGGCAAGATCATCGCCTGCGGCGGACCGGACGAGATCCGCAGCAACGAGCAGGTCATCGAGGCCTACCTGGGCCGCGAAGACGACGACGAGGAACAACAATGAGCGCGCTGCTGGAAGTCCGCGGCCTGGAAGTCAACTACGGCCACATCGAGGCGGTGCGCGGCATCGACGTCGACCTGAACGCCGGCGAGATCACCGCGCTGGTGGGCGCCAACGGCGCCGGCAAGTCGACCACGCTGCTGGCGCTGTCGGGCCTGCTGCCCAAGGCGCGCGGCACGATCCGTTTCGACGGCGAGGACATCTCGCGGCTGTCGCCCAGCGACATCGTCGCGCGCGGCATCGTGCAGGTGCCCGAGGGCCGGGCGATCCTGACCACCATGACGGTGCGCGAGAACCTCGAGTTGGGCGCCTATCGCCGCGGCCTGAAGGACGCCGCCAAGGATTTCGACTACGTGTTCAACCTGTTCCCGCGGTTGCAGGAGCGCCTGGACGGGTTGGCCGGCAACCTGTCGGGCGGCGAGCAGCAGATGCTGGCGATTGGCCGCGCGCTGATGGCCAAGCCGCGCCTGCTGCTGCTGGACGAGCCGTCGATGGGCCTGGCGCCCATCGTGGTACAAGAGATTTTCCGCTCGCTGCGGGCCATCAACCGCGACGGCCTGACGCTGTTCCTGGTCGAACAGAACGTGCGCCAGGCCCTCAAGGTCGCCCAGCACGGCTACGTGCTCGAGAACGGCGCGATGGCGCTGTCGGGCACCGGCCGCGAGCTGCTCGGGCATCCGCGCGTGCTGGAAGCCTACCTGGGCGCCTGACCGGGCGGGCCTGCCTGGGGCCGCCCCACGCGGGCCGCCCCGCCCGCCCGCCGGCTGCTGACTGATCCATTCAATTGCTGCTGAGGAATTTCCAGCGTGTTACCGCAAAGACTGACTGACGGCTATCAAGCCTTTCTGCAGGGCCGCTTCGACAACGAGCGTGAGCGTTACCGCCAACTGGCCGAGCTCGGCCAGACCCCCGAGATCCTGGTGATCGGCTGCTGCGACTCGCGCGTCGCGCCCGAAACGATCTTCGACGCCGGCCCCGGCGAACTGTTCGTGGTGCGCAACGTCGCCAACCTGGTGCCGCCCTACGAGCCGGGCACCGACTCGTACCACGGCGTCAGCGCGGCGATCGAGTTCGCCGTCAACGGCCTGAACGTCAAACACATCGTCGTGCTGGGTCACGCGTCCTGTGGCGGCATCAAGGCTTTTTACGACAGCGCCAAGCCGCTGTCGTCGGGCGATTTCATCGGCAAGTGGATGTCGCAGATCGCGCCGACCGCGGCGATGCTCGACCTGCAAGGCGCCGACCATCCGGCCAACATCCGCAAGCTCGAGCTGGCGGTGGTCGAACACAGCCTGCGCAACCTGATGACCTTCCCCGGCATCCGCCGGCGGGTCGAGGCCGGCGAGCTCGAACTGCACGGCACGTATTTCGGCGTCGCGCTGGGCCTGCTGTTCGTGCGCGATCCGGACACCGGCGAATTCGCGCCCTGCGTCGACTTCAAGGTCTGACCATGGCGCGGCCCGGCACGCCCGCCCGTGACCGGCGCCTGGTCGCATTGCGCTGGACCTTGAACATCCTGGCCGCCGCCGCGGTGGCGGCCGGGCTGTACTTTTATTATCTGTAGCGTGGCCGCCGCCCCCCGGCGGCGCGCCAGGCTTCAGCCGTCAGCCGTCACGCGGCGAACAGGATCGCGACGTTGACGCCGAAGGTGACCAGCCACACCAGCGAGCGCAGGCTGCCGCGGCCGGCCACGTACAGGCCCAGGTAGACCAGGCGCAGCAGCAGCCAGGCGCTCATCAGCCCACCCAGATGGACCAGCTCGGCCTGGTGATAGACCGCGTACAGCGAGGCCGCGTAGAAGAACGGCAGGCTCTCGAACATATTGGTCTGCGCCGCGTTGGCGCGCGCCCGCCAGCCGCTCTGGCGCGCCAGCCAGTCGCGCGGCGTCTCGTTGTCGAAACCCTTGCCGCCCGCCTTGGCCACGCCGGCGGCGATCACGGGTAGCAGGGCTGCCAGCAGCAGCAACACGGCGATGGTGGTCATGGTAAAAGCTCCTTGTACGGCGGCCCCGGCACAAGCGCCAGGCACCGCCCAGCCATTATGATGCGAGCCGTCTCGCCACGCCACAGCCCTCATGTCCGCGCCTTCCGCCTTGCCCGCCGCCTTGCCTGTCGCGGCACACGCCGCCGTCTCGCCCGCGCGGCAAGGCGCGGCCACCGCCGCGATCGGCCTGTATGACTCGGGCGTCGGCGGCCTGAGCGTGCTGAGCCAGGTGCGCCAGCACCTGCCGGCCGAAGACCTGATCTACGTCGCCGACAATGCCTACGTGCCCTACGGCGAGAAACCCACGTCGACCATCGAAGCGCGCGCCTGCGCGATCGCCGACCAGTTGCTCGCGCGCGGCGTCAAGGCGCTGGGCGTGGCCTGCAACACCGCCACCGCCGCGGCCATCGAGACGCTGCGCCGGCGCCATCCCGGCCTGCCGATCATCGGCATCGAGCCGGCCGTCAAGCCGGCGGCCGCGCTCACGCGCAGCGGCGTGATCGGCGTGCTGGCGACCTCGGGCACGCTGGCCAGTCCACGTTTCGTGCAGCTGATGCAACGAGAGGCGCCGCAGGCCCGCGTGCTGTTGCGGCCATGTCCCGAGTGGGTGGCGCTGGTCGAACGCGGCGACTTCGACGCGCCCCGCCATCACGACACGCTGGCCGCGCCGGTGCACGCCTTGCTGGCCGAGGGCGCCGACGTGCTGGTGCTGGGCTGCACGCATTTTCCGTTCTTGCTGCCGCGGCTGCGGCAGATCGCCGGCCCGGACGTGACGATCCTGGAGACCGGCAGCGCCTTCGCGCGCCAGTTGCAACGCCGGCTGGACGAAGCCGGCCTGCTCAATCCGCGCAGGGATACCGTCGGCGCGACGCAGTGGCTGGCCAGCGGCGATACCGCCGGTTTCGAACGCCACGTCGAGGCGCTGCTGCACCAGCGGGCCGACTGCCAGCGGCTGCCGGCCTGAACGCGCCGGCTCTGCTCGCATTCGAGGGGGCCAGTGCGCGCCGCCTGGCGCAGCCGCGCCGTCCTGACGAGGCGGCACCCCGGTGATACAGGGCGCCAGCAGCCTGCCTTCATGATCGGCGGCGCCGCGCCACCGTCATGACAGGACGCCCCCGACCACTCAATGCGGCAGCAGCTCGCCGCGGATCGCCGCCAGCAGGTGCGGCACCGTGTACGGCTTGCTCAGGTGCGCATCGAAGCCGGCCGCGAAGGCGTGGCGGCGATCATCGGCGCGCGCCAGCGCGGTCACCGCGATGGCGCGCAGCATGTTCGGGTGCAGGCCGCGCTCGTCACGCAGCACTTCCAGCAGCTGATAGCCGTCCATCTCGGGCATGCCGATGTCGGTCAGCAGCACGTCGAACTGCTTGTAGCCGTCGCCTTCGAGCAGCGTCAGCACCTCGCGCGCCGACGTGGCGGTCTGCACCTGCGCACCCTGCTCTTCGAGGATGCGGCGCAGGTATTCAAGGATGTCCTGCTGGTCGTCGACCGCCAGCACCCGATAGCCTTCCAGCCCCTGCGCCGGCAGTGCCACGACCTCCTTGCCGACCACCGCACCCTCGACCGGCAGCGCATGGGTATCGGGATCGAGCAGCGGCAGCCTGACCGTGAACGTCGCGCCCTGGTTCAGGCCGGCGCTGGCCGCCCGCACCGAACCGCCGTGCATCTCGGCCAGTTGCTGCACGATCGACAGTCCCAGCCCGAGCCCGCCGTGCTTGCGCGAGATCGAGCCGTCGGCCTGGCGGAAACGGTCGAACAGATAAGGCAGGAATTCGGCCGCGATGCCGGCGCCGGAATCCTCGATCGCGATCTCGACCGCATCGGCCTCGCGCCGCACCGAGACCTGCACGGTACCGCCGGCCGGCGTGAACTTGACCGCATTGGACATCAGGTTCCACAGGATCTGCTGCAGCCGGGTCGGGTCGGCCTGCGTCAGGCAGGGCTCGTCGAGATTGCGGCAGATCAGCGCCAGGCCTTTTTCGTGGGCATTGGGCTCCTGCGCGCCGATCGCCTCGAAGACCTGCTGGCGGATGTCGACCGGCTCGAGCTTGAGGCGGGTCTTGCCGAGCAGGAAACTGCTCATGTCGAGCATGTCGGAGATCAGCGTGGTCTGCGCCTGCGCGCTTTGCGCGATGGCCTGCAGCCCCTTGTGCATCACGTCGTCGTCATTGGCGCGCTTGACCAGCAGCTGGCTCCAGCCCAGGATCACCGACAGCGGCGTGCGCAACTCGTGCGACAGCGTCGCCAGGAATTCGTCCTTGACGCGCGCGGCGGTTTCGGCCGAGCCCCGCGCCGCGCGTTCGGCGGCCAACAATTGTTCCTGGCGCGCATCCAGGTCGCGGCGGTCGGTCACGTCGGTCAGCGCGCCGGCCAATCCGGCGCAGCGCCCGCCGGCTTCGTGCCGCACCGCGCCACGCACCTCGACCCAGCGCCACACGCCGTCGTGGCGCCGCATCCTCACGGTGACCGACAGCGGGCTGGGCTCTTGCAGCGCGGCGGACAGTGACTGCTGAAAGCTGTCCTGGTCGTCCGGATGGACTGCCGGCTGCCAGGGCTGATCATCGACGTCCGCGCTGGTCAGCGCAAAGAACTCGCCATAGGCCCGGTTGACGAACTGCGCGCGGCCGCGGCCATCGAGCACCCAGACCGGCAGCGGCATGTCGTTGGCCAGGTCGCGAAAGCGCGCCTCGCTTTCGAGCAGCGCACGATCGGTGCGCCGGCGCCAGGCGATATCCTTGAAGAACACCGCCACCAGCCGCTGCGCGGGATCGCCGATCGGCAGCGCATGGACTTCGTACCAGCGGCCCAGCGCCTTGGCTTCGTGTTCGAAGCGCACTTCTTCCTGTTCGCGGGCGATACGCCCGTAGGTACGGAACCAGAATTCCTCGTGGTTGGGCACCAGTTCGCGCATGCTGCGGCCGAGGAAGTCGCTCAGGCCGGTCTGCGCCACAAAGGCTTTGTTGGCCTCGACAAAGACATAGTCGCGACCTTCGCCGGTTTCATCCAGCAACACTTGGATGACACAGCAGCCGTGGTCGGTACTGTCGAGCAGCATGCGATGCAGATCGGGAATACCCAGATCGGCCGGCGCGCTGGTGCCGGCGCGCGACATGAACGAAGTTGTCGGGGGATGGGCCGCAGCAGAAGCCGTAGCCGCACTGGAAGCCCGAGACGTTAGCTGAGGCGCCATTGCCGCTCCTGGTTGAGAAAGGCGATTCTACGCATGCCCCCCCAGAAAGCTGTAAACGGGTGTTTCGCCCATTTGCAGCGCTTGCGGCTTACCAGGCCAAGGTCTGATTGCGATAGTCGACGAAGGCGCAGACCGGCCGGCCGGCATGGGCGTCGATGGTGGCCACCAGTCCGGCCACGCTTTCGTCGACGCCGATGTCGGCGCCCTGTCCGCCCATGTCGGTACGCACCCAGCCGGGATGCAGCGCCAGCAGCGCGAAGCGCAGGCTGCCCTGCTCGGCTGCCCAGCTTTGCATCAGGCTGTTGAGCGCCGCCTTGCTGGCGCCGTACAGCGGCAGGCTGGCCGAGCGCGCCAGCGCCACGCTGCCCATCTGCGAGCTCAGGAAGGCCGCCACGCCGCCGTCGGCGATCCGCGGCGCCAGCGCGCGGGCCAGCGCCATCGGCGCGAGCGCGTTGGTGGCGAACAGACGGGCGATCTGGCCGGCGTCCAGTTGCGCGTAGTCGTCGCTGTCTGGCTTGATGCCGGCATTGACGATGAGTATGTCGAGCTTGCGCTGCGCCAGCGCGTCGGACAACTGCGCCGCCACGCCGGTATCGGTGAGATCGGCCTCGATCAGCGTCAACCGTCCGCGGTGCTGGCTGGCCAGCTCGGTCAGGCCCGCCGCGCCGGCCAGCTTGCGCGCCACCGCGAACACCGTGTGGCCGCCGTCGAGATAGCGGCGCACCAGCCCCAGGCCGATGCCACGCGATGCCCCTACGATCAATACATTCGCCATTTCTGCATACTCCGTCGTCGTTCTGGACAAGACTTATCGCTGCTTTCGGTCGTGCCTGATTACCAGCGACCGGCCGCAAAGACGTTACAGTAGCAGCTGCCTGGATATCACAAGGAAATTCGCGCCATGACCGACCAGCGTCCGCCCCGCCGGCACTTCTCGATGATCCGCGAGTTCCATCTGGCCGACCTGTTCACGCTCGGCAACGCGGCGTGCGGCGTGGCCGGGGTGTTTCTGGCGATGCGCTACATGGGCGAGGCGCAGACCGCCATCTTCATGCTGGCCGCCGCGATGGCGCCGGCCGCCTTCGCCTTCGACGTGCTCGACGGCCACATCGCCCGCTGGCGCCAGAAGCACTCGGCCTTCGGCCGCGAGCTCGACTCGCTGGCCGACGTCATCTCGTTCGGCGTCGCGCCGGCGGCACTGGCCTACGCAGCCGGCATGCGCGGCGGCTGGGACATCGTGGCGCTGATCTACTTCGTCTGCTGCGGCGTCAGCCGGCTGGCGCGCTTCAACATCACCGCCGACGACCTGTCGGCCGGCAAGGCCAAGGTCACGCACTTCGAAGGCACGCCGATCCCGACCAGCGTGGTGCTGACCGCGATCCTGGCGTTCGCGGCCACCCAGGACCGCATCGGTGCGCAGCTGTATCTGGGCGCGGTCGAGCTGGGTCCGTGGACGCTGCACCCGCTGGTGCTGATGTTCGTGCTGTCGGGCTCGCTGATGATCAGCAAGACCTTGCGCATCCCCAAGCTGTAGCCGCCGATGGAAACCCTCGATCTCGACGACGGCAACGCCGATCGTTACCTGCTCGACGCCCGCGGCCTGACGCTGCTGGTGTTTCACAGTCGCACTTGCGCCAACTGCCGCATCGCACGCGAACAGTTGCCGGCCATGAACCTGCCGGTCGAACGGATAGCGTGGGTGGATGCCGGCGACAACGGCGGGCTGGTCGAGCGCTACGAGGTCTTTCACCTGCCGGCGATGTTCGTCGTGCGCGACGGCGTGTACTACGGCGCGGTGCAGGCCAGCCTGGCGCATTGGGACATCTCGCGGCAGGTCGCGCTGGCCCTGGACGGCTACCCGGCCGAACTGCCCTAGCCAGGGACGGGCGGGCGGTCGGGCCGATCGACTGATCGACTACGGGCGAACCGCCGGGCGCCGCGCTGATGGCGCCGCCCGGCCGCCAGCCATCGCTCAACCGCAACGGATCGCGGTGATCACCTTGCGCTCGTCGACCAGCACGTTCAGGCGCTGCGGGTTGTATTCCATCGTGACGACCTGGCCCGGATGCAGCGTGCGGGCCACCGAGGCGCCCGAGGCAGTGGTCAGCTGCTGCGCCAGGCTGTCGCTGATCACCTGGCCCAGCGACCCTTGCAGGCCCTCGGCGTTGCAGTCACCACGCGACGCGGTCGGCGACATCGCCCCGGCGGCGCCCGAGGACGACGGCGCCGACATGCCGGTCGCGCCGCTGCCCGACGAACCGGCGCCGCTGCCGCTTGCGGCAGCGCC
>JAEZBO010000134.1 GCA_023427085.1 Pseudomonadota bacterium
CCAGCTCACGCCGGACGATTTCGAACACGCGGTGATGGTGACGGACGCGCTGCTCGCGGCGGCGTCCTTGCCGGCCGCGGGCTTGGCTGCGCCACCACCGCTGTTGTTGTTGCGGAAGTCGGTCACGTACCAGCCCGAGCCCTTGAGCTGGAAACCGGCGGCGGTGACCTGCTTGGTGTAGGTCGGCTGCTGGCACGACGGGCACACCGTCAGCGGGCTGTCGGACATCTTCTGCAGCACGTCCTGGGCATGGCCGCAGGCGCTGCATTGGTAGGCGTAGATCGGCACGATAAGGACTCCCCGGGATGGCTCCCGGACGCTCCATGCATTCCGGCACACCGGCCGCGCAGGCGGCCTGACCGGGCAAGGAGCACGATAAAGGACGTAAAACGCTGGATTTTAACGGGTTTTGCCGCGTCTGCCGGTAGCCCGAACACCCGGGCAAAGTGGCCTCAAACCGCCGCCATGCCGGCGGCGCCTCAGACCGGCAGCAGGAACATCACCGCGGCCACCAGCGTCGGCCCCAGCGCGGCCAGAAACAGCGACCCCGCCGAGATCGCGCCGTTCGGGAAGGTGCTCTTGAGGATCGCGAAGCCGGCCGGGTTCGGCGCATTGGCGATCACCGTCAGGCCGCCGCCGGTCACCGCGCCGGCGACCAGCATGTAGCGCCAGGTTTCCGAGGTGCCCTGCACCAGCGAACCCAGATAGGTCAGCGCGGCGTTGTCGGTCACCGCGGTCAGCGCGGTCGCGCCCCAGAACAGCACCGTCGGCGACAGCCCGCCGAGCAGGTCCTGCAGCCACCAGCGCTGCAGGCCGCCCAGCACCACCAGGCCGGCCAGGAAGAAACCGACCATCAGGCCTTCCTTGATCATCAGCCGCGACTGGTGGCGCTTGTAGGCTTCGCAGAAACCGATGAACAGCATCAGCAGCCCCAGGAACACCGCCGGATGGTGCGCCGACAGCACGATGCCGATCAGGAACAGCACGTGCACCACGATGCACGCGAACGGCACCGGCGCGTGGCGCTCGGCGGCGTCCTCGGACGGCGGCTTGCCGACCTGCGCGCCGACCTCGCCGCTGAGCAGCACCTTGCGGCACAGCCAGGTCAGCACCATCGCGTTGAAGCACACCGCCGCCGCGGCGCGCCAGCCGAAATTGGCCGCCATGTAGGCGGTGTTCCAGTCGAAGGTGCTGGCCACCATCAGCACCGGCGGCGCGGCGTAGGCGGTCATCACGCCGCCGATCGACACGTTGACGAACAGCACGCCCAGCGTCAGGTACTTGAAGCCGGTCTGGCCAGGCACGTTGTAGTAGGCGCCACGCAGCAGCAGCGCAGCCAGCGTCATCGCGGCCGGCTCGGTGATGAAGGAACCCGCCAGCGGCACCACCGACATGATCACGAAGAAGGTCGCCAGCGCACGCGGCAACGGCAGCGCGCGCGAGATCAGCCGCACCACGTGGCCGACCAGGTCGATGATCGGCCGGCTGGCCGCCACCACCATGATGGCGAACACGAACAGCGGCTCGGTGAAGTTGCGCGTGTCCAGGTATTCGACCGCGGTCGGCAGGCCGGCCAGCGCGGCCATGCCGACCAGCAGCGCGAAGGCCCAGAAGCCGAACACCACCTCGACTTCGGACAGCAGGTGCCAGACGCCGGCATGCGGGCCGTTGCGATGCGCGAGCTTGGCGAAGACGGGGACGGAGAAGGTATGCACCACCGCCAGCGCGAACAGGACGGTGGCGAGGATTTCGATGGGCGTGACGGCAGCCATGGCGGGACGATGTGAGGGTGGGACGAAGGACCGGCACGGTCCGGCGGGCCAAAGCTGTCGCGTGGCTGAACGCCAACGCCAGCGCGATGGCCGGGTTCGAAGAGGCTGCAATATAGCGCCGATGTCGGCCGGCCGAAAACACAGCGCGTTCGACGGCGGGATCGGCCGTCGCGACGCTGCGCGGTAACAAGGGAAAACCCGTAGTCACCGTTATGAACTTTCATCGGCCGGCCCCGTCCGATTACAGTCTTTGGGTTGTATGGATATATCAGCATCCAGCACACCCGAATGCACACCCCGGCTCCTGTGGCCGGACCCTCGGCCGTCCCCTCCCAGGAGTTCCCATGATGTCCACCCTGTCGGCCGCCAGGCCTGTGCGAGCCGCCGCGCGCGCGGCGGCCGCGTGCCTGGCGCTGATCGCGCTGCCGGCCATGGCGCAGCAGCCTCACACGCTGGACGTGCCGTACGTGCCCACGCCCAACGCGGTGGTGCAGGCCATGCTCGACCTCGCCGACGTGCAACCCGACGACTACCTGATCGACCTCGGTTCGGGCGATGGCCGCATCGCCATCGCGGCGGTCCAGGAGCGCAAGGCGCGCGGCGCGCTGGGCGTGGACATCGATGCCGACCGCATCGCCGAGGCACGCGCCAATGCGCGCAACGCCCGGGTCGCCGACCGCGTGGAGTTCCGCCGCCAGGACCTGTTCAAGACCGACTTCAGCGAGGCATCGGTGCTGACCATGTACCTGCTGCCCGACGTCAACATGCGGCTGCGTCCGATCATTCTCGAAAAGCTGCCGGCTGGCACCCGGGTGGTGTCGCACGCCTTCGACATGCGCGACTGGGAGCCCGACGTGACCCGCGACATCGACGGCCGCCGCGCCTATCTGTGGATCGTGCCGGCCAAGGTCGATGGCAACTGGCGGGTCAGCGCGCCCGATGGCGGCTTCGCGCTCAAGCTCGAACAGACCTTCCAGCACGTGCAAGGCATCGCGACGCTGCAGGACCGCCAGGTCGCCATCAGCGACGGCCGCCTGCGCGGCGACCGGCTGCATTTTTCGCTCGACGGCAAACAATACGTCGGCAAGGTCGGCAGCTCGGGCATCGAGGCGTTGTCGGCCGATGGCGCGGTGATCGACTGGAGCGCACGGCGTTGAGGGGTCCGATCAAGCGGTCGCGGCCCGCGCCGGCCGGCCAAGGCCGGCGCGGCTGTCCGGCGCCACGCCTGGAGCCACGCGCTTGACGGCACGCAGCGGCACGACGGCGCCCGATCGCCAGACTCATGGCCTGTCGGTGCTCGATGGCACCGCGGTGCTGGTCGGCGTGGTGGTCGGCATCGGCGTGTTCGGCTTTCCGCCGCTGGTGGCCGCCCATGCCCCCAGCGAAGCGGCCTACATCGGGCTGTGGCTGGCCGGCGGCGTCATCATGCTGATCGGCGCGCTCTGCTACGCCGAGCTCGGCTCGGCCTACCCCGGCGCCGGTGGCGAATATCACTATCTGCGCCGCGCCTGGGGTCCTCGCATCGGCATGATGTTCGCGTGGGCGCGCGGCACCGTGATCCAGACCGGCGGCATCGCCGCGGTCGCCTTCATCTATGGCGACTATGCGCAAGACCTCTATCCGCTGCTGCCCGGCACGCCCTACGGCCCGGCGCTGCACGCGGCGGTCTCGGTGGTGCTGCTGACCGCGCTGAACATGCTCAGCACGCGGCGCTCCAAGCATCTGCAGATCTGCCTGACCTCGCTGACGCTGGTGGCGCTGGCCGTGGTCGTGATCGCGGCCTTCGTCGCCGAACCCGGCTCGGGCGCCAGCGCCGCCGGCGCGGCCGGCGCCTCGGCGCGCAGCGTCGACGGCAACCTGGCGGCGATGCTGGGCATGGGCATGGTGTTCGTGCTGCTGACCTTCGGCGGCTGGAACGAGGCCGCCTATCTCAGCGGCGAGCTGCGCAATCCGCAACGCGACCTGGTGCGTGTGATGGTGCTGGGCACCGCGATCGTCACCGCCTGTTATCTGCTGGTCAACCTGGGCCTGCTGAACCTGTTCGGCCTCGAAGGCCTGCGCAACACCCACGCGGTCGGCGCCGAGGTGCTGCGGCAAGTGGCGGGACCCGATGCCGCGGTGCTGCTGAGCCTGCTGATCTGCGCCACCGCCGGCAGCACCATCAACGCCTCGATCCTGACCGGTGGCCGTATCTATTACGCGCTGGGCCAGGACGTGCCGGCGCTGCGCGCGCTGGGCGCCTGGAACCCGCGCAGCGCCTCGCCGATGCGCGCGCTGCTGCTGCAGGGCGCCATCACGCTGGCGCTGATCGCCTTCGGCGCCTGGCGCGAGGAAGGCGTCGAAGCGATGGTGGCCTACACCGCGCCGGTGTTCTGGCTGTTCATGCTGCTGACCGCCGCCGCGCTGTGGCGGCTGCGGGTCATCGAACCGGCCGCGCCGCGGCCGTTCAAGGTGCCGTTCTATCCGCTCACGCCGCTGCTGCTGATGCTGGTGTGCGCCGCGCTGATGTGGTCGAGCATCCTGTACGCCGGCGTCGGCGCCTGGGTCGGCGTGCTGGTGCTGGCCTCGTGCCTGCCGCTGCTGCGCATGGGCGAGGTGCCCGGCGGCCGCCCGCGCGAAGCCAGTACCTCCTAGCCGCAGACGCCGCCGCTGGTTGGCGCCAGGCTGTCGACATAGACCTGGCACAAGGCCGCCATGCCGGCGCGGTCGTCCTCGTCGAACCGGCCGGGCTCGGGGCTGTCGACATCCCACACCCCCAGCAGGCGGCCGTCGTCGTGCAGCAGCGGCACGACGATCTCGGACCGCGACGCCGCATCGCAGGCGATATGGCCGGGAAACGCGTGAACGTCGGGCACCAGCTGGATCCGCCGCTCGCGCGCGGCGGCGCCGCACACGCCGCGGCCCATGGCGATGCGCACGCAGGCCGGCCGGCCCTGGAACGGACCCAGCACCAGCTCGTGGCCGTCATAAAAATAAAAGCCGGCCCAGTTGATGCGCGGCAGCACCGCCCACACCAGCGCCGACAGGTTGGCGGCATTGGCGATGCGGTCGTGCTCGCCATGCAGCAAGGCGCGCGCCTGCGTCACCAGCTCGGTGTAGACCTGCGCCTTGGGCGCGTCGGGATTGACGGATATGTCGAACATGGGCGGCCTGCCTCGTAATCACCTTGCAAGGCCGTCATTGTCCCGCCTGCAGCCGCGCGCCGCCAAGCGCCGCGTGCGTGCTACTGATATTGCCGCAAGGCCTTCTTCAAGGTGTGGGACGGCAGCTCGCCGAACATGCGCTGGTAGTCGATCGAGAACTGGCTCGGGTGCATGAAGCCCCAGCGCGCGGCGATCGCGCCGACCGAGGCCTGCACCGACACTGGCCGGCGCAGTTCGCGGCGGGCGCGATGCAGCCGGACCATGCGCAGGTAGGCCACCGGGCTCATGTTCAGCACGCGCTGGAACACGTCCTGCAGCGTGCGCCGGCTCACGCCCAGCTCGTGGCAGAGGTCCAGCACCGTCAGGCGCCGGTGCAGCGCCTCGTCGATGATGGCGCGGGCGCGGCGCGCCAGCCGCTGTGCGTGCAGGCGTCCCAGTTCGGCGCGCCCCTTGGCGCAGCAGGCGTCGCTGGCCTGCCCGACCTCGTTGAGCAGCGCGCTCAGCGTGGCCTGGCTCAGGTCGCTGGCCCAGCGTTCGCCCACGCCCGAAGCCAGCCATTGCGGCGCGGCCGCGATGGCGCCGTCGATCATCTGCACGATGCGGGCCGGATCGGTCACGCGCAACATCAACGGCTGGTCGACCCGGCCGGTCCATATCTCGGGATCGAGCGTCATCGCGGCGGCTTCGAAGGACCGTTGATCGATGGCCAGATAGACCACCTCGCTGCCGGCCACCGAATGCAGATCGAAGTCGCCGCCGCGTGGCTGGTAGCCCAGGCAATCGACGCCTAGCTCGTGCACGTCGACCCGCATCGACTCCATGCGTGAGCGCGGCATGAAGATCGTGCACAGATCGGCAGGCATCTTCACGCAACGCAGCATCGGCTGGCTTTGCCACTCGCGGCAGTAGTCGATGTGGGGCAGGCTGAAATTGTCGTAGGTGCCCTGGAAGGCGCCGTGGCCGGTCTGGTAGTAGCTGCGATTCACGCTGCCGAGCAGTTCGGCCTGCTCGCCGACGTCGTCGGTCATCGTGGACACCAGGCTCGCGTAGACGGCGCCCGCATCAGCGGGACAAAGCGCTTCCTTTGACGCGACTGCCTGCATCATGCCCACCCCTCGCTTCGATTCTTGGACTGAGAGGAGCCGGTGTCATTGGAAGCACGCGGCCCTCCGATTTCGGCGAATGATACGGAGGCGGGCCAGGGGTGATGTTACAAAATACTTCTATCCAAAAGCCAGTTGCGGACACCCTCCCCGGTGGCCACGCCCTGCGCCAGACAGGCAGTCAGCAGGTAGCCACCCGTCGGCGCTTCCCAGTCGGTCATCTCGCCGGCGCAGAACACACCCGGCAAGGCTGTCAGCATGCCGTGGCGGTCCATCGCGTCGAAGGCCACGCCGCCGGCCGAGCTGATGGCCTCGTCGATTGGCCGCGTGGCGAGCAGCGGCACCGGCAGGCACTTGAGGGCGGCGGCCACGGCGGCGGGGTCGGCATAGCGGTCCGCGCCCAGGCATTCGCGCAGCAGCGCGCTCTTGACCGGTGCCAGGTTCAACCGCGTGCGCAGGTGGCTGGACCACGAACGGGTGCCGCGGCCATGCAGCGTCTGTTGTGCGACCCAGGCAGCGTCGCGATCCGGCAGCAGGTCCAGATACAGCAGCGCCGGCGTCTGCGGCCCGATCGCATCGCGCAGCGGC
This sequence comes from Pseudomonadota bacterium, assembly GCA_023427085.1. Lineage (GTDB taxonomy): Bacteria > Pseudomonadota > Gammaproteobacteria > Burkholderiales > Burkholderiaceae_B > Orrella. The sequence goes on from JAEZBO010000134.1 coordinate 6,607, forward strand.
GCCGACAGCGCGTACAGGGTGCCGCCTTCGAGCCCGGTCGCGGTCACCAGGCATTCGCCGTGGCGCCGCGGCCCTTGCGGTGACAGCGCGAAGGCCACCGACTTGAGCGGCGTGCCGGCATGGCGGCCGGAAAAATGCTCGCTCCAGCCCGCCTCGAAACCGCAGTTGGCCGGTCGCAGCGGCGCCACCGCCACGCCGCGCGCCTGCAGCCATGGCAGCCAGGCGCCGTCCGACCCGAGCCGCGCCCAACTCGCGCCGCCCAAGGCCAGCACCACCGCCCGCGCGCGTACCCGCAGGTCGGTCTGCTGGCTGCCGTCGGCCGCGCGATGGCACATCCGCAAGTCACCCGCCTCGTCCCAACCCGTCCAGCGATGGCGCATGTGCAGCCGCACGCCCAGTGCACGCAGGCGCTGCAGCCACGCGCGCAGCAGCGGCGCGGCTTTCATCTCGGTAGGAAACACCCGGCCCGAACTGCCGACGAAGGTCTCGATGCCCAGCGCATGGGCCCAGTCGCGCACCGCTTGGCCGTCGAAGGCCGACAGGGCTTGGCGCAGATCGGCGTGCAGGTCGGGATAACGCGACAGCAGCGCCGCGCGCGGCTCGGCATGCGTCAGGTTCAGGCCGCCGCGGCCCGCCAGCAGGAACTTGCGTCCAACCGAGGGCATGGCGTCGTAGACATCGGCGACGACGCCCGCCTCGGCGAGCACCTGCGCCACCATCAGGCCGGCCGGACCGCCACCGACGATGGCGACCTCGACCTCGTGGACGGATCCGGGGATGGCTGGCAAACGTGGCTCCTGACGGCGCGGCGGCGCCCGAAAAGCGCCATTAGACCATCGTGACCCGGCCCCGCCCCGCCAGTCCCGCACGCACGCCGCGCTGGCGCGGGTCGCGCCTGCGCGCAAAAAAAGCGGCGGAACTGGATCCACTCCCGAGTTTGTGCATCAAGACACAACAAGAATCTTTCATTTACAAAAATAATTTTGTTCGCCATTCGTCACGCCCCCTGTTTTGAGGACAGGCCGCGCGGCGTGACAACTTCCACAAAGCTGTAAGCGATTTCTTCCGTTCCGCGGGCCGGCCGTCGCAACCCCTACCATGGCGGCTCGCTCCGTCCCTTTCTTGCGATACGCCCCATGCCCGACCTGTACCTGCCCTCTACGTCCGTCCGGTTTTTGAACCGTCGTTGGCGCACCCTGGCTCTTGCGGCCCTGTGGGCCTTGATGGCCGGCCACGGCGGCGCCGCGCTGGCCGATACGGTTTGGATGAAGAACGGCGACCGGCTGACCGGCACCATCAAGCTGCTCGATGCCGGCAAACTGACGCTGAGCACCGAGTACGGCGGCACCATCAGCCTGGACTGGAAGCAGGTGCAAACGCTGGAAAGCAGCAAGGAGCTGCTGATCCGCGACGAGACGCTGCGGCAGGACTACCTGGCCAGGCTGCAGCGCGCCGACCAGGGCACGGTGGTCGTGGTGGCGCCCGGCGTGGCCCAGCAGCCGGTCGAACTGGCCTCGCTGGCGCAGGTCATGAAGCCGCGCCCCTTCATCAACGACGCCTTGTGGAAAGGCAAGCTCGACCTGGGCCTGAACTACAAGACCGCCTCGACACGCACCGAGGACTACTCGGCCAGGCTCGACACCGAGGCGCGCCACGGCCGCTGGCGCCACAATCTGGACGCCGCCTATACCCGCAAGACCGACAACACCATCACCACCTCGCACAACTACGGCGGTTATGTCTCGAGCGATCGTTTCCTGACCGACCAGTTCTTCTGGCAAGGCCGCGCGATCTACAAGCGCGACCAGATCGAGGACCTGTCGCGCCAGACCGCGATCGGCACCGGGCCGGGCTACCAGTTCTGGGACAACGAGCTGGGCGCCTTCTCGCTGGCCGGCCTGATCGGGCGGGTCCGCTACGACTACAGCCACGGCGGCTCGGACAACTTCTATGCCGCCAGCCTGCGCTGGGACTACAAACGTTATCTCAGCAGCCAGCGCTTCGAGCTCTACACCAACGGCGAACTGATGCGCCCGCTCGACAACGCGGCCGACATCAGCCTGGACGCATCGGTGGGCGTGCGCTACCGCCTGACCGACTGGGTCTCGTGGTTCATGAGCTATTCGCGCAACCAGGTCAGCGGCGGCCGCGAAAGCCTCAACGAAAAACGCCTGACGACGGGGCTGGGGCTGGTGTGGTGACCGGGCCGCGGGGCGGTCGCCGCTAGGTTTCGGCGATAGCGGCATCTTGCCGCAGGCCTTGTGGACGGACGGGTTTGGCGAGACAGTACGGGTTGACCGACTCGACCCTGGCCACCCCGCCATGTACACCCCCACGCATTTCGCCGAGACCCGACCCGAGGCACTGGCCCAGCTGATCCACGCGCATCCGCTGGGCGTGCTGGTACGGCATGGCGCCGACGGCCTGGACGCCGACCACATCCCCTTCGAATTCGACCCGGCTGCCGGCCAGCACGGCGTGCTGACGGCGCACGTCGCGCGCGCCAACCCGCTGTGGCAGTCCTGTCCGCCCGATACGCCGGTGATGGTGATCTTCCGCGGCGCGCAGGCCTATATCTCGCCGAACTGGTATCCCAGCAAGCACGAGACCCACAAGCAGGTGCCCACCTGGAACTACGAAGTCGTGCATGCCCACGGCCGGCTGACCGTGCACGACGACGAACGTTTCGTGCGCGGCATGGTGGCGCGGCTGACGCGGCGCCACGAGGCCGCCGAACCGCGGCCCTGGAAGATGGGCGACTCGGCGCCCGAGTTCATCGACCAGATGCTGCAGCACATCGTCGGCATCGAAATCACCGTCACCGCGCTGCAGGGCAAACGCAAGATCGGCCAGAACCGCGAGCCGCGCGACCGCCTCGGCGCGGCCGACGCGCTGGCGGCGCGCGGTGATCACGAATTGGCGGATGCGATGCGGCAACAGCGCTGACCAGGTCTGCATCCAGCACTCGGATCGGCTGCTGCATTCGAGCGCGGCACGATCCATGCGCGCGCATCTGATCTGTTGACGCGGGTACCGGGCGCCACGCTAGGGGGCCTGGGAACCTGGCTCGCGCTGACCCGGCAAAAGATCTGACGGCGCGGCCAGTTCGCGCTCGATGGCCTGGACGCCCTGCACCACGATGCCGTGGTCGTCGATGACCGAGTAGTGCACCGGCTCGCTCGCGTCCCGGCCCGTGGCGTGGCCGGCCGGCAGCGGCACGTCCACGCTGGCGCCGGGCGCGATCATGTCCGGCACCGGCAGCACCTGCGCCGCCGGATCGTCGCGGCCGCTGCCCAGCACCAGCTCGACCAGCGTCTGGTGGACCGGTGTCGGATTGCTGATGCGCAGCACCGCCTGCGCACCCTCGCCGCGCAAGGTGAAACGCAGCGCCTCGTGGACGCCGGGCTCGACCTGCATCCCCGCGGGACGCACGAATACCTTCACGCGCGTGCGGAGCGGCCAGCACCAAGACGGGCAGCCAGGCAGGCAGCTTCAAGCGCACGGTGACGCAAGGCATGGCGGCTACCGGTAGTCGAGCGTGAACGTCACCGCCGACCGCACGCTGCCGCTCGAGACCGTGGCCGCGATCTGGTACAGCGAGGCCTGCAGCGGCACGACATGGCTGTTGACCATCGACGCGTCGTAGTCGGTCAGCGGATAGACGGTGCCGAACGCCAGCGGCTGGCCGGCACGGTCGGCCAACTGGATGCCGACGCCGCGGGCCGTCGACGAGGCCGCCAGCGCGACGACCCCCTGCGCGGCGTTCACGACACGGGTGGTGGGTGCGAAGCTGTAGCCGATGCTGTCGTAGCCGGCCGGGCAGTTGTTCAGCCGCAGGTCGAAGGGCGTCGTGGCGACGAGGCTGCCGACCCCTCTGAACAAGCTGGCCGCCACGGTCGGAAACACCACGTTCACGTCCGGCGTGGTGCAGGTGCCGCCCGCGATCAGGCTGACGCTGCCCGAGCGCAACTGCGCGATGCGATAGGTATTGGCGCCCGACGAGCTTGCGCCAGCGTGCGTCTGATAATGCCGCAGGTACATCGGGTCGACGATCGTGACGCTGGCGGGCAAGGCAGCGCTGCCGCGCCGCACCAGCCGGATCTGCACGTCGGCGCCGACGACGAAGGGCTGGCCATCGCCGTAGGTGATCGGAAACGACATCGGTGGCACCTGCAGGCCGCCGCTGCCGATCGTCAGCGGCGTCCAGTCCGACACCCGGCCGCCGACGGTGAAGCGCCAGCGGGCGATGTAGTTCAGTTGGGCGTTGTTGGTCCGGTAGATGCGGTGGGCCTGGCCGTCCACATCCATGAGCCCTTCGCTTTGATAAGGCGGATAGCCTTGCACCGACAGCTGGACCGAACCCGCCTGCTGCAGCGCCGTCCGTGGCGTGCACCGCCACGCGGCGGCGTTGGGCGCATTCAGCCAGGGACCGAACACATCACGGCCCTGGGTCGGGCGCGGCACGAAGATCGTCGCCGGCTCGAAATATTGATAGACCTGGCTGCCCGACACGCTGCCATCGCGCTGGCAATCGGCCCAGGTGCCGTCGGCCTGGGCCGCGCCCGCGATCAATGCCAGCACCGCGACGGCCCAGCGGCCGCGGTGCTGGCGCCGTGGGGGTTCGACTCTCATCTCAACTCCTTTGCGGCGACGGCTCACACGTCGCCGCGATGTCACGAAAACCCGCCGCGCGGGGCGGGCCGGCTTGCGACAGGTCATAGGCCACGAAGCAGCGGCTGGCCGCGTCGTCGCCCCACCGGATCTGCAGCGTCCCTTGCGCCTGCGACAGTCGCAACAGCGCCTGGCCGGCTTGCGCGACGTAGCCGACATGGCGGCATTGCGCATCGAGCACGCTGGCGCCGAACGGCACGGCCTGGCCTTGCGCGGCGACCAGCGTCATCAACAGCGAATAACCGCGTTCGGTCTCGAAGCGCATCAGCGCGATGGCGCCGGCGGTGGGCGCCAGATTCCTGCTGGTTTCCTTGAGCGCCACGTCGGTCGACACGCCCTGCGGGTCGATCTCCAGCGTGTTCTGCCGATACGGGCTCAGATAGGGCACGATGGCGCGTCCCCGACGATCCAGCCGCAGGCCGCTGTGGTGGCTCACGCGCGCGCCCTCGGCATCACGCGCCTCGATCAGCGCGGCGGTGTCGCTCAGCATCGGACCCAGCACGACGCCGCCCGCATAAAGCACCAGCCCGCCGGACGCGCTGGCGCTGTATTGGCGGTAGCCACTGCCCGCCGAGGCGCTGGCACCCAGATGCGCAAACGGCGCGGACCACGAGGCCGAAGCGCCGCCCATGCTGCTGCGCGCGCCCGGCCGGCTGTCGATCGAGCTGGCATACGCGCTGTAGAAGAGCTGGCTGTCGCTGCCGGCCACGCCGGACAGCGTGGTCTGGACGCCGCGCGACTGATTGTCGCGGTTCAGGTTGACGCTCAGGTTGGGCGACCGCGCGGCCGATCCAAGCGGCATCGACAAGGTCAGCGCCACCTGGTTGTTCCACGCACCGGATTGAAGATTGCGCGTGCGCCCGGCACTGATGCCGTAGCCGATCCTGCCGTACTGGTTGTTGTATTGGACCTGGAACTCGGTGTCGACGCCGGCGCGACGCCAGTAGTCCTGCCGCGAGGCGTTAAGGCTCAGCGTGCCCCAGCCCGGCGGCAAGCTCTGCGACAGGCTGAGCTGGAACCGGTTGCGCCGGTTGTCCAGCGCAGACAGATAGGCCCAATGCGGCCGGCCACCTGCCCCGCCACGCAGCTGGAAGGCCTCGTTGGCGTCGTAATAGCCGGCGCTCGAGTACCGATAGGTCGCCAGCGTGACGTTGGTCTGCGTCACCGGCAGGATCTTCGCGTAGGCCAGCCGGATGCTGTGGCCACGATGCTTGCCGCCCGCGTCAAGGTCGCTGCGCGCAACCGTCAGGTCGGACGACAGCGCACCCAGCCGGGTATTCAAGCCCACGCCGCCGGCGGCCGCCTGGTAGCCCTCGGCGCCGATCAACCCGCCATAGCCGGTCACGACGTTCGACACACCATGACGCAGGGTCGCCATGACAATCGAGGGATCGTGGTCGAGATAGGTGTTGCGGTAGCGCCCCGCCATCAGGCTGTAGCGCGTGACACCGGGCCGCAGCAGCTCGGGGATCGATGCGAACGCCACGGTGTAGGACTGCTCGCTGCCATCGGCCTCGGTGACCCGCACCAACAGATCGCCGCCCATCCCGGTCGGATACAGGTCATCGATCAGGAACGGACCCGGCGGCACCGAGGTTTCGTAGATGACGTTGCCTTGCTGGCTGATGCGAACCCGCGCATTGCTGTTGGCGAAGCCCTGCACGATGGGCGCGAAGCCGCGCCGCGAATCCTCGTACATCTGGTCTTCGGACGCCAGCTGCACGCCGCGAAAACTCAGGCTGTCGAAGATCCGCCCTTCGGTGATCGCGTCGCCCAGGGTCAGCTTGCTGCGCCACGGCGAGATGCCGCGTTCGGCGTAGGCCGCGATACCCTGGTAGCCCGTCTCGCGCCGATTGCCGGCATTGAGCGCGCCGCGGTAACGCAGGCGCCACGGCCCGGCGTTGAAGCCCGCGCGCAGCCCCAGATAATGGGTGGACTCGCTGCCCCAGGACGGCAGCCTGGCATTACGGGTGTGGTAACCCAGATAGTCGTATTGCAGCGTGCCGGCGGTGATGCCGTGATCCCACTGCGCGGGGTCGACATAACCGCGCGCGGCCCGCTGCAGCAATATCTGCGGCGCCGTCACCGCAACGCTCAGTTGCTGGCTGTCGACCACGGCTCGGGCGCCCGGCACGATCTGCGCCAGCGGCCGGCAGACCGGGCCGCTGCGCAAGGCCGCCAGGGTCTCGGGCGAGAGCGCATCGAGATCCAGGCCCAGCCTGCTCAGCAACGCCGCATCGAAACATGGCAGCGTGGTGCCGTCGCGGCTGCCGTCGGGGCGACCGAAGCGCACCGAATGGCGGCCTTTCCAGGCCTCGTTCAACATCACGTCGACACGGTGCTCGCCGGCGGGCATCTGGCCGCTGCGCGAGAACATGCCGATATCGACCGGCGAACGCAGGAACGCCGCGTCGAACTCGACCAGCGCCTGCGCTTGCAGGCTGCAGGGCAGGCTCAGGCAGACGCCGATCAGCGCGGACCTTCCGGCCCGGGTCGATCCAGACCCCTTACATCGGACAGCTGGTCGCATTCTCGCCCTGTCCCCAAGTGTCGCCGCCATGGTCGTTGATGACGCTGTATCGCACCGCCATGTCCGAGGACGGATTGCCCGTCATGCGCAGTGCAAAGGCACGGTGTCCGCCGGGACCGATCATGCGGTCCTGTTCGCGCAGCAGTTCGCCGACGACGCTGCCGTCCGCCCGCTCGAGCGCGGCCCGGCGAAACGTCACGTGAAACGGCGACGGGTTGCGTGCGTGGAGCTTTTCCGACGCTGCGTCGTAGCGGAAACACAGGTGTTCGTGAGCCCGCTCCGCGCCGCTGGCCAGCGCCACCGGCCGATAGAACACTTTCAGCCGCGTGCGAAACGAGAACATCAGCAGGTTGTCGCCGGCGGCCAGATTCGCGCTGGGCTTGGGCGGCACTTCGACGACGTTCAGCCAGTACAGGGTTTCCCGCTGCCGCTCGGGCACGCCGTCCTTGCGGATCAGCCGGATCGCCTGGCCGGCGCCGGGGTCGATCCTGACCACCGGCGGCGTCAGGATGAACGGCGACGTCGCACCCTCGGGCGTCGCGGCGAAATCGCCGTCGTCGACCCATACCTGCGCCAGCACCGCCTGCTCGCCCACGTTGCGCAGTTGCACGGTGGTTTCGTTGGCGGCTTCATTGAAGATGACACGCGTGCCATTGACGACGATCGCGGCCTGCGAGGAGGACAGGCCTCCCCACAGGACCAGCGTCGCGAGATACCTGACTGATCCGTGGATCCTTCTCATCGCTACAGCCGACCTATATCTGGAAATGACGATGCAGCGCCAGAAAGGCGAGCCGCTAGCGGCATCGCCCTTTTGGCCCGCTGCGTTTATTGATATTGAATGGTGTAGTCGACCCGCGAGACGACGGTGCCGGGCGTGACGTCGGCGTTGGCGTAGTAGCGGGCGTAGTAGCGCAGCGTGGCGCTGCCGGATGTGATGTCGACCGGCACGTCGCCCTGGCTGGTCAACGCGCCGACCGTGATCGGACCCTGGTCCGCGTTCAGCATCTGGATCTGCACTCCGTCGGCCGTGCCGGTGGAATTGAGCCGGCCGGAGACGGTATCGACGTCGGGTCCGACTTCGAAATGCGTGGATGCCGTGCCGAGGGTATCGCCGGTGCAGGCCGACAGGTTGATGGTGAACGGCATCGCGCCGGCCGTGCTGCCCACCTCGGGCAGCGCCGAGACCGCCACCGACGGCAGCAGCACGGTGGCGGTGGCGGCGCTCGAATTGACGCTGACGCTGCAGGTCGTATCGGTAATCAGGCCTTGAAAGTGGATGGTGCCGTCGGCAGCCATGCTGGAGGTCGAGATCGCCGCGGCCAGCAGCGCGACGGCGTAGCCGCCATGAGTGCGCAGTTTCAACGTAAATGCTCCTTGTGGGAATCGGACAAATAAAAAGGCGATATCCCGCGGCAAGTTCAGCCAATCGGAATATCTACAGACGCCCTCTTTGTTTGCTGCGCAATCCGGCTCGAGGTTTTATCTGAGCCAGGCGACAGGCCGAGTTCCGGATAGAAATTCGGTGCAAGCAAGAGCGCGCCCGACCGAAATTCTAGTAAGGAGATTTACTGACAACCTAAACTTTTCTTAAAAATCATCAAAGTACGAGTTGCGGATTTGATAATCTTAGGACCATGCTGATTGACGATTTTTTATCGCGATATTTTTTATCGAATTATCCGGTTTTTTTGTCATGAACTAAGTAGTTCTTAACCAGCCGGGCGGCTTGCGCGCCGCCGCCATATCCATCGTTGTTGCCTGCTCTGGCAGGCCTGGTGCGCCGCCCCCCGCCGAAAACAGCCCTGCAGTGACGTGCCGACATGCACGATCCGAAACCGCTATTAATCGACATCGGCTTACCAAGTGAATATTATCGCCCGCCAGCAGATGCCCCGGCCGGATTATTAGTCGATCAGCCAATAATGATTTAAATTTTTATTATCTTCGGCGCAACGCAGGATTATCTAGATGAGGGTAATTGCCAGCCTGGCGGGTGCCTGCTTCCCCACGGTCGATCCGCGTCGCCGCTGACGTTGGACACAGGCACGACCCGAGTTCACCGCTGTCGATATCAGATGCTGATGAATACGCTGAAGGGAAGCTGAGTGGCCGTCGCGAGATCAGTGGCTTAAAATCACTACTTCTTCAAGGTCTTGCCCATGACCATAAAATTCCCTCCGATTTCGGCCGACGCGTCCATCGACGAGCAGGCGGTCCTTCATGACCGCTGGTTCCGTGCCAAGGTCGAGGCCAGCCTGGCCGATTCGCGCCCAAGCATTGCTCACGACGACGTGATGGCGCAAATGGACGAACTGATCGATGCCGCGGAAAAGCGTCGGCGCGACGGCGACAGCCGTTAAATACATGTTCTGAATGGCCGGCACGCCACGCCTGCATAGGTCCGAGCGATCCCATGCGACCTATCTTGTGGAAGACAACCGCCACCGCTGATCTTGCACGGATCGTCACTTACCTGGCCGAGCGCAGTCCTCGATCCGCCCGCGAGATACGGCAGCGCATTAAAAATGCGGTGCTGACGCTGGCACGTCACCCCCATCTTTATCGTCCCGGAAGAGTGCGCGGAACTCGCGAAATCGTCGTGCACCCGAACTACGTCATTGTCTACCGCGACTCTCGTCTGAGGATCGAAATCCTCAACGTGCTCCACGCCCGCCAGCGGTTCCCCTGATCGTCGCGCTGCGTCGCCGCCTGCGTTTCAGCTAGCTCTCTCGCGCACCCAGCCGCGCCTGCCGCGCCAGCAAGGTATCCAGCTGATTGGCAAAGGCCTTGCGATCCGCCTGGCTGAACGTCGCCGGGCCGCCGATCTCGACGCCGCTGGCGCGCAGTTCTTCCATCATGTCGCGCATCGCCAGCCGCTCGCGGATGGTCTCGGGCGAATAACGTTCGCCGCGCGGATTGAGCGCCAGCGCGCCCTTGGCCAGCACGTCGGCGGCCAGCGGAATGTCGCCGGTGATGACCAGGTCGCCCGGCTGCGCGTGGGTGGTGATATGTGCGTCGGCCACGTCGAAACCTCGCGGCACCTGCACCGCGCGGATCAGCGGCGACGGCGGCGTGCGCAGCATCTGGTTGGCGACCAGCGTCAGCGGCACCTGCCAGCGTTGCGAGGCGCGAAACAGGATGTCCTTGATGACCGCGGGACAGGCGTCGGCGTCGACCCAGATGTGCATGTGGCTGGCTGCTTGAGGGATAAAGAAAAGCCCCTGCTGGCGGGCAGCAGGGGCTGTGCTCACGACCGTGGCGCGCGATCAGAACGGAATGTCGTCGTCCATGTCGGCCAGGTTGGTCGCGTTATGCGACGGCTGGGCCGCGGGGCGCGGTGCCTGTTGCTGCGGACGCTGCTGGCGCGGCGCCGACTCGTAGCCGCCACCGCCACCACCGCTGTAGCCGCCTTCGCTGCCGCCACCACCACCGCCACCGCCGCCTTCGCGGCCACCCAGCATCTGCATCTGGTCGGCGACGATTTCGGTGGTGTAGCGCTCGATGTTTTCTTTATCGGTCCACTTGCGGGTCTTGAGGCGGCCTTCGACGTAGACCGAGCGGCCCTTCTTGAGGTATTCGCCGGCAATCTCGGCCAGGCGGTTGTAGAACACCACGCGATGCCATTCGGTCTCTTCGCGCTTTTCGCCGCTGTTCTTGTCCTTCCATTGGCTGGTGGTGGCCAGGGACACGTTGCAGATCGCTGCGCCGTCGGGGCTGTAACGGACTTCGGGGTCGCGCCCCAGGTTGCCCACGATGATGACCTTGTTGACAGATGCCATGGCGATCTCCTGATCGGCTCGGGAGCCCTCTGCGCTGGCGCGCCCTATGCGGACCGCGGGCAGCAAGAGTGGCTCTTGAGACCGGTATTGATTCAAAAATATTGGGATGAAGCGAAACGAAAACCAGCGCCAAGCCTGAAAATGCCGAACCGATGATTCGGGGGACAGACCGATTGGGCGCCCTTGCGGGCCGAGGCTGTCCTCTTCGTATCGTTGCCGTAAGCTTACCGCACCTTGCCGTTTCCAGCCGGCCGGCGGGACGCAAAAACATCCGCGGCGCACGGCCACCCGACCCGGGCTGTCGACTACCCGCAGCGTACCGTGGCGGACCCGCCTCGGCAGGCAGCGCCAGCCCGCCACCGAGCATCCCGGCCCAACCGCGGCGCACCCCTGGCTAGGCCGCCGGCAGATGTTCCAGCAGCGCCTGCACCGGGTGACGCAATTGCCGCGACGACAACCGCCTGGCCTGGCTGCGACACGAATACCCCGTCGCCAGCGCCTCGCCCTGCGCCTCGGCGGCCTCGACCTGGGCCTGCCACGACATTGCATAGATCTGCCGCGAGGTCTGCTGGTTGCGCGCCTCGTGGCCATAGGTGCCCGACATGCCGCAACAGCCGGTGGCCTGCACCTTCAGCGCCAGCCCGAAACGCTCGAACACCTGCACCCACTGGCTGGTGCTGTCGGTGGCATTGGTCTTCTCGGTGCAGTGCGCCAGCAAACGATACGCCACCGGCTTGAGAGCGGGCCGGGCCGCGATAGGCCGGGCCGCGACAGGCCGGGCCGCGACAGGCCGGGCCGCGATAGGCCGGGCCGCATCCTCCTCACCCGCCAGCCCGACCTGCTCGCGCTGCGCCAGTTGCGCCAGCAGCCATTCCTGCAGCAGCGCCACCTTCGGCACCTCGCCGACGCCATCGACCTTGAGATATTCCTGCCGGTACACCAGCGTCATGGCCGGATCGATGCCGACCAGCGGCACGTCGCATTGCGCCAGCCGGCGCAGCATGCCGGCGTTGCGGATCGCGGCCTTGTCGAAGGCCTGCATGAAACCCTGCACATGCAGCGGCTTGCCGTTGGGCAACAGCGGCGCCAGCCACACCTGGAAACCCAGCCGCGCAGCCAGCTCGATGAACGCAGCCAGCAGCTCGGTCTCGAAATACCGCGTGAAGCTGTCCTGCACCAGCACCACGCTGCGGGCCCGCTGCGCCGGCGTCAGCGCCGCCAGCGCCTCGACGGTGGCCGGCAGCACATGACGGCGCCGGAAGGCATCGTCGAGGCGCGCGCGGCTGAGCAGCGGGCTGTCGACCAGGCCCATGGTCTTCTCGAACAGGCCGCGCACCCACGGCTGGCGCATCACGCCGTTGTACAGCGCCGGCGCCTTGGCGAACAGCGGCATGGTGAACTCGAGCGAGCCGATCATGTAGTCGCGCAGCGGCCGCAGATAACGCTGGTGGTACAGCTGCAGGAAACGCGAGCGGAAGTCCGGCACGTTGACCTTGATCGGACACTGGCCGGCGCATGACTTGCAGGCCAGACAGCCGGCCATCGCGTCATAGACCTGATGCGAAAAATCATCCTGGCCGCGCCGCGCGGCGCGGGTATTGCGCCAGCGCTGCAGCAGGCCGTCGGTGAAGCGCGCCGGCGTGCGCGCCGCCTGCAGCACGTCGACGCCGGCCTGGCCCTGCTGGCGCAACCATTCGCGCATCAGCGACGCACGGCCCTTGGGCGAATGGATGCGCTCGCGCGTGGCCTTCCACGACGGGCACATGGCATCGTCGGGGTCGTAGTTGTAGCAGGCGCCGTTGCCGTTGCAATGCATCGCCGCGCCATAGCTCTGCCAGACCCGCTCGTCGATCTGGCGGTCCTGCTCGCCACGCGTGGGCACGCCATCGACCTTGAGCAGGATGGCCTTGCTCTGGCTGGGCGTGGCGATCTTGCCGGGATTGAGCTGGTTGTGCGGATCGAAGGCCGCCTTGATCTGCTGCAGGCTGGGATAGAGCTCGCCGAAATAGGCCGGCGCGTATTCCGAGCGCACGCCCTTGCCGTGCTCGCCCCACAACAGCCCGCCGTAGCGCTGCGTCAGCGCCGCCACCGCATCGCTGATCGGCCGCACCAGCGCGGCCTGCGCCGGGTCCTTCATGTCCAGCGCCGGCCGCACGTGCAGCACGCCGGCGTCGACGTGGCCGAACATGCCGTACTGCAAGCCATAGGAATCGAGCAAGGCGCGGAACTCGGCGATGAACTCGGCCAGGTTCTCGGGCGGCACCGCGGTGTCTTCGACGAAGGGTTGCGGGCGCGCTTCGCCCTGCACGTTGCCCAGCAGGCCGACGGCGCGCTTGCGCATCGCATAGACCCGCTTGACGGCGCCTTCGCCGACGGCCAGCGTGTGGCCCAGCCGCGGCACGGTGGCGTCCTGCCGCAGATGGGCGACGAAAGCCGCGACCCGCGCGTCGACCTGCTCGCGGTCGTCGCCGCTGAATTCGATCAGGTTGATGCCCAGCGTCGGCTGCTGCGGGTCCTGCGGAAGGTATTCCTGCACGCTGCTCCAGACGAAGTCCTGCATCGCCAGCAGCAGCACCTTCGAATCGACCGTCTCGATCGACAGCGGCTCGAGCGCGATCAGCGCGCGCGCATCGCGCAAGGCGTCCATGAAGGCCGCGTAGCGCACGTTGACCAGCACCGAATACTTGGGAATCGGCAGCACGTTGAGCGTGGCTTCGGTGACGAAACCCAGCGAACCCTCGGCGCCGCACAGCACGCTGTTCAGGTTGAAGCGGCCATCGGGCTCGCGCAGATGCGCCAGGTCGTAGCCGGTCAGGCAACGATTGAGCCTGGGAAACTTTTCGGCGATCAGCGCGGCCTGTTCGTCGATGATGCGGCGCGCGGTGCGATAGACCTTGCCGATGCGATCCTGCCGCGCGCACAACTGCTCGAGCGCCTCGTCGCCGACTGGCTGGCTGTCGAACCGTTCGCCGCCCAGCAGCACCATGTCGAGCGCCAGCACGTGATCGCGGGTCTTGCCGTAGGTACAGCTGCCCTGCCCGCTGGCGTCGGTGTTGATCATGCCGCCGAGGGTCGCGCGGTTGGAGGTCGACAGCTCGGGCGCGAAGAACAGGCCGTGCGGCTTGAGCGCGGCGTTGAGCTGGTCCTTGACCACGCCGGCCTGCACCCGCACGCGGCGCGTCTCGGTGTCGATCTCGAGGATCTGGTTCATGTGGCGCGACAGGTCCATCACCACGCCATGCGTCAGCGACTGGCCGTTGGTGCCGGTGCCGCCGCCGCGTGGCGTCAGCACCACCTCGCGATGCGCGGGCTCGGCCAGCAGGCGCGCCAGGATCTGCACGTCGGCGGCATGGCGCGGATAGACCACGGCCTGCGGCAGGCGCTGGTAGATCGAGTTGTCGGTCGACTGCACCGTCCGGTTGGCGTAATCGGCGCACAGCTCGCCAGCGAAGCCGGCCGCCTGCGCGGCCTGCAGGAACGCACGGGTGCCCGGCGCGAGCTCGGACTCGGAAAGAGACAGTTCAACGATCTGCATGGATGCCATGGAAAAAAACCAAATGGGGGGCTGGCGAGCACAGCGGCAAGGACTTGCGGATAGCTTGCCACGCGGCCGCAATCTTGATGCGTATGCATGATTCGATTTACCAACCAGTCTCTAGTATCGTCCGAGAGCCAGGCCCACGACTAACGGAAATTTCGGTCCCGAATATTGCATAAAACTCATGAATTACCGCCGCCTGACCCCGTCGATGTCGCTCTTGCTGGTGTTCGAGGCCGCCGCCCGCCACGAAAGCTATACCCGCGCCGCCGATGAGCTGTCGCTGAGCCAGAGCGCCATCAGCCGGCAGGTGCAGAGCCTCGAGGCCCAGCTGGGCGTCAGCCTGTTCCGCCGCGAGGGCCGCTCGGTGCGGCTGACCGGCGTGGGCCGGCGTTATTACCTCGAACTGGCCGCGGCGCTGGGTCGCATCCGCAGCGCCACGCTGCAGGCCATGTCGCAGCAGTCCGAACTGGGCGCGCTGCGGTTGGCGACCCTGCCCACCTTCGGCTCGAAATGGCTGCTGCCGCATCTGCATGATTTCTACGCCAGCCACCCAGGCGTGACGGTGCACATCCATTCGCGCATCGGCCCGATCGACTTCCATGCCGGCGACATCGATGCCGCGATCACGGTCGGCACCGGCGACTGGCCCGAGTTGACCGCGCACCGGCTGTATCACGAGTTTCTGATCGCAGTGGCCAGCCCCGCGGCCGGGCTGCCAGCGCCGACGCCGGACTGGGCCACCGGCCAGCCGCTGCTGACGGTGGCCAGCAACCCGCAGGCCTGGGCCGAATGGTTCTCGCAGCACCAGCTCGACCACCGGCGCATGCGCGTCGGTCCCAGTTTCGAGCTGACTTCGCATCTGATCCAGGCGGTCAAGGCCGGCATGGGCATCGGCCTGGTGCCCAGGGTGCTGGTCGAGGACGAGTTGCAGCGCAACGAACTCACGGCGATCGGCGAGGCCATCGCCAGCCAGCGCAGCTACTACTTGATTTACCCGCCGAGAAACGAAACACTGCCTGCGCTGGCCGCTTTCAGGCAGTGGCTGATCAGCGCCTGCTGAGCCACCGCCGTCCCTGCGCCGGCTTCAAGGAAACCCCCGATGATGCAGCGTTTCTTCAAACCGGTCGGCATGGCGCTGGCCGCCCTGGCGGCCCTGGCCGGCTGCTCGCCGATCCGCGCGCTCGATGCGCTCACGCCCGACGATACCTATACGCTGCATGCCGACATCGACTACGGCCAGGCACCGCGGCAGCAGCTCGACCTGTATGTCCCGACGACCGGCCAGCCGCCTTATCCGGTGGTGGTGTTCTTCTACGGCGGCAGCTGGTCCAGCGGCTCGCGGCAGGAGTACCGCTTCATGGGCGAGGCGCTGGCCTCGCGCGGCATGCTGGCGGTGGTGGCCGACTACCGGCTGTCGCCCGAGGTGACCTATCCGGTCTTCATCCAGGATGCCGCCCGCGCGGTCGACTGGACTGCGCGCCATATCGCGCAATGGGGCGGCGACACCCGGCAGCTGTACGTGATGGGCCATAGCGCCGGCGCCTACAACGCCGCGATGGTGGCGCTCGACCCGCGCTGGCTGGGCGAGCTGGGCGCCAGCCCCAAGCTGCTGGCCGGCTGGATCGGCCTGGCCGGTCCGTATGACTTCCTGCCGATCACCGGCCGCGCGCTCAAGCCGATCTTCCTGTTTCCCGACACGCCGCCGGACTCGCAGCCGCTGGCGCATGCCGGGCCCGACGCGCCGCGCACCTTCCTGCGCAGCGGCGCCGACGACCATGCCGTCGATCCGCGCCGCAGCACGCTGCAGCTGGGCGAGACGCTGCGCGCGGCCGGGGTCCCGGTCGACGTGGCGCTGTATCCCAACCTCGGCCACGCGATGCTGGCCGGCGCGTTTTCGCGGCCGCTGCGCTCGCGCGCGCCGGTGCTCGACGACGTGCAGCGCTTCGTCGAGGCGGGCGGTGCCCAGCCCGCTGGCGCCACCGGCGCGCAACGATAGCCGGCGCGCCGCCGGCCGTTGGCGCATCCTCGGCATTGGCGCATTCCCGGCGGTGGCGCAGCCCCCGCCGCCGGCCGGCCCGCGCCGCAATGCCTGGTCGCACAAATACAGGCGGCGATGCGTTTTTACAGGCTTGCTTACCCACGCATGACCTAAAGCAATAGCGCTCGCGTGCCCGGCCACGCCCGGCGCAGAATGGGATACGCCCACAAACGGATGCCCCCATGACCACGCCGATGCGCCCGATGCCGCTGCCATTCGCACCCGAGTTCGAACAGGTCCCCGATGACGAGGCCCAGACCATCGACGAGATGGTCGAGGCGCTGCGCGGCATCAGCGAGACCACGCTGGCCGATGAAGGCCATGCGCTGCGCAGCGTGCACGCCAAGAGCCACGGCCTGCTGCAGGGCACCTGGACGGTGCTGGACGGCCTGCCGCCTGCCTATGCGCAGGGCGCGTTCGCCCACGCGGGCAGCGGCCCCTGTCTGCTGCGGATCTCGACCAACCCGGGCGACCTGCTGCCCGACAGCGTGTCGACGCCGCGCGGGCTGGCGCTCAAGCTGGTCGGCGTGGCGGGCGACCGCCTGCCCGGCGGCGACGGCCAGGCCGTGCAGGACTTCGTGCTGCAGAACGCGCCGGCCTTCACGGCGCCCGACCCGAAGGCCTTCCTGAAGAATCTCAAGCTGCTGGCCGCCACCACCGACAAGGCGCCCAGGCTCAAGGTGGCGCTGTCGCAGCTATTGCGCGGCGCCGAAAAGCTGGTCGAGACATTCGGCTCGGAAAGCCCCAAGCTCAAGAGCCTGGGCGGCCATCCGGCCACCCATCCGCTGGGCGAGACCTACTACAGCATGGTGCCGATACTGTACGGCCCCTACTTCGGCAAGATCAGCGTGGCGCCGGTCAGCGATGGTCTGCTGGCGCTGGCCGACGTGCCGGTCGACATCAAACGCGACCCCGACGCGCTGCGCGCAGCCGTCGTCGAGTTTTTCGCCACGCAGGGCGCCACCTGGGAGATCCGCGTGCAGCTGGGCGTGGACCTGGACCAGACGCCGATCGAGGATGCCTCGGTGGTCTGGCCCGAGGACCTGAGCCCGTACGTGGCGGTCGCCCGCATCGAGGTGCCGCCGCAGGCGGCCTGGAACGACACGCTGTCGCGGCAGATGGACGACGCCTTGCTGTTCAGTCCGTGGCAGGCGCTGGCGGCGCATCGGCCGCTGGGCGGCATCATGCGCGCGCGCCAGCCGGCCTACGAGATGTCGGGCGAATTCCGCAGCCGCCACAACGGCTGTCCGCTGCACCACCCGCAGCCGCAGGCACCGCTGCCGCCGGCGTGAGCACCGGCGCGGCCGGCCGGGGCACGCCCGGCAGGTTCAGTCGCCGCGCCGCAGCGCCCAGGTCACCGCCAGCCAGACCGCCGCCAGCGCGGCGGCCGCGATGAAGACCCGGTCGGGGCCGCCATGGGTGGCCAGCCAGCCGCCCAGCAGGCCGCCCAGGAACAAGCCGGCCGACTGCGCGGTGTTGTACAGGCCCAGCGCCAGGCCCTTGTACTCGGGTGGTGCCATGCGCGACACCAGCGAAGGCTGCAGCGCCTCGAGCACGTTGAAGGCGACGAAGAAACCGGTCAGCGCCAGCGCCAGGCCGTAGAAGCCGTTGCTGGCCCACGGCAGCAGCGCACAGACCAGCACCAGCCCGGCCACCGCCGCCCGCAGCGCCTGCGCATGCGCGCGGCGCTTTTCGGTCACGAAGATCAGCGGCACCATCAGGATGAAGGACCCGAAGATCACCGGCAGGTAGACCTGCCACAGCGACGCCACCGGCAGGCCGCCCAGCCGCGCCAACAGCCCCGGCGTCACGACGAACAAGGCGACCTGGATCAGGTGCAGGCAGAACACGCCGAAGTTCAGCCGCAGCAGGTCGCGATGGCGCAGCACCGCGCCGGCCTGCGCGCGGTTCATCGACAGCGCGGCGCGCGGCATCACCGGCACCCGGAACCACGCCACCACCATGCAGGCCACGCCCAGGCAGGCGATCGCCCAGAACAGGCCGGCCAGTCCGCCCCAGCCGACCAGCAGCGGCGCCAGCAGCAGCGACAGCGCAAACGACAGGCCGATCGAGGCGCCCACCATCGCCATCGCGCGCGTGCGCACCTCGGGACGGGTGGCGTCGGCGACCCACGCGGTGATCGCCGCCGAGATCGCGCCGGCGCCCTGGATCGCCCGGCCGATGGTGATCCAGAAGACATCGTCGGCCAGCGCACAGACCACGCTGCCGGCCACGAACAGCACCAGCCCGGCCATCACGACCGGCCGCCGTCCCCAACGGTCCGAGGCGATGCCGAACGGAATCTGCAGGAAGGCCTGCGTCAGCCCGTACATGCCCAGCGCCAGCCCGACCCGCGCCGGATCGTCGCCGCCCGGCAACCCGGCCGCCGCCACCGCGAACACCGGCAGCAGCAGGAACAGGCCCAGCATGCGGCAGGCGAACAGGCTCGCCAACGCGACGCTGGCGCGGCGTTCGTCTGGGGTCATCCGGGGAGAGGAGGAATCCGGCATCGAATGTTCTGCGCGCCGTCCGGGCAGGGCGGCGCAGGGTGGGTGGCGGCTTCCGACTGAGCCGGCGCGCTATAGTACCAAGTTGCCCTTCGAAACCGCCTATAGCTGCCGATGGACGAAATACGCATTCGGGGTGCCCGCACCCACAACCTCAAGAACGTGTCGCTGGACATGCCTCGGCACCGCCTGGTGGTGGTCACCGGCCTGTCGGGCTCGGGCAAGTCGTCATTGGCCTTCGACACGCTGTATGCCGAAGGCCAGCGGCGCTATGTCGAGAGCCTGTCGGCCTACGCGCGGCAGTTCCTGCAGCTGATGGACAAGCCCGACGTCGACCTGATCGAAGGCCTGTCGCCGGCGATCTCGATCGAGCAGAAGGCCGCCGGGCACAACCCGCGTTCGACCGTCGGCACCATCACCGAGATCCACGACTACCTGCGGCTGCTGTACGCCCGCGTCGGCACGCCCTACTGCCCCGAGCACGGCCTGCCGCTGCAGGCGCAGAGCGTCAGCCAGATGGTCGATGCGGTGCTGGCCTGGGCGCCCGAAACCCGCCTGGCGATCCTGGCGCCGCTGGCGCGCGCGCGCAAGGGCAGCTTCGAGGACGAGTGCGCCAGCCTGCAGGCCCAGGGTTTCGTGCGTCTGCGCGTCGACGGCAAGATGGTCGAGATCGACGAGCTGCCCGAACTCAAGAAGAACGAGAAACACGATATCGACGTGGTCATCGACCGCGTGCGCGTGCGCCCCGAGGCCAAGCAGCGCCTGGCCGAAAGCTTCGAGACCGCGCTGGGGCTGGCCGAAGGCCGCGTCATCGCGCTCGACATGGACGCCGAGCGCGAGCAGATGTTTTCCAGCCGCTACGCCTGTCCGGTCTGCAGCCACGGCCTGCCCGAACTCGAACCGCGGCTGTTCAGCTTCAACAACCCGGTCGGCGCCTGCCCCAGCTGCGACGGCATCGGCCAGGTCGGCTTCTTCGATCCCAAGCGGGTCGTGGCGTTTCCCGAACTGAGCCTGGCCTCGGGCGCGATCCGTGGCTGGGACAAGCGCAACGCCTTCACGCATTCGTTGTTGACCAGCCTGGCGACGCACTACGGCTATGACATCGAAACCGCCTTCGAACAACTGCCCGACGCCACTCAGCGCACCGTGCTGTACGGCTCGGGTGAAGACGAGATCTCGTTCTTCTACATCAACGAAAAAGGCCGCAGCTCGGTCAAGCGCCATCCCTTCGAAGGCGTGATCCCCAACCTCGAACGGCGCTGGCGCGAGACCGACTCGCCGGCCGTGCGCGAAGAGCTCGGCAAGTACCGCGCCATCAAGACCTGTCCCGACTGCGGCGGTTCGCGGCTGCGCGCCGAGGCCCGCCACGTGCGCATCGGCGACGACTCGCCGGACTCGCTGCTGCCGCGCGCGCAACTGGCCGCGCCGGGCAGCCTGGTCGAGCACACCGCGCGCAGCAAGGAAACCGGCCTGGCCATCTACGAGGTCGAGGCCATGCCGCTGTCGGATTGCCTGGACTGGTTCCGCAAGCTGGCGCTCAGCGGCGCGCGCCAGGAGATCGCCCAGCGCATCGTGCGCGAGATCGAGGCGCGGCTCGAATTCCTCAACAACGTCGGCCTGAACTACCTGTCGCTGGACCGCAGCGCCGACACCATCTCGGGCGGCGAGGCGCAGCGCATCCGGCTGGCCAGCCAGATCGGCTCGGGCCTGACCGGCGTGATGTATGTGCTGGACGAGCCGTCGATCGGCCTGCACCAGCGCGACAACGACCGGCTGATCGGCACGCTCAAGCACCTGCGCGACCTGGGCAACAGCGTGATCGTGGTCGAGCATGACGAGGACATGATCCGCGAGGCCGACTGGGTCGTCGACATGGGCCCGGGCGCCGGCGAGCACGGCGGCCAGGTGGTCGCCGACGGCACGCCCGAGCAGGTGCAGCAGAATCCCGATTCGCTGACCGGCCAATACCTGAGCGGCGCGCGCGCCATCGCGGTACCGCCGCGCCGTGAATTTCCCGACGAGCAGGCCTGGCTGGCGCTGCAGGGCTGCACCGGCAACAACCTGAAGTCGGTCGACCTGCGCATTCCGGCCGGCAAGCTGGTCTGCATCAGCGGCGTGTCCGGTTCGGGCAAGTCGACGCTGGTCAACGACACGCTGGCCACCGCGGTCTCCAAGCTGCTGCACAACGCGCAGACCGAGCCGGCGCCCTATGCGGCGCTCGACGGCCTGGAGCATTTCGACAAGATCATCAGCGTCGACCAGAGCCCGATCGGCCGCACGCCGCGCAGCAACCCGGCCACCTATACCGGCCTGTTCACGCCGATCCGCGAGCTGTTCGCCGGCGTGCCCGAATCACGCGCGCGCGGCTACGATCCGGGCCGCTTCAGCTTCAACGTCAAGGGCGGCCGCTGCGAGGCCTGCCAGGGCGACGGCGTGGTCAAGGTCGAGATGCACTTCCTGCCCGACATGTACGTGCCCTGCGACGTCTGCCACGGCAAGCGCTACAACCGCGAGACGCTGGAGATCCGCTATCGCGGCCGCAACGTCAGCGAGGTGCTGGACCTGACCGTCGAGCAGGCGCTCGAGTACTTCGAATCGGTGCCGGCGATCGCCCGCAAGCTGCAGACGCTGGTCGACGTCGGCCTGTCGTATGTGCGGCTGGGCCAGAGCGCCACCACGCTGTCGGGCGGCGAGGCGCAGCGCGTCAAGCTCTCGCTCGAGCTGTCGCGCCGCAGCACCGGCCGCACGCTGTACATCCTCGACGAGCCCACCACCGGCCTGCATTTCGCCGACATCGAACTGCTGCTGCGCGTGCTCAACCAGCTGGTCGACGCCGGCAACACGGTGGTCGTCATCGAGCACAACCTGGACGTCATCAAGACCGCCGACTGGGTGGTCGACATGGGCCCCGAGGGCGGCGGCGGCGGCGGCCGCGTGGTCGCGCAGGGCACGCCCGAGGACGTCGCGGAGGCGCCGGAAAGCCATACCGGCAAGTACCTGGCGCGGCTGCTCGAGCGCGAGCGCGGACGCGGCTAGCGCGCCCGGCGCCTGGGCTCAGAACGCGACCGAGGTGGACAGCACCAGCGTGCGCGGCGAGCCGACCAGCAGGTTCTGCTGGTAGTAGTCCTTGTCGAAGGCGTTCTCGACATTGAGCCGGACCGTGACGGCCTTGCCGGCGACCTTGGTCTGGTAGCGCGCACCGAGGTCCCAGCGGTTCCAGGCCGGGATCCGCAGCGTGTTGGCGTTGTCCAGGTACTGCGCGCCGGTGTGGATGTACCGCACGCTCAACGCCAGTCCGGGCAACGTCGCGATCGACTTCTCGAGCTCCAGGTTCACGCGCGCGTAGGCCTGGTTCGGCGCCCGATTGCCCTGGTCGAGGCCGGCGGCGGTGCGCTGCAGCCGCGCATCGATCAGCGCGGCGCCGCCCAGCACGCGCCAGCCGGGCAGCGGCTCGCCGAACACGTTCAGTTCCAGGCCGGTGTTGCGCTGTTCGCCGTCGGCGCTGTAGACCAGCGTGGCCGGATCGAGCACGCCGCTGGGCCGACGGATCTCGAATACGCTGGCCACCAGGCCCAGGCGGTCCCAGTCGAACTTCACGCCGGCCTCGATCTGCTTGGACTTGAAAGGCGCGAAGCTTTCCCCGGCATTGATGGCGCCGGCCGGCGCCGAGCCGCCCGGGCTCAGGCCCTCGATATAGTTGCCATAGACCGCGAACGAAGGCGTGACCTGCAGCATCACGCCGGCCATGGGCGTGGTGGCGGTGCGATCGTACGAAGAGATCCTGGCGCCCGAGGGATCGAAGGCATCGCTGCGAACCTGCTGGCGGCGCAGGCCCAGCGTGGTCTGCAGGCGGCCCTCGAGAAAGCTCAGCGTGTCCGACAAGGCGTAGCTCTCGAGCCGGCGTTCGCCGTTGAGCGGCGCGTCCGACGGCATGTCGAATACCGGGCGATCCACCCGTACCGGGTCATACAGGTTCGAGCTGAAGGACGAACCGACGAAGCCGCGCGTCATGCCGTCGGTGTTGTGCAGCCGGGTATAGGCGATGTTCCATTCGTGGCCGATCGCGCCAGTGTCGAGGTTGCCACGCAGGCCCACGTCCACGGTACGGGTCTCGTAGGGCGTGACGAAGAACATCGGCGACACGTCGAGCGTGCCCTGGTCGTCGCTCAGCGCGGGCAAGGCCGTCAGGTAGTACTGATCGCTGCGGTTGCGTCCCGCCGCGGCATAGGCGGTCACGCGATCGGACAGCCGGTACTCGGCGCGCGCGGCGACGATGCGTTCGCGCACGTCCGAGTACTCCCACGGCTGGATCCAGTTGAGCTTGCCCGACGGCACCCGTGGCACCTGCGTGACGCCCGCGCCCAGACTGGGGTTGAACCACTGCACGCCGCGCATGAGCTGCTGCTGGTGCATGGCGTCGAACTCCAGGCTCAGCCGCTCGCCCTGGTAATCGAGCGCCACCGCCAGCTGCTCGCTGCGCTCGCGCAGGTGATCGCGCGGGCCTTCGCCCTCGCCATAGGTGCCGTTCACGCGCACCCCGAAAGCCTGCTGCGCGCCGAAGCGCCGTCCGATGTCGAGATGGCCCATGCGCATCGAGTCACTGGCGTAGGTGGCGGTCGCCTGGGTGACGTCCTGGGCGCCGGCGCGCTTGGGCACGACCACGATCGCGCCGCCGACGCTGCCGAAGGTCAGCGCGCCGTTCAGGAAGGCATTGGGCCCCTTGAGCACGTCGATCCGCTCGAGGAACTGCGGCATGATGCGCCAGACCGGCGCAATGCCGGACAGGCCGTTGAACGACACCTCGGCACTCTCGAACCCGAAGCCCCGGATCGTAAATCCGTCGCCGATGGTATTGGCATTGGTATTGAGCCGCACCGACGGATCATTGTTGCCGACCACGTCGGCGACCGAACGGGCCTGCTGGTCCTCGATCCTTTGGCGCGTGTAGCTGGTGGCGCTGAACGGCGTCTGCATGTAATCGCGATCGCCCAGGATGCCCAGCCGCGCGCCGCGCGCCACCTGGCCGCCGGCATAGGGCTCGGGCAAGGCCGGTCCGGCGATGGCGCCGGTCACAGTGGCCACCGGCAACTGCGCCACGCCGCCCGCGGCCGGCGCGCCGCGCTGCAGCGTGTAGCTGCCATCGCCACGGCGGGCCAGCCGCAGTCCGGTGTCCGACAACAGCCGCGCAAACGCCTCATGGGCCTCGTAGCTGCCCTGCAGCCCCGCGGTGCGCAGGCCTTGCGTCAGCGCGGGATCGAACGAGAGCGCCAGTCCGGCCTGCACGGCCAGTTGCGACAGCGCCAGCTCGAGGGGACCGGGCGCGACCGAGAAGGTCTGCACCCGTGCGCTGGCGCCGGCATCGGCGGCGTACGCCACCGGCGCGCCGGCCAGGGCCGCCAGGGCGGCCGACAGCCAGAGCACGCGGCAGCGCGCAGGCACGGATAGGAAACGGGAATACGGCATGAAGAACTTCCTCGGCAAGGGATCGAAGCACAGTCGCTCTGGTCCTATGCCACGCGAGGCCGCGAAAAAGTGTCAGCGCGTGACCCGAAAGGAGTTCAGGACCGCGGCACCAGTTCGGTCCAGTAGCCGCCCAGGCGCGAAATCAGCGTCACCGGATAGGTGGCCGCGATCATGCGCAAGGCCTGGTCGGTATCGGCCAGCGGGTAGGCCCCCGAGACCTCGATGTGCGCCAGCCCGTCGGCGCAACGCAGCAGGCCGGGCCGATAGCGCGCGATCTCGCGCGCGAACTCGGGCAGGCTCATGCCGTAGGCCAGCAACATGCCGCGGGTCCAGGCGGCGGCGCCTTCGCTGCTGGCCCCCCATGCCGGTGGCGCCGAGCCGCCGAAGACCAGCTGCTGGCCCGCCTGCACCACCACGCTGGGTGATTGCACCGGCTCGACCCGCACGGCGCCTTCGAACACGTCCAGCGTGGTCGCGGCATCGTCGCGCAGCACACGGAAGCGGGTGCCGAGCGCCTGCATGCGGCCATCACGCGTGGCGACCCGGAACGGACGCGGCTGCTCGCGCCGGTCGACCGCGGTCTGCACCAGGATTTCGCCAGTCATCAGTTCGACCAGGCGCTGCTGCGCGTCGAAACGCACGTCGACGGCACTGCGCGTGTTGAGCACCAGCGCGGAGCCGTCCTGCAGCTGCAGCGCGCGCACTTCGCCGGTCGCGGTCCGGTGCGCCGCCAGCCAACCGTCCTGCCGGACGTGGCGCCAAGCCACCCAGGCGGCCGGCCCTGCCAGCAACAGTCCCGCCAGCACCGCCCGCCTGCCGGCCGCGGGGCGGCTGCGACACAGCGCCTGCGTCGCCACGTCGGTCGGCAGGCGCCCGATCACATCGGACAGTCGCTCGGCGTAGCGCCATGCGCGCGCATGGTCGGGATGGCTGGCGATCCAGGCCTGCAAGGCCTGCTGCTGCGCGGCATCGCCACGCTGCTCGCCCAGGCGCACCAGCCAGTCGGCGGCCTGCTCGAGCACGGCCGGATCGAGCGGCCGCGCGCCGGCCTCAGTCATGGCTGGCCAGCGACGCCAGGCAGGCGAGGAAGGCGCGTTTGACGTGGCGCTTGACGGTGGCCAGCGACAGGCCCAGGCGCTCGGCGACCTCGGGGTAGGTCAGGCCCTCGATCTGAGCCAGCAGAAAGGCCTGCCGCGCCTGCGCCGGCAGGCCGTCGAGCAGCGCATCGATCTCGTGCAGGGCCTCGAGCACCAGCGCGTGTTCCTCTTCGGAGCGCATCCAGGACACCGGCAAGGCGGCCAGCGCCTGCAGGTAGGCCTGTTCGAGCTGCTGGCGCCGCCGCCAGTTGCTCAGCACCCCCTTGGCCACCGTGGTCAGGTAGGCTCGCGGCTCGCGCAGCTCTGGCGGCCGCCGGGCCACCAGGATACGCAGGAAGGTATCCTGCGCCAGGTCCGCGGCCCATTGGCTATCCCCCAGCCGCGACGTCAGCCAGCGCTGCAGCCAGCCGTGGTGGTGCTGATAGAGGATCTGGACCTGTTCGGGGGCGGGCACGGGCGGGGCCTCTCGCGCCAGCGCGCCGGGCAGGCTGGCAAGAATTTATTTATTGATAATGGTTTTCATTTTATAAACAGCGGCATAACAGGGTCAATGCTTGCATGCGCGCACACAACGCCTGCAACATGGCCACGACTCGCCCGCCCCGAAGGAACGCCTCCATGTACACGCTGATCATCGGCAACAAGAACTACTCGTCCTGGTCTTTCCGGCCGTGGCTGGCGCTGCGCGCCGCCGGCATCGCCTTCGAGGAACGCCGGCTGGGACTGTGCACGCCCGAGTTCCACCAGGCGCTCAGCCGCATCAGCCCGGCCGGCTTGGTGCCGGTGCTGGTCGACCAGGGCTTCGCGGTCTGGGACACGCTGGCGATCTGCGAATACGCCGCCGAACGGCATCCGCAGGCGCAGCTATGGCCGGCCGCGCCGCGCGCGCGGGCCCGCGCCCGTTCGCTGGCGGCGCAGATGCACAGCGGCTTCGGCGCGCTGCGCCAGGCCATGCCGATGAACGTGGAGGCGCACCTGCCCGGCATCGCCTTCCCGCAGGACGCGCTGCAGGACGTCAGCCGCATCCAGGCGATCTGGCACGACACGCTGGCCGAATTCGGCCAGGGCGGTTCGCACGCCGGCGCGGCCGCGCCCGGTCCCTTCCTGTTCGGTGCATTCAGCATCGCCGATGCCTTCTATGCGCCGGTGATCAGCCGCTTCCAGACCTACGGCGTGCAGGCGGCTGGCGCGGTGCGCGACTACATGGACGCGGTGATCGCGCTGCCGGCCTACCAGCAGTGGTGCACCGAGGCGCGCGCCGAAGGCACCTTCGTGCCCGAAGACGAGCCGTACCGCACGCAGCGCTAGGCCGCCGCGACGGCGCGCCAGGCATCTTCAGCGCAGGGCATCAATCGAGGATGCCGGCCTTGCCCAGCGTATCGGCCGCCGCCGCATTGCAGCTGCCGGCGCGGCCCTGCTGCAGCGCGCAGACCTGCGCGCCCTGCTGATCCCATACCGCGTACAGCTTGCCCGGCGCCTGGTCGCGGCCCGGCAGGTTGCGGCCGTCCCATTTGCCCCAGCTCACCTGCGCCTGCGGTTCGGCCGCGCAGCGGCGGCCCAGTTGTTTGTCGCAGGCCGTGAAGGCGGCCTGCAAGGCGGCCAGTTCGGTCGGATAACCGCACACCATGCCTTGCGACGGCGACGAGGCGTCGCCGACCCGCACCGAGGCGACCCAGTTGGCGGCGCACAGCGCCAGCACCGTCACCGACGGATCGGTGCCCGGGCGGCCGGCGCCGCGTGCGCGGCGCACCAGCTCGGGCACGTCGTCCTGCTTGAGCGTGTCGACGAACGACAGCTGGCAGCCGCCGCCCGGTTCGCAGACCTGCACGATGGCGAGCCGGTTGGGGCCTTCGATGTTGCCGTGCACCGTCATCGGCGTGCCGGTGGGATTGGGCGGCGGCGCAGGATCGGTCTGCGCCGATGCGCCATGGGTCAGGCCGAAGCCGAACAGGACGGCCAGCGCGGCGGCGCTGGCCTTGAACCCGGGACGGCGCGTGCGCGGCGCGGCACGGAAATCAGCTGGGGGCATAGGTCCTCCGAAAGCGGGAAGCGTCGGCTCAGGGCTCGTCCATGTCGAAGACACGCTTGTGCTCGCGGATCGCATAACGATCGGTCATGCCGGCGATGTAGTCGGCGATCGCGCGGGCCTGCTCGGTATGGCCGATGCGGCGGTAGTCCGGCGGCAGCAGGCGCGGCTCGTCCTGGAAGGCCGAGAACAGTTCTCGAACGATACGCCGGGCCTTGCCGGTCATGCGCATCACTTTGTAATGGCGGTAGAGCCGTTCGAACAGGAAGCGCTTGAGCGCATCGGCCTGGCGCCGCACCGGCTCGGAGAAACCGGCCAGCGCCGGCGCCTGGCGCACCGCGTCGGCGCTGCGCGGATCGTGCTCGGCGATGCGCGCGGCGGTGGTCGTGGTCAGGTCGGTGATCAGCGTGTTGATCATGCGCCGGATCGTCTCGGAGGTCAGCCGGCGCGCCGGCAGGCCCGGGTACTCGGCCTGCACCGCGTCGTAGTGGCGCGCGAAGATCTCGACCTCGCGCAGCGCCTCGAGCGTCAGCAGCCCCGAGCGCAGGCCGTCGTCGATGTCGTGGTTGTTGTAGGCGATCTCGTCGGCCAGGTTGGCCAGCTGCGCCTCGAGCGAGGGCTGGCTGCGTTCGAGAAAGCGCCGGCCGACTTCGCCCAGCTGGCGCGCGTGCGCGGCCGAACAATGCTTGAGGATGCCCTCGCGTGTCTCGAAGCACAGGTTCAGGCCATTGAACGCGGCGTAGCGCTCTTCGAGTTCGTCGACCACGCGCAGGCTCTGCAGGTTGTGCTCGAAGCCGCCGGCCTGCGGCGCGCGCTCGCGCATGCAGGCGTTCAGCTCGTCCTGGCCGGCATGGCCGAACGGCGTATGGCCCAGGTCGTGCGCCAGCGCGATGGCTTCGATCAGGTCTTCGTTCAGGCGCAGGCTGCGCGCCAGCGTGCGGGCGATCTGCGCGACCTCGAGGCTGTGCGTGAGGCGGGTGCGGAACAGGTCGCCTTCGTGGTTGACGAAGACCTGGGTCTTGTACTCGAGCCGCCGGAATGCGTTGGCGTGGATGATGCGGTCGCGGTCGCGCTGGAATTCGCTGCGATTGCCCGGCGCGTCCTCGCGATGGCGGCGGCCGCGGGTCGAGGCCGGATCGCAGGCGTAGGGGGCCAGCCCCCCCGTCGTGTCGATCCGGGCGGCAGGGGTGGCGGTCATGGTCTGTCCTAGTTCAGTGCAACGCGGCGCGCGGCGGATGGGTCAGGTGGCGGCGGCCGTCTCGACGGTGCGGGCCAGCACCGCGCGCACGGCGTCTTCGGGGGCGGGCCGGGTGATCGCGCGGCCGATCTCGGGCAGCAGCACGAAGCGGATCTCGCCGCCCTCGGCCTTCTTGTCGACCCGCATCAGGTCCAGGCAGCGGTCGGCGCCCAGATCGGGCGAGACCACCGGGCAGCCGATCGCCTGCACCAGCGCGCGGACCCGCTCGACCGACTCGCGCGGCAGGCCGGCGACCTCGGCCGACAGCTCGGCGGCCTGCACCATGCCGCAGCCGACGGCCTCGCCGTGCAGCCACTGGCCGTAGCCCATGCCGGCCTCGATCGCGTGGCCGAAGGTATGGCCCAGATTGAGCACCGCGCGCAGGCCGGCCTCGCGTTCGTCCTGCGACACCACGTAGGCCTTGAGCTCGCACGAGCGCTGGATCGCATAGGCCAGCGCGTCGGGGTCGAGCGCACGCAGCTTGGCCGCATGCTGCTCGCACCAGCCGAAGAACTCGGCATCCAGGATCAGTCCGTACTTGATGACCTCGGCCAGCCCGGCCGAGATCTCGCGCGCCGGCAGCGTGCGCAGCACGTCGGTATCGATCTCGACCGCGACCGGCTGGTGGAACGCGCCGATCATGTTCTTGCCGAGCGGATGATTGATGCCGGTCTTGCCGCCGACCGACGAGTCGACCTGCGCCAGCAGCGTGGTGGGCACCTGCACGAAACGGATGCCGCGCATGTAGGTAGCGGCGGCGAAGCCGCACATGTCGCCGATCACGCCGCCGCCCAGCGCCACCAGCACCGCCTTGCGATCCAGCCGTTCGCGCAGCAGCGCATCGAAGATCAGGTTGAGCGTGTCGCTGTTCTTGTGCGCCTCGCCGTCGGGCAGGGCAATACGCAGCACGCGGTGGCCGGCCTGGCGCAGCGAGGCCTCGGCGCGTTCGGCATACAGCGCGGCCACGGTCGGGTTGGTGACCAGGGCCACCGCGGTGGCGTTGGCGGGCACGGCTTGCGCCAGCTGGTCGAGCCGGCCGGGCGCGATGCGGATCGGATACCGTCCGCCGGGGGTGTCGACGTCCACGACTGTGGTCATGTCTTTTTCTCGCAGGATTGCAGCAGCGGCACGATGGACTTGACCACGGTGTTGACCGGCATCGCGCCGGTCTCGACGATCAGGTCGGCCACGTCTTGGTAAAGGGGTTCGCGCAGCGTCAGCAGCTTGGTCAGCGTGGCGCGCGGGTCGGCGGTCGCCAGCAGCGGCCGGTTGCGGTCGCGCGAGGTGCGGCGGTACAGCTCGTCGACACTGGCGCGCAGGTAGATGACGATGCCGTGCGACTTGAGCGCGGCGCGGTTCTCGGCGGCCAGCACGGCGCCGCCGCCGGTCGCCAGCACGATGTTGCGGCGCGCCGCGCAATGCGCCAACGCGGCCGATTCGCGCTTGCGAAAGCCTTCCTCGCCTTCGATCTCGAAGATAGTGGGCACTCGCACACCGCAGCGCGCTTCGAGTTCGTGATCGAGATCGAGGAACTCTCGGCCCAGCAAGCGTGCCAAACCCCGTCCTATCGTGGTCTTTCCGGCGCCCATCATGCCCACCAGAAATACCGGCGTGTCGTGCGTGAGCAGCGCCTGGCCGGCGCACGGAGACTGCGGGGCCGCGCCGCCGTCCGGACAAGTGCTGGGAATCGCATTCATTTGCGCATTATCCCATTGCAGGCAGTTGTCGGGGCGCTACACTGCACGATTCGGTTACAGAAACCTCGCGGGCGTCGGCTTGTCTATGGGCCAGTACCCTTAAAATCGCAGCCGATGAGCAAATCCCCCAATTCCCGTTCCCCGCGCGGCTCGCGCGACGAGCCCGCCGCCGAATCCGGCTCGCGCGTGGTTCGCTTCCTGGTCAAAACCGGCATTCTCCTAGGCGGCCTCGGCCTGTGCGGCGTGCTGCTGGTCGGCATGGCGCTGGCGCTGGCCTGGCCCAACCTGCCCGACCTCAACGCGATGACCGATTACCGGCCGCGCGTGCCGCTGCGCGTCTACACGTCCGACAACGTGCTGATCGGCGAATTCGGTGAAGAGCGCCGCAACGTGCTGCGCTTCAACGAGATCCCCGACGTGATGAAGTCGGCCGTGCTCGCGGCCGAGGACGACCGCTTCTACCAGCATGGCGGCATCGACTGGATGGGCGTGGTGCGCGCCGGCCTGACCAACATCATCAGCATGTCGAAGAGCCAGGGGGCCAGCACGATCACCATGCAGGTGGCGCGCAACTTCTATCTGTCGTCCGAGAAGACCTATTCGCGCAAGTTCTACGAACTGCTGCTGACCTTCAAGATCGAATCGCAGCTCAGCAAGGACCAGATCCTCGAGCTGTACATGAACCAGATCTACCTGGGCCATCGCGCCTACGGTTTCGCCGCGGCCTCGCGCCGCTATTTCGGCAAGCCGCTGGGCGAGATCTCGGTGGCCGAGGCCGCCATGCTGGCCGGCGTGCCCAAGGCGCCGTCGCGCTTCAACCCGATCGCCAACATGCCGCGCGCCACGGTGCGCCAGCATTACGTGCTGGGCCGCATGCTGTCGCTGGGCTACCTGACCGACGCCGAATACAAGGCGGCCATGGACGAGCCGATCGTGCTGCGCACGCGCGAACAGGGCGCGCCCACCGGCGGGTACGCGGTCCACGGCGAATACGTCGCCGAACTGGCGCGCCAGCTGCTGTATGGCGTCTACCAGGACAACGTCTACTCGCGCGGCCTGAACATCTACACCACGGTGTCCTCGAAGGAACAAGAGGCCGCCTACCAGGCGCTGCGCGAAGGCGTGCTCGACTACACCCGCCGCGCGCCCTACCCCGGCCCCGAAGAACAGCTCGAACTGCCGGCCGGCATCGAGAACGACCAGGCCCGCTTCGACGAATTCCTCGACGGCGTGTTCGACAAGTACGCCGACAGCGGCAACCTGCTGACCGGCGTGGTGCTGTCGGCCAGCCCCAGCGAGATCAAGGTCGCGCGCAGCGCCACCGAGGTCATCACGATCAACGACAAGAAGGCCATCGCCATCGTCGCGCGCGCGCTCAACGACAAGGCCAAGCCCGAGGCCCGGCTGCGCCGCGGCTCGGTGGTCTACCTGTACAAGAACGGCGAGACCTGGGAAGTGCTCAACATGCCGTCGGTGCAGGCTGCCTTCGTGTCGGTCGCACCGCAGGACGGCGCGGTGCGCGCCATGGTCGGCGGCTTCGACTTCAATCGCGGCAACTTCAACCGTGTCACGCAGGCCTGGCGCCAGCCGGGCTCGAGCTTCAAGCCGTTCATCTACGCGGCGTCGCTCGAACGCGGCCTGACGCCGTCGACGCAGATCTCCGACATGCCGTTCCAGCTGACCGCCGCGCAGACCGGCTCGCGGGCGTGGGCGCCGAAGAACTACGGCGGCACCTACGAACCCATGCTGACGATGCGCAACGCTTTGTACAAGTCCAAGAACATGGTGTCGATCCGCATTCTGCAGGCCATCACGCCGCAGTACGCGCAGGACTACATCACCCGCTTCGGCTTCGACAAGGCGCGCCAGCCCGCGGTGCTGCCGATGGCGCTGGGCGCCGGCTCGGTCACGCCGCTGCAGCTGGCCGGCGCCTATTCGGTGTTCGCCAACGGCGGCTACCGCGTCACGCCCTACCTGATCGATCGTGTCACCGACAGCAGCGGCAAGGTCATCATGCAATCGCGCCCGACCGTCTCGGGCGATGCCGCCGCGCGCGCCATCGACCCGCGCACCGCCTACGTGATGGACGACATGCTGCGTGGCGTCGCGACCTCGGGCACCGCCGCCCGGGCCCGCGCGCTGCTCAAGCGCGGCGACATCGCCGGCAAGACCGGCACCACCAACGAGTCGGTCGACGCCTGGTTCGCCGGCTACACGCCGTCGCTGGTCGGCATCGCCTGGCTGGGCTACGACCAGCCGCGTTCGCTGGGCTCGCGCGAGACCGGCGGTGGCGCCGCCATGCCGATCTGGGTCAACTACATGCGCACCGCGCTGGCCGGCGTGCCCGAGCAGCCGCGCACCCGCCCCGACGGCCTGATCGCCGAAGGCGGCGACCTGTACTTCGCCGAATTCCCGCCCGGCCAGGCGGTCGCGCGGGTCGGCGTGCCCGAACCCGATTCGCTGGGCGACTTCCTCAGCAACCTGATCGGCGGCGGCGGTGGCAACAACAGCGTGCCGATGGACCAGGAGCTCAACAACGATCCCTGGAACGGCAACCTCGTGCCGCACTGATGACCCGGTTGCGGGCCCGCTCCGAGCCGGAGCGGGTCTGCGCAGGCGAACAAAGCCCTGGCGCCGGCCGATCCGGCGCCAGGGCTTTTTTTATCGCTGCGGCCCGCGCCAAGGCGCGGCCGGCCGGTCTCAGGCCTGCACGGTCACCGGCTGGCCGGCCGCGGCGCTGACGATCTGCGACAGCGCCTCGCCCAGCACCGGGCCGCCGCGGGTGTCCTGCCACAGCTGGCCGTCGTAGCGGTAATGGAAACCGCCGCTGGGCGCGGCCACCCAGATCTCCTTCATCGGCGCCTGGGTGTTGACGATGACCTGCACACCCGAATCGAAGGCCAGCGTCAGCACGTTGCCGTTGCGGCTGGCATCGACGTCGATGTCGTGCAGCGACAACCAATCGTCCGCCTGGCTCTCGATACTGTCGAGCACGGCGCCTGCGAGAGTGAGGAATTCTGTTTCGTTCATATAATCGACCACTTGCCTTGTTCAAACGGAGCTTGCCGTGTCCTGCCCGGCCATTACCCGCATTTTAGCGACGCTGCTCGCTGTCGGCACGCTGGCCGCCTGCGGCTACAAGGGGCCGCTGTACCTGCCCGACGACGACACCCAGTCGGCACGCCAGCCGCCCCCGCCCGCCATCCTTCCCGCTTCCACCACGACTCCGTCCGCGCCTGCCGCACCCGTTCGATGACCCAGCAGAACCACCCCGACCGCCCGTTGGCGGGACAGCCCCATTTCCATTACCGCGACGGCACGCTGCACGCCGAGGACGTCAGCCTGGCCGAGCTGGCCGCGCAGGCCGGCACGCCGCTGTACGTCTACTCGCGGGCCGCGCTGCGTAGCGCCTGGGCCGCCTATCGCGACGCCATCGGCGATCGCCAGGTGCTGGTCTGCTACGGCATGAAGGCCAACTCCAACCTGGCGGTGCTGAAGGAGTTCGCCACGCTGGGCGCCGGCTTCGACATCGTCTCGGGCGGTGAACTGCAGCGCGTGCTGGCCGTCGGCGGCGATCCCGGCAAGGTGGTGTTCTCGGGCGTCGGCAAGCAGGCCTGGGAAATGCGCGCCGCGCTCGAGGCCGGCGTCAAATGCTTCAACGTCGAGTCGCTGCCCGAGCTGCGCCGGCTGTCGTCGGTCGCCACCGAGTTGGGCAAGACCGCGCCGGTCTCGTTGCGCGTCAACCCCGACGTCGATGCGCAGACCCACCCCTACATCTCGACCGGACTCAAGGAAAACAAGTTCGGTATCGCCATCGAGCATGCGCGCCAGGCCTACCGCGAGGCCGCCACGCTGCCGGGCCTGAAGGTGGTCGGCGTCGACTGCCACATCGGTTCGCAGATCACCGAGGTCTCGCCCTACCTGGACGCGCTCGACAAGCTGCTGGCGCTGTTGCGCCAGCTGGCCGAAGACGGCATCACGATCCACCATCTCGACCTGGGTGGCGGCCTGGGCATCCGCTACGACGACGAGACGCCGCTGGCGCCGCGCGTGCTGCTCGACCAGGTCTTCGAACGCCTGTCGGCCAGCGGCCTGCCGACGCTGCAGCTGGTGCTCGAGCCGGGCCGCTCTTTGGTCGGCAACGCCGGCGTGCTGCTGACCGAGGTGCAATACCTCAAGCACACCGAGGCGCGCAATTTCGCCATCGTCGATGCCGCCATGAACGACCTGATGCGCCCCGCGCTGTACGAAGCCTGGCATGGCGTGCGCGCGGTCACGCCGGGCGTCGCTACGCCGCGCGTCACCACGTCGGGCGTCGCCACGCCGGGTGCGGCGACGCAGACAGCCATCTACGACGTGGTCGGCCCGATCTGCGAAAGCGCCGACTGGCTGGCGCGCCAGCGCGAGCTGACACTGGCCGAGGGCGACCTGCTGGCGATCGAATCGGCTGGCGCCTACGGCGCCGTCATGGCCGGCACCTACAACAGCCGCCCGCGCGCGGCCGAGGTCATGGTCGACGGCGCGCGCTGGTTCGTCGTGCGCGAACGCGACAGCATGGCCAGCCTGACGGCCGGCGAGTCGACGCTGCCCGACTGAACAGGCTGCCCCTGGCGGCAGGGGCGCCAGCGTTAGGTCCCTTTTTTACGCTGCCGGAATGCCCGCGGGTTTGTGCTTCAATCGAACTTCCACCCCCCCGCCAAGCAGGTATCTCAAAGGACCCTCATGTCTGACGTCACCCTGAGAAGCAAGGAAGGAAAGGAGTTCAAGGCCTACTACGTCAAAGGCCCGTCATCGTCGGCGCGTGGCATCGTGCTGATCCAGGAAATCTTCGGCATCAACCCGGCCATGCGCGAGCTGGCCGACCAGTGGGCCGCCAAGGGCTATCACGTGATCTGCCCCGACCTGTTCTGGCGCCAGGAAGCCGGCCTGCAGCTCGACCCCACCGATCAGAAGCAGTTCGAGCGCGGCTACGCGCTGATGCAGGGCATGAAGCCCGACGAGACACTGGCCGACCTCGAATCGGCGCGCAGCTGGCTGGCCCAGGAGGCCGGCCACGACAAGATCGCCACGATCGGCTACTGCATGGGCGGCATGCTGGCGGCCAAGGCCGCGTGCAGCATCCCGGTCAAGTGCGCGGTCAGCTATTACGGCGTCAACCTCGATACGCTGCTCGAGAACGCGCCGGCCGACTGCGCGCCGACGCTGCTGCACGTCGCCGGCAAGGACCGTTTCGTACCGGCCGAGGCGCGCGACAAGATCGTCTCGCTGGCGTCGACCCACGCGCAGTTCACGGCCCATGTCTACGAAGAGTGCGACCACGCATTCTCGCGTCCCGGCGGCCAGCATTACGATGCGGCGGCGGCCAAGCAGGCCGAAGAGCGTTCGCATACCTTCCTGGCCCAGCACCTGGCCTGAAGGCGGGGCCGCCCCCCCCCCCCCGCCCCCCCC
>JAEZBO010000164.1 GCA_023427085.1 Pseudomonadota bacterium
GCCAGCCGCCGCCCGCGGGCGGCGGCGGCACGCTGCCGCCACGCTGCCGCGCGCGGCGCGACGCTCATCCCCTTCGAGGTTTTTGCATGAATCCGGTTTCCGCCCCCGCAGCCGCCCCGGTCGCGCCTGCGGTGCGCGACGCCCGCGACGAGGACTTCGCCGCGATCCGCGACATTTACGCCCACCACGTGCTGCACGGACTGGCCACCTTCGAGGAGACGCCGCCCGACGTCGACGAGATGCTGGCGCGGCACGCGGCGATCCTTGCACAGGGCCTGCCCTACCTGGTCGCCGAACACGCCGGCCGGATCGCCGGCTACGCCTATGCCTCGGCGTTCCGGCCGCGGCCGGCCTACCGCCATACGGTCGAGAACTCGATCTACCTGGACCCGCGCAGCGATCGCCAGGGCCTGGGCACGCTGCTGCTGCGCGCGCTGATCGAGCGCTGCGAGCAAGGTCCGTGGCGCCAGATGGTCGCGGTGATCGGCAACAGCGAAAACCTGGGCTCGATCGCGGTGCACCGCAAGCTGGGTTTCGAGATGATCGGCGTGCTGCCGGCCACCGGCTACAAGCTGGGCCGCTGGGTCGACACCGTGCTGATGCAGCGCCCGCTGGGCGCCGGCGCCACGACACATCCGGACGGGAACCCGACGCGGCCGTGACGGTCAGATGACGGTTGTGATTGCCCTGACCCGCCAGACCCCTGGCGCGTGAACCGCCCGTGAAGATACCCCGACCGTTCGCTTCGGCGCGCAGACTGTGCGCGGCCATCCTGCTTGCCAGCCTGACCGTGGTCGGCTGCACCCAACTCGATCAGTGGCAACGCCGCGCGATCTTCGACGTGCAGACCGACAGCCGCGCGTGGTGGCGCGAACCCGCCGAAGGCACCCGGGTCTACGACCTGGCGCTGCAGAACGGCGACAAGATACGCACCTGGTATCTGGCCAACGACCGGGCCGACGCCCCGACCGTGCTGTACCTGCACGGCGCGCGCTGGAACCTCAACGGCAGCGCGTTCCGGATGGAACGCTGGACCCGCATGGGTTACTCGGTGCTGGCGATCGACTACCGCGGCTTTGGCGAATCGACGCCGGCGCTGCCGTCCGAAGCCAGCGCCACCGAAGACGCGCTGGCCGGCCTGCACGAGCTGGCGCGGCTGCAACCGGACCCGTCGCGCCGCATCGTCTATGGCCACAGCCTGGGCGGCGCGCTGGCGATGAACCTGGCCAACCAGACCGAGCGGCCCGGCTTTGCCGGCCTGGTGGTCGAGTCCAGCTTCACCAACGTCGGCGAGATGCTGTCGACGCTGCGCTGGGGCTGGCTGCCGGGCCTGAGCCTGCTGGTGACGCAACCCTTCGATTCCTTGACCAAGGCCGCGCAGCTCGATGTGCCGGTGCTGTTCATCCACGGCACCGCCGACAGCGTGGTGCCGCACGAAATGAGCGACCAGCTGCATGCCGCGGCGACCAAGGTGCCGCAGCCGTATCGGCGCCTGCTCAAGGTCGAGGGCGCCTCGCACTCGGGCGCCAGCCGCGCCGGCAACGTCTATGACGATGCGGTGCGCGAGTTCATCACCGATGCCGGCACGGCCTATCCGGCGCAGGCCGCGCAGCAACAGGCCAGCCGCTGAGGCCGGCCGGCAAGATCCGCTGCGGCAATCTGGATCGATTACCGCAGGCCCGGCGAGCGGCCCGCTCGGCGTCCCGCTAGAGCGCTTTTTTCCAGACCCGCAGCGGCACGCAGGTCAACAGCCGGTTGATGGCGGTCTCGATCAGCGCCGGATGCAGCGTGTGCCCCACCCCCGACGCCACGTCCAGCGTGACGTCGGCCTGCAGCGCGGACAGGTGTGCAAAGGCCTCGTTGATCTGCGCCACCGGCATGATCCGGTCCTCGTCGCCATGCAGCAGGTGCAAGGTGGTGAACTCGGGCGCGCGCTCGGGCAGGCTGGCGTAGCGTCCCGAAAAAGCCAGCACGCGGCCGGCCAGGCCGTCATGCTCGCCGGCCAGCGCCAGCGCCATGATGGCGCCTTGCGAGAAGCCGGCCAGCGCGGTTTCCGAACCCTTGACCGCAAAACGGGCCTGCGCGCCACGCACGAAGGCCTCCAGCCGCGGCAGTTGCGCGGCGACCCGTTCGATGCGGTTCTGCTCGGTGATGCCGGCCAGCGAAAACCACTGCCGGCCCTGCCCGCCCGCGTCGTAGGGCTCGAAACCCTCGGGCAGCAGCAGCGCCGCGTCGGGAAACTGCTGGCGCAGCATCATCGCCAGCGGCAGCAGCGACGACGCGGACGCGCCCACGCCGTGCAGCAGCACGAACAGCTGGCGCACCACGCCATGCTCGGGCAACAGTTCGATGACGGGGGAGGACGTGGCGGACATGGCGAGGCTCCGTGGACGGTTGCCGGCAAGAATAGCAGCCGGCCGCCGCGCTACAGCAGCAGCATCACCGCGGCCGGTGTCAGCGTGACGTTGACCAGGCCGGCCAGGATCATCACCAGGCTGGCGACCGACCCTTCCTCGGCCGCGTACTCGCGCGCCTTGGCCACGCCGGCGCCGTGCGCGCCCATGCCCAGCAGCGCGCCGCGCGCCAGCGACGAGCGCAGCGGCAGCAGGCGGCGCATGAACTGGCCCATCACGGCGCCGAGCACGCCGGTGATGACGACGAAGGCGGCGGTCAGCTCGGGGATGCCGCCCAGTTCACGCGACATGTGCATCGCGAACGGCGAGGCCACCGAGCGCGGCACGATGCTGCGCTGCAGTTCGGGCGGCAGTTCGAGCCAGGTGGCCAGCAGCCAGGCGCTGAGCGCCGCGATGCCGCTGCCGGCCAGCACGCCGATCAGCAGCGCCGGCCAGTAGCGCAGGATCAGCGCGCGCTGCTCGTAGACCGGCAGCGCGAAAGCCACCGTGATCGGTCCGATCATCGCCAGCAGCCACTGGCTGCCCTGCATGTATTCGCTGTAACGCGTGTGCATGGCCAGCGCCAGCGCCAGCAGCACGGCCGGCGTCAGCAGCAGCGGCGAATTCCACCAGCTCGGGCCGCGGCGATAGAGCTGCCGCGCCAGCGCATAGATGACGACCGTCGCGAGCGGCCAGAACACATAGCTCAGTTCAGGTGGCATGACGCACCGACCAGCGATAGCAGGCATCGATGGTCAACGCGGTGACGCTCATGACCAGCAGCGTGCCGAGCACGATGATGGCCAGCAGCTTGACGCCGACCAGGCTGAGCAGTTCGCCGTGATCGAGCAGCGACATCACCGCCGGCACGAAGAACAGCAGCATCTCGGCCAGCAGCAGCCGCGAGCCGCGCCGCAACGTGCCGACCCGCAGGCGGCGGCTGGCCAGCAGGCCCAGCACCAGCAGCATGCCGATCACGCCGCCCGGGATCGGCAGGCCGGCCAGCCGCGCGGCGGCTTCTCCGGCCAGCGAAAACACCGCCAGCAGCACGATCTGCAGCG
This sequence comes from Pseudomonadota bacterium, assembly GCA_023427085.1. Classification (GTDB taxonomy): domain Bacteria; phylum Pseudomonadota; class Gammaproteobacteria; order Burkholderiales; family Burkholderiaceae_B; genus Orrella. Next base: position 3,455 of record JAEZBO010000164.1, read on the forward strand.
TCAGGCTGCCTCGCAAGGCACGGCGCAGCGGAATATGGACGGATCGGAGGGTGTTCATCGGTGCAGCCAAACATCAGGATGGAGAAATTCTCTCGTGGTTAACCCTTATCCGCAAAATGAATTAGTAGAATGATGTCGATTCGATATTGGAATAGGCTATGGAACTTCGTACGCTGCGCGCCTACGTCGAGGTGCTGCGCCAGGGCGGGTTTTCGCAGGCGGGCAAGGTCATCCATGCGACCCAGCCCACCGTCAGCAAGGCCGTGCGGGCACTCGAGGACGAACTGAACGTGGTGCTGCTCGAGCGCGCCCCCGGCCAGCCGATCCGGCCCACGCCGGCCGGCGAGGTGGTCTATCGCCGCGCGCTCAAGCTGCTGGCCGAACGCGACGACCTGCTGGCCGAGCTCGACGAGCTGCGCGGCTTCAAGCGCGGCGAGTTGCGGCTGGGGCTGCCGCCGCTGGGCAGCAGCGTGTTGTTCGCACCGCTGTTCGCGCAATACCGCGCGCGCTTTCCGGGCGTCGACATCCGGCTGGTCGAGCACGGCAGCAAGCGGCTCGAAGAAATGCTGCTGTCGGGCGAGATCGAGCTGGCCGCGTCGCTGCTGCCGGTGCCGCCGCAGTTTGAGTGGCAGGCCGTCAGCCGCGAACCGCTGGTGGTGGCGCTATGGCATGAACACGCGCTGGGCCAGGCGCGCCAGGCGACGCTGGATGCGCTGGCCGACACGCCGTTCATCCTGTTCGACAGCGGCTTCGCCCTCAATCCGATCATCCTCGATGCCTGCCAGCGGGCCGGCTATGCGCCGACGGTGGCGGCACGCAGCGGCCAGATCGATTTCATCATCGCGCTGGTCGCGGCGCGGCTGGGCGTGGCGTTCTTGCCGCGCATGATCGCCGAGCAGCATCCGCACCCGGGCGTGCGCTACGTGCCGCTCGAGGAACCCGACATGGTCTGGCACATGGTGCTGGTGTGGCGCCAGGGCGGTTACCTGTCGCATGCCGCGCAGGCCTGGCTGGCGCTGGCGCAGGAGAACTACGCGCCGCTGTGACAGGGGCGCGGCGGTGGGCCTCAGGCGCGGCCGTAGCGCGCCGGCTCGCCGGCGCGGCGCGCCCACCACGCGGCGCGCAGCTTGTCGTAGCCCAGGTTGTACAGGTAGGTATAGGGCAGGAAGAACAGCAGCAGCCCGATATCGAGTACGAACGCTTGCCACAGCGAAATGCTGAGCCACCAGGCCGCCAGCGGCACGATCAGCAGCACCAGCCCGAACTCGAAACCGATCGCGTGACCGGCCCGCAGCCGCGGCGTGCGCTGCCAGCCGCGGCGGCGCTCGATGCGCTCGAAGCCGGCGTTGTAGACGACGTTCCAGAGCATCGCGACCAGCGAGATCGCGGCGGCCAGCGCGCCCATGTGCCAGATCGGCTTGCCCATGGCCCAGGCCAGCAGCGGCGCGCACAGCAGCACGGCGATGATCTCGAAGCACAGCGCGTGGAGGATCCGTTCGCGCAGGGATTTTTTGGGCAGCATGACCGACACCTGACTTGATAACAACACCGCGGGAAAAAAGGCCGACGCCCACGAAGGGCGTCTGGACAGGATTATTCCCGACGAATCCGTTGGAACAAAGATGGTTATCATCGGATTTTCCGATATACCGGTGGTCGATCCGCCATGGCCTATTCCCTCGACGCCCTCAACGCCTTTGTCGAAACCTGCGCCGCGGGCTCGTTCTCGGCGGCGGCGCGCAAGCTCGGCAAGAGCCAGTCCACCATCAGCGAGGCGATCGCCAATCTCGAGATCGACCTGGGTGTCAGCCTGTTCGACCGCAGCCAGCGCCAACCGGTCGCCAGCGAGGCCGGGCTGGCGCTGCTGGCGCAGGCGCGCGAGGTGCTGTCGGCCACCGAGCGGCTCGACCGCGCCGCCAGCCGGCTGAGCGGCGGCCAGGAGCCGCGCCTGACCGTGGCGATGTCGGACACCTATCAGTCCGAGCGGCTCGAGAGCATCCTGGCCGAACTCGACCGGCGCTATCCCGAACTCGAGTTCGAATGCCTTATCTCGGAAGACGCCGATGCGATCGCCGCGGTGCAGCGCGGCCGCGCGCACCTGGCGCTGCTGGCCGCGCGCGGCGGCTATCCGCCCGACCTCGAACATGCGCGCCTGCCGGACCTGTCGGAGATCACGCTGGTGGCATGCAAGCAGCATCCGCTGGCCGCGCTCGAGCGGGTCACGCCGGCCGACCTGCGCGGCGTGCGCGAGCTGCGCATCGCCCCATACGTGCGCCAGGACGACACGGCGCGGCACGGCGACACCGCCATGCAGAGCGGCCGCTACTGGTCGGCGCCGAGCTATCTGATGCTGCTGGAAATGGCCGCGATGGGGTTCGGCTGGACCCGCCTGCCGCGTTGGCTGGTCGAACGTTTTGGTCCCGCCACGCTGGTCGAGCTGCGCGCGCCGGGCTGGCCGCAGCGCATCCCGGTGGACGTGCTGTGGTCGAACCAGTTCAAGCTGGGGCCGGCCGGCGCCTGGCTGCTGGACAGCTTCCAGCAGGCCTGACCGGGTCGCCTGGACTGACAGACGCGCCAGGCCTGCCCGGCCACCCTGGCAGCCCGGCTATCCCAACCGCCCCGGTTCAGGCCGTGATCGGCTCGGCGGTGAACCGCCGCGCCGGCGCCAGCAGCGCGCGCAGCAATTGCGGCAGCGGCATCTCGGTGTCGCCGCGACCTTCGGCCGCCTCGATCACCGCGTAGATGCCGCTGACCGCATCGGACAAGGCCTCGGACAGGCGCTGCCCCTGCAGCCACGAGGCCAGGAAACGCGCGGTCAGCACGTCGCCGGTGCCGGTCAGCGCCGGTGACAGCCGCGGCGTATGGACCCGCCACAGATCGTCCCGCCCGGTGCCGGCCAGCGTCGCCACCTGACCCGACCCGTGCGCGACGCTGCTGACCACTACCGGCCGGCGGCGCGGGCCGGCCAGCGCGCACAGCCGTGCGATGGTGTCGCCGGCCTCGGGCACCAGCCGCGCCAGTTCGAACTCGTTGGGCTTGAGGATGTCGCCCAGCGGCACCAGCCGCTGCGCGATCGCGTCGGCGCAATCCGGATCGACGTACAGGCCCGAGGCTTCGTCGCCCATCACCGGATCGCACAGATACAGCAGGCCGGGGTGGCGCGCCTTGAGCTCGGTGATGAAATCGGCCACCTGCGCGACGATGTCGGCCGACCCCATCCAGCCGGTCAGCACCGCGGTCACCTGCTGCGGCGCGATGCGCTGCATCACGCCGTCGAGCAGGCCCCGCACGTGATCGGCGCGCACCGGCATCGCGCTGAATTGCGGATAGTGCGGCGTGTTGGACAGGATGGTGGTGGGTACCTGCAGCGTCGTCAGGCCGGCGGCCTGCAGCACGGGTACCGCGGCGGTGTTGCCGGCGTAGCCGTACACGACCTGGGACTGGATGGAGATGACGAGCATGGGCGATCGAGGCGAAGGAGCGCGGCGGCAGCACCGCCGCGACAGGGAACCAGCCAGGCATCATACGCCTGCGTGGCCGAGCCGCGACAGGCCGATGCGGCCTAGCGCGGCGTGACGCGCAGCAGCCGGCCGTCCTCGGCGTCGGTCAGCAGGTACAGCGCGCCGTCCGGCCCGGCGCGCACGTCGCGGATGCGCGATTTGAGTTCGGTGAACAGCACTTCCTGCTCGCCGGTCGGCCGGCCGTCGCGCATCGCGATGCGGCGCACGCTCTGCTCGGCCAGCGCCGACACGAACAGGTCGCCCTGCCACTGCGGGAACCGGTCGCCGCCGTACAGCGCCATGCCTGACGGCGCGATCGACGGCGTCCAGCGCAGCAGCGCGTCCTGCATGCCGGGCAGCTCGCGGTGCGGCGAGATGCGCGCGCCGGTGTAGTCCAGGCCGTGGGTGGCGACGGGCCAGCCGTAGTTCTTGCCGGCCTCGATCAGATTCAGTTCGTCGCCGCCGCGCGGGCCGTGTTCGTTGATGTAGAGCCGGCGCGTGCGCGCGTCGTAGACGATGCCCTGCACGTTGCGATGGCCCAGCGTGTAGATCTCGGGCGCCGCGCCGGGCTGGTCGACGAAGGGATTGTCGGCGGGCACCGAGCCGTCGCGGTTCAGGCGCACCGTCTTGCCCAGATGATTGGCGAGATTCTGCGCCTGTTCGCGCTGGTCGAAGCCGTCGCCCAGCGTCAGCACCAGCGTGCCGTCGGGCAGGAAGGCCATGCGGCCGCCGTAATGCGAGCCGCCGGCCTTGGCCGGGTTGGCGTTGAACAGCGTCTGCACGTCGACCAGCTCGCCGTCGACCAGCCGCGCACGCGCCAGCCGCGTATTGTTGGCGCGCGTGGTGCCATAGGCGTAGGTCAGGTAGATGGTCTGGTTGAAGGCGAATTCGGGATCGACCGCCACATCCATCAGCCCGGCCTGCACCGCGACGAAATCATAGGGCGTGCCGTCGATGGGCTCGGGCCGCAGCCCGCCCTGCGCCTGCACCAGGCGCAGCCGGCCGGGACGCTCGGTCACCAGCATGTCGCCGTTGGGCAGGAAGGCCAGCGACCACGGATGATCCAGGCCTTCGGCCAGCGTCTCGATCCGGTAGCTGTCGGCTTGCGCCACGGCGGGCTCGGCGGCGGC
>JAEZBO010000215.1 GCA_023427085.1 Pseudomonadota bacterium
GCGCGAGGTCGTAGCCGGCCGCCGCCGGCACGGCCGCATCGGCGGCTGGCGGCTGGCCCGGCTCGCAGTCGACCCGCGACAGGCCGCCGCGCAGCGCGGCCGGCAAGGACTGCAGCACCGGCTGTGGCCGGTCGCTGACCACCAGCAGGGTCGAGGGATCGAACAGGGGTGCCAAGGCGTGGCGCAGCATCGGCGTCGTCTCAGTCCATTAAAATGCGCAATTCGCCACGATACCTCAGCCGCCCGCCGCCGCAAGCCGGCGCACGGCGACCACTCTCCACACCCGCGTCCATGTCCCCTGCCTCCGCCGTCCGTACCCGCTTCGCCCCTTCGCCCACCGGCTTCCTGCACCTGGGCGGCGCCCGCACCGCGCTGTTCGCGTGGGCGTTCGCGCGCCACCACCAGGGCACCTTCGTGCTGCGCATCGAAGACACCGACGTCGATCGCTCGACGCCCGAGGCGGTGCAGGCCATCCTGGACAGCATGGACTGGCTCGGCATGCAGCCCGACGAAGGTCCGTTCTATCAGATGCAGCGCATGGACCGCTATCGCGAGGTGGTCGCGCAGATGCTCGAGGCCGGTACCGCCTATCTCTGCTACAGCTCGCCCGACGAGGTCGAGGCGATGCGCGAGGCCGCCCGTGCGCAAGGCAAAAAACCGCGCTACGACGGCACCTGGCGCCCCGAGCCCGGCAAGACGCTGCCGCCGGTGCCGGCCGAGCGCAAGCCGGTGGTGCGGTTCAAGAACCCGCAAGAAGGCGCGACCAGCTGGGACGACATGGTCAAGGGCCCGATCAGCTTCGACAACGGCGAGCTCGACGACCTGATCATCGCGCGTCCCGACGGCACGCCGACCTACAACTTCTGCGTCGTCGTCGATGACTGGGACATGCGCATCACCCACGTGCTGCGCGGCGACGACCACGTCAACAACACACCGCGCCAGATCAACATCCTGCGCGCGCTGGGCGGCGAACTGCCGCGCTACGGCCACGTGCCGATGATCCTCGGCCCGGACGGCGAAAAACTGTCCAAGCGCCATGGCGCCGTCAACGTGATGGAGTACGACACGCAGGGCTACCTGCCCGAGGCGATGGTCAACTACCTGGCGCGGCTGGGCTGGAGCCACGGCGACGACGAACTGTTCACGCGCGAGCAGCTGGTCGAGTGGTTCGACACACGCAGCCTGTCGAAATCGGCGTCGCAGTGGGATCCGAAAAAACTCAACTGGGTCAATGCGCACTACATCAAGCAGGCCGACGACGCCTGGCTGGCCGAGCGCGTCGCGCCGCGCGTCAGCCAGCGCGGCGGCGATCCGGCGGCGGCCGACCTGGCCGCGGTGATGGGCCTGTTCAAGGACCGCGCCGAGACGCTCGAGCAGCTGGCCGACAACGCGCTGCTGTTCTGCGGCCCGTATCAGGGCGCCAGCGCCGAGCTGGCCGCGCAACACCTGACCGACACCGCGCGCGCCGCGCTGGCCGACTTCGCCACGCGCGCCGCGCAAGGTGACTGGACCCGCGAGGCGCTGTCGGCCCACATCAAGGCGGTGCTGGCCGAGCGCGGCATGAAGATGCCGCAACTGGCGATCCCGCTGCGCGTGGCCGTCACCGGCCAGCCGCAGACGCCGGCGATCGATGCAGTGCTGGTGCTGCTGGGCCGCGAGACCGTGCTGGCGCGCCTGGGCGCGCTGGCCGCCTGAGGTAAAAGGCCAGCGGCTTGCGGCTCAGGGCATGCGGTAGCCGGGCTGCATCTTGCGCGCGGTGACCGCGGGCGCGCCGCGGACATTTTCGCGGCTGACCAGCTGGCTGTCGCCGAGCCGCTCGATGCGGTAGGTGTTGCGGTAGATGTCGCCGCCGTCGACGGCCTCGCCGTTCGAATGCGTGACCCGTGTCGTATAGGTATTGCCCGAGGTTTCCCAGCAGCCGTTCTCGCGCAGTTCGGCGCGGATGTTGCGAGCGTCCTGCTGGCGGCTTTCGCTGCGGTAGCTGCCGTCGGCCTGCAGGATCAGCAGGCGGCGCATCTCGCCCTTGATGCCGGGCTGCTTGCTGACCGAATACCAGGTGCCGACCAGTTGCGAGGCACCGACCGGCTTGCAGGCCACGGCGGCAGTGGCGGCCGCGCCGGCGGCCGGGGTGGCGGACGTGCCGGCCTGGGCGGCCGGGGCCGGCTTGCGCGGCACGCTGCAACCGGCGACCAGCGCCACGGCCAGGGCGGCCACGCCGGCGCGAATAACGATACGACTCATGAAGCTTCCTGCGGATCTGCGGCCGGCGTCGCGCCAGCCCGGGTTTGGCATGCGATACGCCGCAAGCGGCGAGCCATCAATCTAAACCTGGCGCAGGCCCGCGGCAATCTCAAAGCTGTGTATTTGTTTGCACGCCACGGTCGCGCGGCCCGCCGCCGGGTTCAGGTGGCCGGCGCCGGCGCGGCCGGCAGCCCGCGGCCCCGGTGTTCGCTGGCGAGCATGGCGTACACGTACTCGTCGCCCCAGCGGCCATCGAAGCAGTCGTTCTGGATGAAGTGCGCCTCGCGCCGCATGCCGAGCCGTTCGGCCAGCGCGACCGAACCGGCGTTCAGCGGATCGAGCCGGGCGAACACGCGGTGCCAGCCCAATTCATCGAAGGCCAGGCCCAGCGCCGCCGCGGCGGCCTCGCGGGCATACCCGCGGCCGCCATGGGCGGGATCGAAGATATAACCGAGCTCGCCCTGGCGCGCCGCCGCGCTGGCCTGCTTGAGCAGCACCTCGCCCACCAGCGCCCCGCCGTCGCGCAGCGCCACCGCCCAGTGCAGCGCATCGCCGTCCTGCTCGAGCCGATAGCGCCGGTGCGCATCGAGCTGCGCGCGCGCGGCCGCCGCATCGGGCGGGCGGCAATACAGATAGCGATAGACCTGCGGCAGGCGGTGATACGCGTAATAGGCCGGAAAGTCGTCGGCCTCGAACGCGCGGATCACCAGGCGCTCGGTCGACAGAGGCTGTTGGTGGGGCAGCAAGACGGTGTCCTCGGGCTAGCCGGCCACCTGCCGCAGCGGCAGCTTGCTGTCGTGCTTGATCTCGCGCAGCGCGACGATGGTGCGGGTCTGGCGGATGCCGGGCAGGTTGAACAGGAAACGGTGCAGGAAGCGATCATACGATTGCGGGCTTTCGACCAGGATCTTGAGCAGGAAATCCGCGTCGCCGGTGACCGCATAGCATTCGAGGATCTCGGGCGCGTCGCGCACCGAGCGCTCGAAATTCTCGACCACGTCGGCCGAGTGCCGCTCCAGGCCGATCTGCACGAACATGCAGCCCGACAGGCCGACCTTGTCGCGATCGAGCCGCGCGCCGTAGCCGGTGATGACGCCGGCCGCCTCGAGTGCCTTGACGCGCCGCCAGACCGGCGCGGCCGACAGCCCGACCTGCTCGGACAGCTGTTGCGCCGAGGCGCGGCCATCTTCCTGCAGGCACTGCAGGATTGATACATCGATCTTGTCCATAAGCCGATATTGAAATGTTCATTTCAAGTCATAGGGATAACACGATAAGAATACGCAATAAACGTGCGGTCTGGCAGGCCTACCATGAGATCAAGGCGAATCTTGGCCTTTCCTTTCCAGGCAGACCCCCATGGCAACCGACATCGTGCTGGACGACTACCAGCTGGCCGACAACCTGCAACGCACCGACGGCCGCGTCTTCCTGACCGGCACGCAGGCGCTGGTGCGCATGCTGCTGGCGCAGCGCCGGCTCGACGCGCAGCAGGGGCTCAAGACCGCAGGCTTCGTGTCCGGCTATCGCGGCTCGCCGCTGGGCGGGGTCGACATGGCGATGTGGCGCGCGCGCGAGACGCTCGAGGCGCACGACATCCGCTTCACGCCCGCCATCAACGAGGACATGGCCGCGACCATGATGATGGGCACGCAGCAGGCCGGCATGCGCGAGGACCGCAAGGTCGATGGCGTGTTCGGCATGTGGTACGGCAAGGGCCCCGGGCTGGACCGCGCCGGCGATGCGCTGCACCACGGCCACGCGGCGGGCGCCTCGCCGCATGGCGGCGTGCTGGTGGTGGTCGGCGACGACCATACCGCGGTGTCCTCGTCGATCCCGCACGCCAGCGAACCCTCGCTGGTCGGCTGGCAGATGCCGATCGTGCATCCGGTCTCGGTCGAGGACTACGAAGCCTACGGGCTGTGGGGCTGGGCGCTGTCGCGCCACGCCGGCACCTGGGTGGCGTTCAAGGCGGTCTCCGAGACCGTCGAAAGCGGCCGCTCGGTGCCGGCCGCCGCGCCGCGGCTGCACAGCCTGCCCGGCGCCGGCGCGCTGCCGTACAGCACCCGGGAGTTCCTCGGCCCGACCATCGAGGACCGCATGGCACGCCGGCTGGCCGCGGTCGCCGAGTTCGCCGCCGCCCACAGCCTGGACCGCCTGATGTGGCCGGCCCCGCAGGCCAGCGTGGGCCTGATCGTGGTCGGCAAGGCGACGCTCGACACGCTCGAGGCGCTGCGCCGGCTGGGCGTGGACGAACACGGCGAGACGCCGATCCGGCTCTACCAGCCCGGCCTGACCTGGCCGCTCGAATCGCAAGGCCTGCGCCGCTTCGCGCAGGGCCTGCGGCACATCCTGGTGATCGAGGAAAAAACCGGCGTGGTCGAGGCCCAGGTCAAGGACCTGCTGTTCAACGATCCGGCGCGGCCGTCGGTGGCCGGCAAGACCGGCCTGCACGGCGAGCCGCTGATCCCGGCGGCCGGGCAGTTGCGCCCGTCGCTGCTGGCCGAGCCGCTGGGATGCTGGCTGGACCAGACCGCCGGGCTGTCGACGCCGTGGCAGTCGCTGGCCCACGCGCGGCCGCAGGCGCTGGCCAACGAGGCCGACGGCATGAAGCGCACGCCCTACTTCTGTTCGGGCTGTCCGCACAGCACCTCGACCAAGGTGCCCGAGGGCAGCCGCGCGCTGGGCGGCGTCGGCTGCCACTACATGGCGACCTGGATGGACCGCGACACCAGCGGCCTGACGCAGATGGGTGGCGAGGGCGCCGACTGGGTGGGCGCGGCGCCCTACGTCGAGATGCCGCACGTATTCCAGAACATGGGCGAAGGCACCTATTACCACTCGGGCTACCTGGCGATCCGCCAGGCCATCGCCGCGCGCGCCAACATCACCTACAAGATCCTGTTCAACGACGCGGTGGCGATGACCGGCGGCCAGCCGGTCGACGGCCCGATCTCGGTGCCGCAGATCGTCGGCCAGCTGATCGGCGAAGGCGTGGCGCGGGTGGTCGTGACCACCGACGAGCCGGCCCGTTACGAGCAGATCGTGCTGCCACCCGGCGTGGCCGTCCACGAGCGGCACGCGCTCGATGCGGTCCAGCGCGAGCTGCGCGAGACGGCCGGCGTGACGGTGCTGATCCATGACCAGACCTGCGCCGCCGAAAAGCGCCGCCGGCGCAAGCACAAGACCTATCCCGACCCCGACCGGCGCCTGTTCATCAACACCGCGGTCTGCGAGGGCTGCGGCGATTGCGGGACCCAATCGAACTGTCTGTCGGTGGTGCCGGTCGAGACGCCTTACGGCCGCAAGCGCGCGATCGACCAGTCCAGCTGCAACAAGGACTACAGCTGCGTCGACGGCTTCTGCCCGAGCTTCGTGTCGGTGCTGGGCGGCAGCCTGCGCAAGCAGGCCGGCGCCGGCGACGACGCGATGCAGGCGCTGCAGCAACGCATCGCGCCGCTGCCGCTGCCGGCGCCCGCGCCGCTGCGTGCGCCGTTCAGCATGATGGTCGCCGGCGTCGGCGGCACCGGTGTCATCACGGTCGGGGCGCTGGTGTCGATGGCGGCGCATCTGGAGGGCCACGAGGTCTCGGTGCTCGACCTGACCGGCTTGGCGCAGAAAGGCGGCACCGTGCTCAGCCACTTGCGGCTGGCGCCGGCCGGCCAGGGCGCGGCGCCGGTGCGGCTGGACTGGCAGCAGGCCGACACCGCCATCCTGTGCGATCTGGTCGCCGGCGTGGCGCCGGATGCGCTGGGCGCGCTGCGCCCGCACGCCACCGAGGTGGTCGCCAATACCTATATCGCGCCGCTGTCCGATTTCACCCGCCAGCCCGACGCGGTATTCCGCCCCGAAGCGCTGCTGGACAAGGTGCGCCACGCGGTCGGCGACAAGCAGCCGGCCACGCTGGACGCCCATGCGCTGGCCGAGCGGCTGTTCGGCGACGCGATCCTGTCGAACATCCTGATGCTGGGCTACGCGTGGCAGCGCGGTTGGGTGCCGCTGTCGTTGGCCGCGCTGATGCGCGCGATCAAGCTCAACGGCGTGGCGGTGGCGGCCAACCGCGCGGCCTTCGACGCCGGCCGGCTGGCCGCGCACGAGCCCGATACGCTGGCCGCGCTGCAACGCCCGCCGGCGCAGGTGGTCACGCTGCGCCGGCCGCAGACCCTCGAGGCGCTGGTCGAACAGCGCAGCCAGGACCTGGCCGCCTACCAGAACGAGGCCTACGCGCGGCGCTACCGCGAGCGGGTGCAGGCGGTGGCCGACGCCGAGCGCGCGCTGCGAACCCCTGGCCAGTCGCCGCGGCTGGCGCTGGCGGTGGCCCATCAACTGTATCGGTTGATGGCCTACAAGGACGAATACGAAGTGGCGCGGCGCTATTCCGACGGCACCTTCGCGCAGGCGCTGCAGGAGCGCTTTACCGGCGACTACACGCTGAACTTCTACATGGCGCCGCCCCTGCTGGCGCGCAAGGATCCGCGCACCGGCGAGCCGCGCAAGATCACGCTCGGTCCGCGGCTGCTGGGCGGGCTCAAGCTGCTGGCGCGCCTGAAGGGGCTGCGCGGCACACCGCTCGACCCTTTCGGCTACAGCGCCGACCGCCGCGAGGAACGGGCGCTGATCGTCGACTACGAGGCCGTGCTCGAGCGTCTGCTGGCGTCGCTGCGGCCCGACACGCTGGCCGATGCCGAGCGGATCGCCGCGCTGCCCGAGCAGGTGCGCGGCTACGGCCACGTCAAGGCGCGCGGCGTGGCCGCCTACCGCCAGGCGCTGGCCGAGGCACTGGCCCGCTACGACCCGCCGCACCCGCGGCCGGTGTTACAGCCGGACCTGCGACGCAGCGCGTGATGCGCTATCATGCGCGCCCCCTGCCAACACGCGGACCCGGTTCGCCGGCAGGGGCGCCGGCCGCGCCCAAGCGAAACGCATGCCGCGTTTGCGGGCGCGGGCGGCACGATATGCCGTGCCAGGCCGCAAAAATCAATCGTTGATAGTACTCACTACGCCGATCGACAGCGACGCGCCACCGCCGAGCATTCAGTAACAAAGCCGTATCAAAGCGGTAGTGAAAAGAGTTGAAGAAGCGTGCCCCGATCACTAGAATTAGTACCCAGCCAGGGGTGGTACACTACATATAGTGGTCAAAAGCGGTGGCGCTCGCCGTCATCCAGACACGGGAAATCCTAACAACCGTGTCGTTCAGACCGTGCACCGATACCCCCCCGCCCAGACAGAACACCCCATACGGCATGACTGACAGCCGTCATGCCCAGTCTTTTTCGCACAGGAGCTTCCATGCAGACGACGACCGCCGCGGACACGCGGCCTAGCACCGTGCCGCCGCAATCCCCCGCCCCCGCAGCCTCGGCTGCCACGCAATGGAGCGGCTATCACCTGATCCGCCGTAACGGATCGGTAGTCGGCTTCGAGCCGGGCAAGATCGCCATCGCCATCACCAAGGCCTTCCTGGCCGTCAACGGCGGCCAGGGCGCCGCATCGGCCCGCGTGCGCGAGCTGGTCGAAAGCCTCACCCGCCAGGTCGTCGGCGCGCTGCAACGCAATCGCCCCAACGGCGGCACCTTCCACATCGAAGACGTGCAGGATCAGGTCGAACTGGCGCTGATGCGCTCGGGCGAACACGACGCCGCGCGTTCCTACGTGCTGTACCGCGAGAAGCGCGCCCAGGAGCGCGCCGCCACCGGCGCCGCGCCGGCCGCCCCGCAAGAGCAGCATCCGACGCTGAACGTCACCGAGAACGGCGAGCGCCGTCCGCTCGACGTCGGCATGCTGCGCACCACCATCGAAGCGGCCGGTGTCGGCCTGACCGAATACATCGATACCGAAGCGATCCTGCGCGAAACCGTCAAGAACCTGTACGACGGCATCCCGGTCGACGAGGTCTACAAGTCGGCGATCCTGTCGGCGCGCGCGCTGGTCGAGAAGGACCCGGCCTACAGCCAGGTCACCGCGCGCCTGCTGCTGCACACGATCCGCAAGGAAGTGCTGGGCAAGGAAGTCTCGCAATACGACGTCGGCGCCGAATACCAGCGCTACTTCCCGACCTTCATCCAGCACGGCATCGACAACGGCCTGCTGGACGCCAAGCTGGCCGAATACGACCTGCCGCGCCTGGCCAAGGGCCTGAACGCCGAACGCGACCTGCAATTCGGCTACCTCGGCCTGCAGACGCTGTACGACCGTTATTTCCTGCACGTGCGCGGCACCCGCATCGAGCTGCCGCAAGTGTTCTTCATGCGCGTGGCGATGGGCCTGGCGCTCAATGAAAAAGACCGCGAGGCGCGCGCCATCGAGTTCTACGAGATCCTGTCCTCGTTCGACTTCATGAGCTCGACGCCCACGCTGTTCAATTCGGGCACGCTGCACTCGCAACTGTCGTCGTGCTATCTGACGACCGTCTCGGACGACCTCGAAGGCATCTACGACGCCATCAAGGAAAACGCGCTGCTGGCCAAGTACGCCGGCGGCCTGGGCAACGACTGGACCCCGGTGCGCGCGCTGCGCAGCCACATCAAGGGCACCAACGGCGAAAGCCAGGGCGTCGTGCCGTTCCTGAAGGTCGTCAACGACACCGCCGTCGCGGTCAACCAGGGCGGCAAGCGCAAGGGCGCGGTCTGCACCTACCTCGAGACCTGGCACCTGGACATCGAGGAGTTCCTCGAGCTGCGCAAGAACACCGGCGACGAGCGCCGCCGCACGCACGACATGAACACCGCCAACTGGATTCCCGACCTGTTCATGAAGCGGGTCATGGAAGCCGGCGACTGGACGCTGTTCTCGCCGTCCGACTGCCCCGACCTGCACGACAAGTACGGCAAGGACTTCGAGCGCGCCTACCTCGAGTACGAGCGCCGCACCGAGACCGGCGAACTGACGCTGTTCAAGAAGATGCCGGCGCTGACGCTGTGGCGCAAGATGCTGTCGATGCTGTTCGAAACCGGCCATCCGTGGATCACGTTCAAGGATCCTTGCAACATCCGCTCGCCGCAGCAGCACGTCGGCGTGGTGCACAGCTCGAACCTGTGCACCGAGATCACGCTGAACACCAACGAGTCGGAAATCGCCGTGTGCAACCTGGGTTCGGTGAACCTGGTCGCCCACATGAAGCCGGCCGCCGACGGTGGCTTCGAGCTCGATCACGACAAGCTGCAACGCACCGTGCGCATCGCCATGCGCATGCTCGACAACGTCATCGACATCAATTACTACGCTGTCGACAAGGCCAAGCGCTCGAACGAGCGTCACCGTCCGGTCGGCATGGGCATCATGGGCTTCCAGGATTGCCTGCAGATGATGCGCGTGCCGTATGCCTCGCAACAGGCGGTCGAGTTCGCCGACCGTTCGATGGAAGCGGTGTGCTATCAAGCCTACTGGGCCTCGAGCCTGCTGGCTGAAGAGCGCGGCCGCTATCAATCGTACGAAGGCTCGCTGTGGTCGCAAGGCATCCTGCCGCAAGACACGCTGGCGCTGCTGCGTGAAGCGCGTGGCGGCAACGTCGACATCGACGAGTCGAGCACGCTGGATTGGGCCTCGTTGCGCTCGCGCATCAAACAACATGGCATGCGCAATTCGAACTGCGTCGCCATCGCCCCAACCGCGACGATTTCCAATATCATTGGCGTGTCCGCGTGCATCGAACCGACCTACCAGAACTTGTACGTCAAATCGAATCTCTCCGGCGAGTTCACGGTCGTCAACGATTATCTCGTTCGCGATCTCAAGAAACTCGGTCTCTGGGACGAAGTCATGGTCGCCGACCTCAAGTACTTCGATGGCAGCCTGTCCCGCGTCGATCGTGTTCCCGCTGAACTGCGCAAGTTGTACGCCACCGCCTTCGAAGTCGAACCGGCGTGGCTGGTCGAGTGCGCCGCGCGCCGCCAGAAATGGATCGACCAGGCCCAGTCCCTGAACATCTACATGGCCGGCGCATCGGGCAAGAAGCTCGACGACACCTACAAGCTTGCATGGCAGCGTGGCCTCAAGACCACCTACTATCTGCGCACGCTCGGCGCGACCAGCGCCGAGAAGTCCACCGGCAAGGGCGGCGAGCTCAATGCCGTGGCGCAAGGATCGTCCGTCGCCTCGGCTGCCGCCGCGGCACCGGCGCTGCCCGAACCTGAAATCCTCGGAGCGGTTTGCACCATGAAGCCCGGCGACGCCGGCTTCGAAGAGTGCGAAGCCTGCCAATAACCGACTCCGGAGATCACACGATGCTAGATTGGGACGAAGACACCCGTACTCAGACCGCCAACCAGCCGGCCAGCCCGGCTGGCGCCAAGCCGGCCGCGGACAACACCGCGCGGGCCGGCTCCGGCGCTTTCGACGAACAACCGCTGCAGAACCCGGCGCAAACCGGCAACGGCGTCACCGGCCAGGCGGCCGCGGGACGCGTGCAGATGGCCGACAAGCGCATCATCAATGGTGAGACCGACGTCAACCAGCTGGTGCCCTTCAAATACAAGTGGGCCTGGGAAAAATACCTGGCCACCTGCGCCAACCATTGGATGCCGCAGGAAATCAACATGTCGCGCGACATCGCGCTGTGGAAGAACCCCACCGGGCTGACCGAAGACGAGCGCCGCATCGTCAAGCGCAACCTGGGTTTCTTCGTGACGGCCGACTCGCTGGCCGCCAACAATATCGTGCTGGGCACCTACCGCCACATCACGGCGCCCGAATGCCGCCAGTTCCTGCTGCGCCAGGCATTCGAAGAAGCGATCCACACGCACGCCTACCAGTACATCGTCGAAAGCCTCGACCTGGACGAGTCGGAGATCTTCAACGCCTACAACGAAGTGCCGTCGATCAAGGCCAAGGACGAGTTCCTGATCCCGTTCATCGACGCGATCGCCGATCCGCACTTCAAGACCGGCACGCCCGAAGCCGACCAGACGCTGCTGAAGTCGCTGATCGTGTTCGCGTGCCTGATGGAAGGCCTGTTCTTCTACGTCGGCTTCACGCAGATTCTTGCGCTGGGCCGCCAGAACAAGATGACCGGCGCCGCCGAACAGTACATGTACATCCTGCGCGATGAATCCATGCACTGCAATTTCGGCATCGACCTGATCAATACCGTCAAACTCGAAAACCCACACCTTTGGACACCAGAATTTCGCGAAGAAATCCGCGAATTGTTCCGCAAGGCAGTGGAACTGGAATACGCTTACGCCGAAGACACGATGCCGCGTGGTGTGTTGGGACTGAATGCATCGATGTTCAAGTCCTACCTGCGCTTCATCGCCAATCGGCGCTGCCAGCAAATCGGCATCGAACCGCTCTACCCCCAGGAAGAAAATCCCTTCCCGTGGATGGCGGAAATGATCGACCTGAAAAAGGAACGCAACTTTTTCGAAACGCGTGTGATCGAGTATCAGACCGGAGGCGCACTGAGCTGGGATTGACCCCCGGCACTCACCCTCAGGTCAGGGTGCTCGAACACAGGCATTGCAAGCAGAGATTACGGCAGGCGAGCTGGAAACGGCCGCTTGCCGGCGCCATTTGAAATGGCTCGCGTCCAGCGGGGGCCATATCAAATGGTCGTGCGGCATTCATTAGCGCAAACCGCCGTGCTGTCGCCCTCATGGGACAGGGGCTTGCGCCGATGAATAGCCCGGGCTCGTTCCGCGCCTCGAGGGGCCGGTCCAGGTCCGGGTTCAAGTTCTGGGACCCCTGAACCTAAGGAGCAAGACCATGGCAACTGCCAAGAAAGCCGCCAAGAAGGCGGCAAAGAAAGCCCCGGCCAAAAAAGCCGCGGTGAAGAAGACCCCCGCCGTCAAGAAGGCCGCAGTCAAGAAGGTCGCCGCCAAGAAAGCGCCGGCCAAGAAAGCTGCAGTCAAGAAGGTAGCCGCCAAGAAGGCCCCGGCCAAGAAAGCCGCGGTCAAGAAGGTAGCTGCCAAGAAGGCGCCGGCCAAGAAGGCCGCTGCTGCCAAGAAGCCTGCCGCCAAGAAGGCCCCGGCCAAGAAAGCCGCCGCCAAGAAGCCTGCTGCCAAGAAGGCCCCCGCCAAGAAGCCCGCCGCCACGCCGCCGTCCACGGCCGCAGCACCGGGCGCCAAGACCGCGCTGAACCCCGCGGCCTCGTGGCCCTTCCCCACCGGTGGCCGTCCTTAAGACCGTCCGGTAGCGCAGTCGCAGTCCCTGAACCGCCCGGCTCGTCCGGGCGGTTTTTTCATCGGCGTCGTGGCGGTACGCGCCCGGCGATGCGACAGCGCGGCGGCATCGACGTCACGGTGTTGCCCGCCTGGCATGCGACAATGCCGCTCGATCTCCCCCCAACACGATCTCCCGATACCCATGCTAGGCGACATCTCCCGCTTTCTGCTCGACATCGCATTCACCCTGCTGGGCGTGGCCTTGATCGCACGCGCCTGGATGTTCGCGGTGCGCATCCATCCCTTCCTGCCCGTCACGATCGCGCTGAACCAGTTCACCAACTGGCTGGTGATGCCGCTGCGGCGCGTGCTGCCGCTGCGCGGCGGCCGTATAGACTGGGCCTGCGTGCTGGCGGTCTGGCTGGTGGCGCTGATCTACGTGCTGCTGAGCTGGATGCTGGCGACCGGCAGCCTGATCCCGTGGCAGCTGCTGCCGCATGCGTTGGTGTCGTCGGTGCTGACGGCGGCGCGCTGGACGCTGAACTTCGTGTTCTGGATCACGCTGGGCCAGGCGCTGCTGTCGTGGCTCAATCCCAATACGCTGAGCATGTCGGTGCTGCAACAGATGACCGCGCCGATGCTCAATCCGCTGCGCCGGCTGCTGCCCACGCTGGGCGGCATCGACATCTCGCCGATGGTATTGATACTGCTCGCGCACGTGCTGATGATGATCCTGACGCGCGCCAGCTATACGCTGCTGGGCATCTGAACGCCGAGACGGGACGGACGCCGGCACGGCGAGCCCCGGACGGCGGTCGATAAAAAAACCAGCTGGCCTTGCGGTCAGCTGGTTTTTTTCGGCTTGCCGGGGTTACAGCGGCGCCACGCGGGTCGGACCCGCGCCGCTGATGACCTGCACACGCTGGCCGACGCTGATCGGCACGTCGGCGGCCTGCGCGATCACGCGGGTTTCGCCGTTGTCCAGGCGCACCGAGACCTCGTAACCGGACGAGCGGCCCACGCGGTTCTCGACGGCGTTACCCGCGATCGCGCCCAGGATGGCGCCGCCGACCGCGGCCAGCGCACGGCCCGAGCCGCCACCGATGCCGCTACCGGCGATGCCGCCCAGTGCACCGCCGCCGATCACGCCGGCGCCGCTGGATTGGTCCTGCTGGATGGTGATGGGACGCACACCCGTCACGACGCCGGTGCGCACGATCTGCTCGCGCTGGGCCTGGTCGTAGCTGTAGACCTGGCTGGATGCGCTCTGGTTGGCGCAACCCGTCACCACGGCAAGCGACCCCATCAAGGCCGCGATGGCGAGCCAGCGGCCCGTCCGATCGTTACGCGGTGCAGAGAGTGTCGTCGTCGTCATAGCAATATCTCCTTGGGGCATCTTGCCCACGCCGAGAATAATACGCCTGAGCCACAGCGCGTGGACAGTCTGTTCGAAACAGCCTGCAACGCTTGGATTCTTCAGCGGCCCGGAAGTTTCAGGCCGTAAGCCTGGCCCAGTGCCGCTTCGATTTCGTCACGACTGGGCGCATGGTTTTGCGGTCCGCGCGACGCAATTTTGATAGCGCCCATCAGGTTGCCGAGCTTGCAGGCGTCTTCCCACCCCCAACCTTCGGTCAGGCCGAACAGCAGGCCGGCCCGGTGCGCGTCGCCGCAGCCGGTCGGATCGACCACCGCCTGCGCCGCCACCGGCGCGACGGCGATCTCGCGTCCGCCGGTATACAGCGTCGACCCCTGAGCGCCGCGCGTGACCACGACTGCCTGCAGGCCCGCGGCGATCTGCGCCATGGTCTTGCCGACGCGATGCTCGACCACCCCGGCTTCGTAGTCGTTGACCGTCATGGCCTGCGCCAGCGCGATCATGCGCTGCAGGTCCTGCGCGTCGAACAGCGGCATGGCCTGTCCGAGATCGAAGATGAACGGCACGCCAGCCGCGTGCAGGCGTTCGGCGTGCGCGAACATGCCGGCCTTGGCGTCCGGCCCGACCAAGGCCCAGGCCGCTTGCGCGCCGCTCAGGTCATTGGTGGCCGAGAACTCCATGGCGCCCGGATGGAAGGCCGTGATCTGGCTGTCGTCCAGGTCGGTGGTGATGAAACATTGCGCGGTCAGCGTGTCGGGCACCGTCATGATGCGCGAGGTGTCGATGCCCAGCGCGTCGAAGCGGGCGAGATAGTCGGTGGCGTCTTCGCCGACCGTCGCCACCGGCACCGCGTGGCCGCCGAGCAGGTGCAGGTTGTAGGCGATGTTGCCGGCGCAGCCGCCGTATTCCTTGCGCATGCGCGGCACCAGGAACGACACCGACAGCGACTGGATCCGGTCGGGCAGGATGTGGTCCTTGAAATGGCCCTCGAAGACGGCGATCGAATCGAAGGCCACCGAACCGCACATCAAGACTTGTTTGCTCATGCTGCAAGAACCTCAGGGAAAGAATTTGTCGAGCTGGTAGCCGTTGACGGACAGCTTGCCTGCATCGATGGGGATCGCCAGCGAGACTTCCTGGCCCGCGGACAGCGGGCCGTTGGCCAGGGGCTGCGGCAGGTACTCGGCCGGCCGCACGACGCGTCGGGCGACCACGGTATCGGACAGGTCGGTCAGGCTCAGCATCAGCGCCGGCCATTCTTGCGGCTGGTTGTAGCGGTTGCGCAGCACCACGTGCAGCACCAGCGCGCTGTTGTCGGGCGCGCCGGCCGATGGCCGCTGCAAGGACGAGGACATGATCGAGATGCGCTCGGCGCGGCGGGCGTGGCCGACCCGGCATTCGAACGGCTGGCACAGCGCGGTCAGGGCCGGGCGCAGCGCCGGCGCGGCCAGCGCCAGTTGCGTGCGGTAGACCAGCGCGCCCTGCAGCAACAGCAGCAGCAGGCCCAGCAGCACGCCCACGCCCCACCAGGCACGCGCGCGGCGGCGCTGGCCCAGCCGTTCGTCGTCCATGAACGGCGGTGGCGTGCGGCCGGAGTCTTCGGCATCGATCTGGCGGGTACGGGCCTCGCCGCGGACCGTCCAGTCGGGCTGGCCGTCGGCGTCGAGCTCGGCGTCGTCGGGCGCCAGGCCATACGGGACCGCCGCCGGCGCGGCCGCGCGCGGGGCGGCATCGCGGGAATCGTCATCGCGGGGATCGTCATCGGCGCCGTCGAGCGGTTCGCCGAAGGCGTCGCGACGGCGCCAGACGAACGGCGCCGCGCTCAGCGGCGGCGCGCTGGGCGGCAGGCCCGACAGCGCACCGTCCGGATCGTAGGGGTCGGGCGGCAGGGCCGGCCGCGCGTCGGGCTCGTCGCCGATGGAATCGGCGCGCTCGATATCGTCGGTATGGCGCAGCATGTCGGCGCGATTGCGCATCACCGCCGGCGGCAGCCGGCGCAGCGGCTCTTGCGCCTGGGCCTCGTCGACCAGGCTGTCATAGCCGTCGAAGATCGCCCGGCAGTTGCCGCAGCGCACCAGGCCATTGCGCACCCGCAACTGGTCGGCGGCCACCCTGAAGGCGGCGCCGCACTGGGGGCAACGGGTGGCCATCATGGCGCGCGGGCCCGGCTCAGGGCTGCGCGGGCCGCTGCCCATGCAGGCAGACCCAGCCATCGCGCGCGCGCCAGACACTCATGGCCAGCCAGGGCGCATACGCCGCGGCGACCTCGTCGGCCTGGCGCTCGAGCACGCCCGACAGCACCAGCCAGCCGCCGGCCTCGACCCTCGCGGCGAGCATCGGCGCCAGCACCTTGAGCGGATTGGACAGGATGTTGGCCACCACGACCTGGCTGGTGCCGGCCGGCAGCCCGTCGGGCAGCATGGCCTGGACCTGCGCGCCATTGGCCGAGGCGTTGTCGCGGGTGGCCTGCACCGCCTGTTCGTCGATGTCCACGCCCAGCGTGCGGCCGGCGCCGAGCTTGCTGGCGGCGATCGCCAGGATGCCCGAGCCGCAACCGTAGTCGAGCACCGACGCGCCCGGGGGCAGGTTCTGCCCCAGCCATTCGAGGCACAGGTGCGTGGTCGGGTGGCTGCCGGTGCCGAATGCCAGGCCCGGATCGAGCTGGATGACGACCCGGCCGTCGCCGGCGGGCGGCGCCTCGTCCATGTGCCAGCTAGGCACGATGAGGATGCGCTCGCCGGCCGAGATCGGCCCGAACTGCGATTGCGTCAGGCGCACCCAGTCGGCGTCGGGCACGTCGCGCAAGGTCCAGTCGCCAACGGCGTCGGCCGCCAGGCCGGCCTGCTCGAGCGCGGCCGCGACGATCTGCGCCGGGTCGGCGCCGTCGGGCAGCAGCGCCACCACGTGATTACGTGTCCAGGCACGCGTTTCGGGCTCGGTGCCGGGTTCGCCGAACAGCGGCTGCTCGGCCTCGGTATCGCTGTCGGCGTCTTCGACCGAGACCGACAACGCGCCGGCGTCGAGCAAGGCGTCCGACCACGCTTCGGCAAGTTCACCCGGGCAGGACAGCACCAGTTCGCGCATGAGAGATTCCAGGATATGACTGCGGCCCCCGAAGGGGCCGCATGAAGACAGGGCGACCGGCAGCAGATGGCTGGCATCCGCTGCGCACCCGACAGGATAACGCCGCTAGGGCCGCTGTGCCAGCTTGTTTTCCAGGTAGTGGATGCTGGTGCCGCCTTCGATGAAGCGGGCGTCCTGCAACAGCTCGCGATGCAGCGGGATGTTGGTGAGGATGCCTTCGACCACCATTTCGGACAGCGCCACGCGCATGCGGGCCAGGGCCTGGTCGCGCGTATCGCCGTAGGTGATGACCTTGGCGATCATCGAGTCGTAGTTCGGCGGCACGAAGTAGCCATTGTAGACGTGCGAGTCGATCCGCACGCCGGGGCCGCCGGGCGTATGCCAGTTGGTGATGCGGCCGGGGCTGGGCGTGAAGCGGAACGGGTCTTCGGCATTGATCCGGCACTCGATCGAGTGGCCCTTGAACGTGATGTCGCGCTGACGCAGCAGGAACTTCTCGCCGGCGGCGATCAGGATCTGCTGCTGCACGATGTCGACGCCGGTGATCAGCTCGGAGACCGGGTGCTCGACCTGCACGCGGGTGTTCATTTCGATGAAATAGAACTCGCCGTTCTCGTACAGGAACTCGAAGGTGCCCGCGCCGCGGTAGCCCATCTTGCGGCAGGCCTCGGCACAGCGGTCGCCGATGCGTTCGACCAGGCGGCGGGCGATGCCCGGCGCCGGCGCCTCTTCGATGACCTTCTGGTGGCGGCGCTGCATCGAGCAGTCGCGCTCGCCCAGCCAGACGGCGTTGCGGCCGCCGTCGGCCAGCACCTGGATCTCGACGTGACGCGGATTCTCGAGGAACTTCTCGAGATAGACCTCGGGGTTGTTGAAGGCCGCACCGGCCTCCGACCGCGTCATCGTGACCGCGTTGATCAGCGCCGCCTCGGTGTGGACCACGCGCATGCCGCGTCCGCCGCCACCGCCCGCCGCCTTGATGATGACCGGATAGCCGACCTCGCGCGCGATGCGCAGGATTTCCTGGGGATCGTCGGGCAGCGCGCCCGAGGAGCCCGGCACGACCGGCACGCCGGCCTCGATCATCGCGTGCTTGGCGCTGACCTTGTCGCCCATCAGGCGGATGGTCTCGGGGCGCGGGCCGATGAACACGAAGCCGCTCTTTTCGACGCGCTCGGCGAAATCGGCGTTTTCGGACAGGAAGCCGTAGCCGGGGTGGATGGCCTCGGCATCGGTGACTTCGGCGGCCGAAATGATGGCGGGCATGTTCAGGTAGCTGTCGCGCGAGGCGGCAGGCCCGATACACACCGACTCATCGGCCAGCTTGACGTACTTGGCCTCGCGGTCGGCTTCCGAATGCACCACGACCGTCTTGATGCCCAGCTCGCGGCAGGCGCGCTGGATGCGCAAGGCAATCTCGCCACGGTTGGCGATCAGGATTTTTTCGAACATATCAACCAATCACGAACAAGGGTTGGCCGTACTCGACCGGCTCGCCGTTTTCGATCAGGACTTCCTTGATGACGCCGGACTTGTCGGCTTCGATTTCGTTGAGCAGCTTCATCGCTTCGATGATGCACAGCGGATCGCCTTCCTTGACGGTCTGGCCGACCTCGACGAAGGGCGGCGCGCCGGGGTTGGGGGCGCGGTAGAAGGTGCCGACCATCGGCGCCTTGACCACGTGGCCCTGCGGCGCGGCCGGGGCGGCGGGAGCGGCCGGCGCGGCCTCGGCGGCCGGGGCGGCGGG